>JBDTOD010000001.1:0-113578 GCA_039933415.1 bacterium
AGAAGTCGACCGCGAAGAAGTCGACCGCGAAGAAGTCGACCGCGAAGAAGTCGACGGCAAAACAGTCGACGGCAAAGCGTGGCGGCACCAAGCGCGCGGCGCCGCGGAAGTCGGCGTCCCCACTCGAGCGCGTGAAGCGCGTGGCGAGCGGCGTCGTCGAGCAGGCGCAGTCGGCGATGTCGTCGGGAGTGGACGCGGTGAAGGAGCTGGGCGAGAACATCGTCGAGCGCGTCTCCGGCTGACCGGCTGCCGGCTCTGCGCGCCACGCCGACGAATTCAGTCGGCGTGGCGCGCGAGGAAGTCGAGAACGAGCGACGCGACTTCTGCGCGACAATAGTCCACGGTAATGACGTGCCCGCACCCGGCAACCCAGTGGCGTTCGGTCGGCGCGCGTAGCGACCCCGTCGCCCGCTCGGCCAACGCGAAGGGGATTCGGTTGTCCTCCCGGGATTGCACCACGAGCGTCGGTGCGGTGACGAGCGGCAGCGCACGCCGCGCGGCCGCCGCCGTCTCGACGAGCGCGCCGACCGCGCCCGGTGGGAAGGCGCCGTATGAGAAACTCTCCGCACGTGCGATCGGATCGTGGACCGAGGCGTCACCACGGCCACCCAGGTATGGGAACACGAGCTCTGAGAGTCGAGCTAATCGCCCGACGAGCGTCACAGAGACGGGCGGCGTGAGGTACGGCGCGAGCAACACGAGCACTCGCACGTCGAGATCCTTCGCGGCGAGTCGTGTTGCGAGCGCGCCCCCCATCGAGAGACCCACAAGGCCCACCCACGCGAACTCGGCGCGCAGCCTGTCGAGCTCCTCGCGCACACAGCGCACGTAGTCGGCGGCCGTCGCCGTCGCGAAGTCGCGCAAGCCGCGCCCGTGTCCCGGGAGCAGCGGCGCGGAGACGGTGAATCCGGCCGCCTGGAGCCGCCCAGCGAGATATCGCAGTGTCTGCGGCGTATCGCCCGAGCCATGTACCAGCAACAGTGCGCGTCCGTTCGATCCGCGGAGCATGAACCCCTCGGCGCCCGGCACGACGCCGTCGGGGCCAGGAACGCGGCGGGCCGCGTATTCGTGCTCGGCACGCCGCGCCGCGCCGCGACTCAGGGCGATACCTCCGAGTGTTGCCGCAAGCGCGGCCAGGACGGGGAGGACCATCAATCGCCCGCAGCGGAAGTGGTCCTCAATAGCGGCGCATCGTTCGACCAGGCCACTCGTACGAGTCTCGCATCTGGAGGGGGCGTGATCGAGAATATACGCCCGCCGCGCCGCGTCGCGCCGCGTCGATCTGTTTCGCGACCCGGTGCCGAATGCGCGTTCGTCCAGCGACTACTGCAGGGGAGCGGTCGGCGTGACGTCGGCGAGGGTGGGCACGAGCAGGACCTCATCGCTCGTGCGATCCAGCCGATCGAACAGACGCTGCGATGGCGTGACGTAGAGCGTACTCCCGGAGCGCTCGACCAGCCCCTCTCCCGTCAGGCGCCCAAGCACGAGCGACACGGATTCGCGCGTGGCGCCCACCAACTCGCAGAGAAGCCGATAGCGCGAGCTACAGAGCTCGATGCGTCCGTCTTCTCGCACGAAGCTATCATGCGAGGCCATGCGACGCAGCGCGGCGACGAGTCGTTGCTCGACGGAGAGCGTCGTGAGCTCGCGCAGCTTGTCGAGCAGAGCGGTGCGCTCGGACATGATCTGTCCGATCAGTGCAAGCGCGCTGTTTGGTTGCTCGCGCACGAACGCTCGAAGGTTCGCGGAGCTGATGAACAGCGTCTCCGTCTCCTCGTCGGCGCGCGCATCAGTCGCGTACTGACCGCGTGGCGAGAGCCCTTCCGCGCCAAACGTTTCTCCTGGGGTGGCGACCCACGGAACGAATCCGCGCCCGGCGCGGACGCGGCTCCGCAACACGACGCGACCGCGCACGACGACGAACGTGCCATCCGCGCTCGTCCCACGCTCATAGATCTGGAAGCCGGCGGGCCACGTCGCGCGTGCGGCGTAGCTCTCCAGGGCAATTCGCTCGGTCTCGGACAGGCGCGCAATCGCCAGTCCCGTGCTGCCGTCTCTTGTCACCACCGTGGCCTCGCCGACGCAAACAGAATCGCGGCGACGCAATAGGTAGGCCGCGTGCGTCGCACGGACTCAACCGGAGCGCCGTCTGAGCAGCGTCACGTCCCCAATGCGTTGCGAGCCACCGAGAGCGCGCGCGCTGCTGCATCGAAGCGCGTGGTGAGGTCGGTCATCTCATTCGTCGTGAGCTTCTCATCATGTGCGCGGATTGCTTCGTTGACCGATGGGAAGACCATCGTTGCGTACCCATTGTCCTCATCGGCCACGTACACGAGGCTGCGATACCAGGAACGCGATCGGAGACCGGTCGGTCGCGTCAGCGCGCGTTCCACATCGCGCAACGCGGCATTCGTCGCGATGAGCCGAGTGCGCGAAAGCGAACCGGCCATCGCCGCGTCGCGCGCGTTGGTGAAGCTGGACGCTTCATGCTCCATTCTCATGATCGCGCTGCGCAGGTCGCGGGTCGTCGCGGACCATCCTCGCGTGGCGAGCGAGCGGTCGAGGCCGGGGAGATAGCGCTGCATCGTGCGCGCGAACTCGACGTAGTCGTACGGTAGGACGTCGGCATTCGCGAGGCGAAGTACCAGCGCCGCGCCAATGCGCGCAGCTGCTGCATGAAACTCGTAGGTCGGATCCCCGAACTTCGACATCCACGCGAAATCATCGTACTGCGAGTGGTACATGCCGGATGCGCCGCCGAACCCCCAGTCCAGGATCGGAATGCCCAGATGGTTGTAAAAACCCGCGAAATCCGACCCGCCGCCGGGATCGGTCATCGCCGGCGTCGTCGTGTCGGTGAGCTGCCCCGTGCGTTGCCATTCGTCGTACACGCTGCCGTCCCCATTCGGATCGGGTACCTGGCGCGCGATCTGACGCAGAAGCGAACGCAAAGAAGGAGACCCGCCAGCGCTGAAGCGCACGCCTTCCGCGGCGACGTCCTGATTGAGATACGCCACGCCGCCCCGCACCAGGCGAAGTGAATCGTCCTCCACGTACTCGGTTGACCCGATGAGCCCCCACTCTTCGGCGTCCCACGTCGCGAAGACGATCGTCCGCTTCGGACGGTGTCCTGCCTTGACCAACTCCGCGACGGCGCGCGCCGCCTCCAGCACGCTGACCGTTCCACTCACGTTGTCCGCGGCCCCTGGTCCCCATGCGTCGCGATGCGCACCGATGAGCACCAGCTCGTCCGGGTACTCGCTTCCGCGCACGACTCCGAACGTGTCGTAGATCATCTTCGTGCCGCGAGTCGCGCGGTCGTCCGCCACCTGCACGCGCGCGCGCACGGGACCTGGACCGACATGATATCGAAACGGTAGCCCGCCTTGCCACACGTCGGGGACGTCTCGCCCGCGCAGTCCGGCGAGTAGCTCAGAGGCATTGGCGTACGAGATCGGCACAACGGGGATGTGTGGGATGTCCATCTGCTCCGGTGTCAGACGCGCGGCGGTCGCCGTGCTGGCGTAGCCCGGAGTTGCGGGGTCGCCCGCGCCGTTCAGCACGCTGCCGCGCTGCACGCCGTCGCGATTTCGCATCGGCCCGTCCGGGTAAACATCCCCGCGCACATACCCATCGCCCTGTGGATCGCTGTAGATCAGCAGCGCGGCGGCGCCGTGACGCTCCGCTTCGCGGGCCTTGATGCCGCGGAAGGACCGTCCGTATCGCGCCACGGCGATGCGGCCGCGTACCGAGATCCCGATCGAATCCAGATGCGCGTAGTCCTCGATCAGCCCGTAGTTCACGTACACGACGTCGCCCGTCACGTCGCCCACTCCGCTGTACCCGTTGACCGTGGGATACTGCGCACGCGACGAACTCGGGTCACCCGCCACCGGCGGTTCGGACAGCGAGAGCGCCATCTCGCTGGGCGCGACGCGCCACACTCGCACCGCGGTCGGATACGGAAGGAACGCGCGATACGCCCGCACCTCCGTCTCCAATCCCATCGCGCGCATCTGCTGGATCACGTAGTCACGCGTTCGCTCCTGTTCCGGTGAGCCCGCGACGTGCGTGTCAGCCGACAGTACACTCGAGTGTGTGCGCGCACGGCTGGCCCGCGGTCGAGCGATCGCGTCGGTCTCCAGCGCGCGCTGCGCGGCGACGCCGGTGGTGAGGTAGCCTGGCATCGTGACGGCGGTCTGGCCCTGCGCCGGCGCGTAGCTGGCCAACATCGCGCAGAGCACAGCGGCGGCGCTCGCGAAGGACCGAATCGAACAAAGCGTCATTGCCCGTGAGATTGGTGAGTGGGTCAGCTAGTCGGACTCGGCCATCGCTCGTTCTATCGCATCGTGGAATCGTCGATCCCGATCCGCGCCGCTGCCGGCGCTCGCGCCGAGAATACCGAAGAGCCGCAGCATTTCACCTTCGAGAAATGGTCCGCGCTCGCGCACGCCGATCGCGTCGAGAGAGCGTTCCGCGAGCGCACGAAGCAGGACGTGTGTCTCGTCGTCGAGAGCCGCGAGGGTTGGCGGCGAAGCGGGCGGCGGCTGTTGTTCCGGCTCGCGTCGCCGCTTCGCCGCCTCTAGCATCGCCGCCATCGGCATCACGGTCACGACGAACGATCCCGGCGTGTGCTCCACGAACGATGCGACGACGCCCTTTCGTTGAAGCTCGCGGAAGACCCGGATCGCCGCCTCGCGCACCACGGAGATGCCGTTCTCGCTGTTGTTCCCTCGTCCGGTGATCACGAGCAGCTCGTCGGCTTTCTGCACCTGCCGCTCGCGCAGCCAGAGATCGACTCGTCGGGACGCCTCGGCGCCGGTCGGCAGCGACGCGCGGAGATTGAGCGTCCGTTCGGCGCCGAAGCGCACTTCGTCGAACGCCTGCTGGAGGCCGGTGAACCCTCGAATCTTGCGCGGTCCGGCCATCAGTTCGTCAACGAGGAGTTGGATCCGTGAGCGCACTCGTCAACACGTGACCGTCCAGCCGTTCGGTCGGCACGACACCGAGCAGCCGCGCCAAGGTTGGCGCCATGTCGGCCACGAGGGCGCGCGCTGCAAAGCGTCCGCGTTGGACCCCGGGCCCGTAGAAGATCACGGGCACGTGCGCATCGTCGTCGTACGGGGAGCCGTGCTCGGCGACCGTTGCTCCACTCGGGTAGGCACCCTGCACCGGCGTCACCACGTACTCGACCGATGCATCCGGCGAGATCATGTGAAGCCAGCGTCGTGCGATGGCATCGTGCACCGTGTCGCGACGCGCGAGGTCGCGGACGCGGTCGACGCGTGCGACTGCTGGCCGATGCCGGAGCGCCTCGACGAACCGGGCGAGAATCGGTTCGGGATCGACGTGCTTGCGCGTGAAGGCCTCGCGGTCGACGACGACGAGCGCGCCGTCGAACACGACGGCCTCCGTGTCGATGCCGGCATTCCTCAGCGCGGTTTTCAGATCGGCCACCAGTGGACGAAGATCGTATCGCGGCGGAACCGGGCGACGCGCTCGTTGCGCGACGAGCTCGGGAAAGGACGTCACTCCATGGTCGGCCGTGAGCGCGAACACGATGCTCGCCGAATCCCGCAGCCTATAGAGCGAATCGATGAACGCGCCGAGGTTTCGATCCAGTCGCACGATGTTGTCGTGCTGTTCACGTGAGTCCGGGCCATAGCGATGACCGATGTAGTCGGTCGCCGACAGCGAGATCGCGAGCAGATCCGGTTGCGGTCCCCGTCCGAGGTTGAGCGCTTGCAGTCCCTCGAGCGCCGCATCAAGCGTGAGCTGGTCCATCCACGGTGTCGCCGGCAGCTCGGCCGCGGCACGATTGGGTTCCGTCGAGAGCACGTGCGGGAAGGTGAAGTCGGTTCCCGCGCTTTCTTGCGCGACGCTGTCCGGCTCCGCGTAGTAACTCGGCGGCAGCAGCAGCGTCCACGACTGTCCGGCGAGGCGCTGTGGTACACGCCGCGCGTTGACGCGGCGGATCCAGCTGGGCAGGGTGTCGCCGTAATATCGACTGGTCGTGAACTCACCGTTCGACGTGGCGTACCAGAACACGTTCTGCTTGGCGCGCCCGAGTGGGAGGATGGCGCCACGATCCTTGCGTGAAATCGAGAGTGCGCGCGATCGCGGATCGCGCGATCGCATCCAGTCGATCAGGGTGGATCCGCGAAAACGGAATGGCGATGCGCCCGGATCGCGCGACGTCAGGAGCGGTGCCTGCGGATCCTCCACACCGGCGGCGTTGCGCATGATGCCGGTCGAGCGGGGAAAGCGGCCCGACATCGTCACCGAGTGGCCGGGTGCGGTCTCCGTCACGCCGTGGTCCTGATAGGCGTTCGTGAAGAATGCCCCCTGCCTCGACAACCGTCCCAGCCCGCCAGTGAGTTGCGAGCTCCACCGATCGAAGTAGTCTGGCCGCATCTGGTCGACCGTCAGAAACACCACGAGCGTCGGCCGCGGCGTCGGACCGGACTGCGACCATGCCGTGCCAGTGAAAGTGGCAGCGAGGGCGACGCCGAGGCCGGCGACGACGCGCGACGAGCGAAGGTACGACATGGAGACATGCCGGTGGCTGCGCCGTGCGGCACGGAGCACGTCTCCGGGCGCCGCTGGCACGTTCGAATGAAATCTACACGCCGCCCGCCCGGCGCCGGACGAGCGCGGCGGCGCGCTGGTGGGACGTCAAGGATCACGCCGCTTGGTCGATCTCTTCGAGCATGAGGTTCTTCGCGAAGCAGATCTCATTGCACGCGAACCGGCGCATACAGCCAAGGCAGTCACGGCGGATCTTCTCGGGATAGCGCGCGCGATCGACGCGTTGATAGCCGATCGCCGCGAAGAAGTCCGGCTGCAGCGTGAGCGCGAAGACGTCGTAAATGCCGCGCATGCGGGCGAGGTCCTCCACCGCGCGCACGATCGTGCGTCCCAGTCCGCGGCCATGCGCCTCTCGCGACACGGCGATGGCGGCGACCTCGGCGACGCTCGGAGAATATTCCTTCAGCGCACCGCAGGCGAGCAATTCCCCGCGAGCATTCTGGACGACGAGATAGTCGTCGATCGCGAGCGCGATCATCTCGGGCGTGCGGATCAACATCTGTCCTTCGTTGGCGAACGAATTGTTCAGCCGCGAAATCGCGACCGCATCCTGCGGCCGCGCTCGACGGACGAACAAGTCAGGAGCCATCAGAGAACCTCTTCGAGAATCTGCAGCCCGCGCGCGAGCTCCTCCTTGGTAGCGACGAGCGGCGGAAGGATGCGGACGGTGTATTCGCCGGCCGTGAGCACGAGGAGTCCGTTCGCGAGCGCTTCGCTCACGACGTGCGCCGCCGTGCCCATGACGTCGATCCCCCAGATGAACCCCGTCCCACGCACCTGCCGGATACGGCTGGTCCGGTGCGCGATCTCTCCGAGCTCGTGACCGAACCATTCCCCCGTCTCCCGGACGTGGGCGAGGAGCGCCGGATCCGAGAGCCGATCGAGGACATGCAGCGCGACCGACGCGACAAAGGGTCCGCCGCCGAACGTCGTGCCATGATCGCCGTACTGCATCGCGTTGGCGATGGCGTCGGTCATCAGCACGGCACCCATCGGCAGCCCACCGGCGATGGGCTTCGCCAGCGTGACCATGTCGGGCTCGATGCCCGCTTGCTCATAGGCGAACAGCGTCCCAGTGCGACCGAGGCCGCATTGAATCTCGTCGAGGATGAGGGCGATGTTGCGTGCGGCGGTGACGGCGCGCAGCTCACGGAGGAAGCCGTGATCGAGCACACGCACGCCGCCTTCGCCTTGAATCGGCTCGACGATCAGTGCGGCGACGGTATCCGAGTTCAGCGCGGCATCGAGCTCCTTGAGATCGCGCTCGAAGATCGAGATGCCAGGCGCCAGCGGGCGGAATGGCAGACGGTAGGCCGGCCGGTCCGTCGCGGCGAGCGTGCCGAAGAGGCGGCCGTGAAACGCCCCGCGCAACGCGATGATCTCGTGCTTGGCCTCACCCTGGGTGCGGGCCCACCGACGCGCGAACTTGAACGCGCCCTCGTTCGCTTCCGCGCCCGAGTTGCAGAAGAACACCTTGGACGCGAATGAGCGCGCAACCAGCGCCGCGGCCAACCGCTCGCCCGGCGCGGTGTGATAGAGATTCGACGTGTGGATCAGACCCTCGGCCGCCGTATGCATCACAGCCTTGAGCCCGGCGTCGTCGTAGCCGAGGGAGTTCACCGCGATGCCGCTCCCGAAGTCGAGGTATGACTTCCCCTCGGCGTCGTAGAGGTACACGCCGCTGCCGCGAACGAGCTCCACCGGAACACGCTTGTACGTGCCGAGGATCGCGCTTTCCGTCGAAGACGATGGGTGGGCCGGCGGCGCGGCAGTCTGGGCTGAGGTCGCGGTCACAGGTGTTGGCTTCATCGTCGGTGCCGTCATGCGCACATGCTCCCCACTCGGGTCAATACCGTGCCGCGATCCGCTGCCTCGATCGCGGCGATGTCGGAGATTCGAACTCGCTGCACCCCACCGCTCAGCGCCGCCAGCCCTGCCTGGAGCTTCGCGGCCATGCCACCACGTGCGGTCTTGTCGTCGATCAGTCGCTGCGCATCGTCCGGTCCCAGCGCTGTCACCGGTGCCTCGTCCAGGAGGACACCTTCGACGTCCGACACCAGCAAGAGCTCTTCGGCTCCGATCGCCACGGCGATCGCCGCGGCGGCGTCGTCGCCGTTCACGTTCAATGTCGAACCCATCGCACCGTCCGTCGAGCGGCTCACGGGCGAGATCACCGGCAGATAGCCTCCCGTGAGCAGGTATCGGAGCAGATCGATGTTCACTCCGGACGGTGTGCCGACGTGGCCATACTGATCGGGGTCAAGCGGATCGGCGACGAGCAGTGCTCCGTCTTCACCCGACAGTCCAATGGCTGCGACGCCCGCGTCGACAAGGGCAGAGACCAAACGTTTGTTCGCCGATCCGGAGAGCGCCATGCGGATGATCTCGAGATCGAGCACGCTCGTGACGCGACGACCGCCGGCGAAGCGCGACTCCACGCCGTACAGGCGCTGGAGCGTGCTCACCTCGTCGCCACCGCCATGCACGACGACGAGCGAGCCCGGTGCACCGAGCGTCGCCCTGGCGAGCGCGACGCACAGCGAAGGATCGAGCTGCGGGCGGCCACCCACCTTGATCACCCGCGTCATGCCGGCAGCCCGAGCGTTTCGTCGAGACCGAACATGAGATTGGCGTTCTGAAGCGCCTGGCCGGCGGCCCCCTTCACCAGGTTGTCGATCGCCGACGTGACGAGCAGCGTCGGCGTGCGCGTGCCCTGAATCGAGACAGCGGTCATGCGCACGACGTTGCGATGGACGACGTCGCGCAGCGTGGGTTGCTCCGCGCTCACCTCGATGAAGGGTTCGCGTGCATACGCGTCGCGATAGACTGCGAGCGGGTCGTCGAGCGTGCTCGCGAGCGGAATCGTGATCGTCGAGAGGATCCCGCGCGCCACGGGGAGCAGGTGCGGCGTGAAGACGAGATCCGCGTCGGCGCCGAGCGCGTCGAGCGTCGCCGTCATCTCCGTGAGGTGCCGATGCGTGTTCGCCACGCCATAGGCGCGATAGTCGTCGGCCACCTCGGCGAAGAGCAGCTCGCGCTTCGGCGAGTTCCCCGCCCCGGTGACCCCGCTCGCCGAGTTGGCGACGACCGTCGCGCCCGGCGCGACGAGATCCGCGCCGATGAGCGGTGCGAGCGCCAGCAGGATGGAAGTGGGATAGCACCCCGGATTGGCCACGACGTCGGCGGTGCGGATGCACTCGCGGAGGAGCGTGCCCGATGCCGACGCGCGCAGCTCCGGCATTCCGTACACGGCTGCGCCGCCGCCGTGGCCGGGACGCAGGTCGCTCGAGAGGTCGACCACGCGCGCGCCCGCTTCGCGGGCGCGCTTGACCCATGGCAGCGACGCGCCGTGTGGCAAGGCACTGAACACGAGCGCCGCCTGCTCGAGCGCTGCATCGTCCGGCCCCTGGAACGTCATTGTCTTGCCCGACAAGCGCACGGTGTGGCCACGCTGCTCGTTCGCCGTGGCGAAGGCGAGCGTGAAGCGGGGATGGTGCAGCAGCAGCGCGCACAACTCACGTCCGGCGTACCCGCTCGCTCCGAGGACGCCCACTGGGATGGTATTCACATTATAATGCATAATCATGCATATTCCTGTGGTCAATGGTCTTTCGGACGGCGGAGAGGAATGATAGAATCGTCGATCCTCGGAGTGGAGTCATGACCAAGAAACGAATCCGGCAGGCAGCGATTCTGGATCTCATCGCGTCGCATGTGGTCGGAAGCCAGGAAGAGCTGCGCCAGCTCCTGGTGCAGCGCGGGGTTGATGTCACTCAGGCGACACTGTCGCGCGACTTGCGCGACCTCCATCTCGCGCGTGTTTCCGAGACCGGCGGCGTACGATACGTCCTTCCAGAATCACTCGTGGTGGACGATGACAAGCCGTTGCTGGCGAGTCTCTTACCGCAGCTCTTCTCACGCGTCGACGGAGTCGGTGAGCTCGTCGTCCTCCATACGGTCGCGAGCGGGGCCCAGCCGATCGCCGAAGCGATCGATCAGGAGGAGTTTCCGGAGGTGCTCGGAACGATCGCTGGGGACGACACGATTCTCATCGTCACCCGCTCCGCGTCGGCTCGCGCCGCCCTGACGGAACGCCTGCTCGTGCTCGCCGGCGAGGCCTAGGCGCGCCGTTTCCAGACGAATGGAACCGACCGTCTTGACCGGGGTTCTGTTTCTGTGTAAATATGCAGTATCACTGCATAATTTCTTCCTCAGGAGCCGACATGCCGCGTACCATTGTCCTCGCCTACTCCGGGGGCCTCGATACCTCGATCATCGTGCCCTGGCTGCGCGAGCACTATGACGCGCGCGTGATCTGCGTAGCCGCCGATATCGGTCAGGGCAGCGAGGAGCTGCGCGGCGTGCGGGACAAGGCCCTCGCCTCCGGCGCGGAAGAGTGCTTCATCGAAGATCTGCGCGAAGAGTTCGTGCGCGACTTCATCTTTCCGACGTTGCGGGCGGGTGCCGTCTACAATCGGAAGTACTTGCTCGGCACTGCGATGGCGCGTCCGCTCATCGCCAAGCGTCAGGTCGAGATCGCGCGCCAGGTCGGCGCGGATGCGCTCGCTCACGGGTGCACCGGCAAGGGAAACGATCAGGTCCGCTTCGAGATGACCTTCGCCACGCTCGCGCCGGATCTTCCGGTCATTGCGCCGTGGCGCGAGTGGGACATCCGCAGCCGCGAGGACGCGATCGACTACGCGACCTCGCGTGGTATCCCGATCGCCGCCACGAAGGAGAAGATCTATTCGCGCGACGCCAATCTCTGGCACCTCAGCCACGAAGGCGGCAATCTCGAGGATCCCAATTCGGCGCCGAAGCCAGACATGTTCATGCTCACGACGGAGCCGGCGCTGGCTCCCGACGCGGCTGAAGACGTAGTGATCGGCTTCGAGCAGGGCACGCCGGTGACAGTAAACGGCAAGAGCTTCGGCCCGTCGGCGCTGATCTCGGCACTCAATGCGATCGGCGGCCGGCACGGCGTCGGGCGCATCGATCTGGTCGAGGATCGCATGGTCGGCATGAAGTCGCGCGGCGTGTACGAAACCCCCGGCGGAACGCTGCTCTACGCCGCACACTCCGAGCTCGAGCAGCTCGTCCTCGATCGTCGCACGCTCTCGGCGAAGGACGTCATCGCGCCGCGGTACGCGGATCTCGTCTACGAGGGTCGCTGGTGGACCACGGAGCGCGAGGCGTACGATGCGTTCGTCAACGTGACCCAGCAGCGCATCACGGGCACCGTCACGCTCAGGCTCTTCAAGGGATCGTTCAGTGTCGTCGGGCGCGAGAGCGTTCACGCGCTCTACGACGAGCGTTTCGTCACCTTCGGTGAGGACGACGTGTACCAGCAGAGCGATGCCGCCGGATTCATCCGATTGTTCGCGCTGCCGGCCCGGGTGCGGGCCCTCAAAGATCAGGAGCTTGCTGCGGCACAGGCGAATGGCAATGGCAATGGCAATGGCAATGGCAATGGCAATGGCAATGGCAATGGCAACGGTGCCGTGCCGGTGCCGCCCGACGGCGTGCTCGCCGGCGTCTGACCGCGCACCGAGAGACGTCGACGATGTCCAACGCCGAGGCGGGCACACCGCCCAACGCCACGGGTGGGCCCAAGTCGCACAAGCTGTGGGGAGGCCGGTTCGGAGCCGGCCCCACCCCGGAGTTCGATGCGCTCAATAACTCCATCGGGATCGATTTTCGTCTCTGGCCGTATGATGTCCAACTCTCCAAGGCGTGGGCGGTCGCACTGTGGGGCGCCGATGTGCTCACGCTCGACGAGAGCAAGTCGATCGAACGCGGTCTCGATGCGGTCGCGTCGCGGCTGGAGCACGGTGAGCAGCCGTTGCCATCCGACGAAGACGTTCATACTCTGATCGACCGGTTGCTCCACGACGAGATCGGCGACGTCGCTTCGAAGCTGCACACGGGCCGCAGCCGGAACGATCAGGTCGCCACCGCCACTCGGCTGTGGACGATGGACGTGTGCCAGCAGCTCGATGCGGCGTTGCGTCTCCTGCAGCGTACGATGCTCGAGCAGGCGCGCACCCTCGAGGCGACGCTCATGCCGTCGTACACACACTTGCAGCGAGCCATTCCGGTATCGGGAGCGCACTGGCTGCTCTCCCACTTCTGGCCGCTCGAGCGCGATCGTGCGCGGCTCAGAGCCGCGCATCATTCGGCCGCCGTGCTCCCATTGGGATCAGGCGCGGTCGCCGGTTGCGCCTATCCGATCTCCAGAATCCTGATTCAGGGAACGCTGGGATTCGACGCGTTGTCCCCGAACTCGATCGATGCGGTGAGCGACCGTGACTTCATCGCCGAGGTCCTGTTTTCCGCGACGATGGTCGGGATCCATCTGTCGCGGCTGGCCGAGGACCTGATCATCTACGGGTCGAGCGAGTTCGGTTTTGTGCAGTTCGGCGAGGGCTACACGTCTGGATCGAGCATGATGCCGCAGAAGCGGAACCCCGATGCGCTCGAGCTGGCGCGCGGATCCGCCGCACGGATGCTGGGCAACCTCACGACGCTGCTTGCGACGCTCAAAGGGCTGCCGTCGAGCTACAACAAGGATCTCCAGGACGACAAGCGCGTGCTGTTCGACGCAACCGACACGCTTTTGCTCGTTCTGCCTGCCGTGGCGGGCGCGCTCGCGGAGTGCACTTTCCGGCCTGAGCGCATGCGCGCCGCGCTCTCGAGCACGATGATGGCGACGGATCTGGCCGATTATCTCGTACGAAGAGGCGCCACCTTCCGCGAGGCGCACGGCGCGGTCGGGCGCCTGGTCCGCGAGAGCGAGACGACCGGACAGGAGATGCACGCGCTGCCGTTTGCATCATTCACCTCGGCACATGCGTCGTTCGGCGAGGACGTGTACGATGCGCTGAGCGCAGAGCGATCGGTGGTGCACCGCGAGGTGGAGGGCGGTACGGGCCCTGACGCCGTTCGCGCGCAGATCCAGGCCGCACATACGGCGCTCGCGCCGCCGCCCACGCCACGCTCTTCGAACGCGGTGCCCTGAGATCGAACCAGGCTAGCGCGCGATGGCGGTGCACCGCTGCTGCCGAATGTCGATCGTTTCCATTCGTCGCCGCCGGATTGGCTGCCATCTGTGTCGCGCGCGACGTGGACGCCTGCTGGCGAGCGCGTCACGACGTCGATCGAGCTCGCACGATCACGGCCGGGTACCGCCCGGACGGCACCTCGACCGTGTCGTGCCGGAATCCGGAGGACGACCGGATCCCGATGGAGCGAATCTCTGGTTCGTGGCGTCGCGAGGCAAGCGCGCTTCGTCCGTCGCCTCGCGCCGCTTTCTTGCTTGTGTCGCGCGCGTTCAGTGATGCGCGAACACGCGTGTCGTGCCCTTCGCACCGAACGCGAGCACGTCGTACCGATCTGCCCGCGCACCCATCTCCATGCCGGGCGAACCCGCGGGCATTCCCGGAACGGCGAGTCCGACGACGTGTGCCGGAGCGGAGACGAGCAATTTCTTGACGTCACTCGCCGGCACGTGTCCTTCGACGACATAGCGCCCCGCGACCGCCGTGTGACAGGAGCGGAGCTCCGACGGAACGCCGAGACTGTCCTTCAGCGCATCCATGTCGGCGCGATCGTGCACGTCGGGAGCAAAACCGTTCGCCCGCAGATGCTCGACCCACTTGGTGCAGCATCCACATGAAGGGTCCTTGTACACCGTGATGGCGGCCGGCGTCGGCGACGCGCCGCTCGTGCGCGGAAGAAGTACGGCGAGTGCCAGCCCTCCGCCGATCGTGCCGATCGAGCGAACGAGCCAGTCGCGGCGCGTCAGCATTGTGTCGTCGTGCATCGTACCTCTCCCAGGGTCGGACGATCTGATCCGCACATCTCGCGCTCATACCCTGGCAACTTAGCCGTGTTCGGCGCTCACGTCGACATTCTCCGGCGTCGGCCTTCGCGCCTCGCGACGCGCGTGCTTCTTCTTGTTATAGAGCTCGGCATCAGCGCGCTCCATCGCATCACGTAGCGCAAGAAGCGGATCCAGGGTGCTCGTTCCGACCGTCGCACTCACGCGATACGGCAGGTCGGTTGGCGTCTGCGCGACAATTTCGGCTTCGAGCCGCTCGTCGATGCGCCCGGCCGCTTCGACGTCGCCGTCGCTCAGCAGCGCAACGAACTCGTCGCCGCTCCACCGCGCCACGATATCCGACTCGCGCAGAATACTCTTGAGCGCGCTGGCCACGAGCTTGAGCGCCACGTCGCCGCTCGCATGGCCGTGCACGTCGTTGATCGTCTTCAAGTCGTCGAGATCGGCGAACACCAGCGTGGGAATCCGGCCGTGCCGACGAGCACGCGCCAGCTCCTGATCGGCGAAGAGACTGAATCCACGACGGTTGTGCAACCCGGTGAGCTCGTCCACCAGGGCGAGCGCATGGAGGTCGCGCTCGTACCTGATCTGCGCGGTGATGTCTCGCGCCAGCACGACGACCGCTGGCTTGTCGTTGTAGACGCAGGGGCTCGAGGCGATCTCGACATCGACCAAGCTCTGGCTCGATGTGATCAAACGTCCGCGAACGCGCGGAGCGCGGCCGCCACCGGCGTCCACGCCGAGACCGTTCAGCGCCTCGCGCGATTCGGGCGGCGCGATGTCGGCGATCGACCGTCCGACGAGTTCCTGCTCGTTCGCGACGCTCAGGAGTTCAGCCGCCGCCGGGTTCGTGAAGATGATCCGCCCCTCCGCGTGGACGAGCACGGACTCGGGCGTGAGCGCGAGCAGCTGTCGGTAGCGCGCATCGGTCTCGCGAAACGCGCGAAGCTGCCGGCGCGTGTGGAGCCGGGCCAGGCTGAACGCTGCACCGATGATCGCCGCGATGGCGAACACCGTCCATGCAAGCCACGCCGGCCACTTCGCGTGCGTGGCAGAGAGGATGACGTCGTCCGTGCTGCGCGGCACGAGCTGCCACACGATGGACTCTTCCTCGTTGTCCTTATACGAGGTGACGATGCCGCTCACGGTGAGACTGTCATCGGACTGCACGTGGGAGAGATCGACGCGAGCACCGTGGTTGGCCGGTACCCAGATCGTGATCGTCCCCTGTGTTGCGTTGGAGCCGTCTCTGAGGCGAATCCACTGACCGCCCTCACTGGGCCCTGAGCCGGTCACGCGGCCGTGGACGCGGACGAGTTGACCCGGGTAGCGGCTCATCGTCTTCACGTCGATCGGCACGTCACGCGGCGCGATCAGTCGGCGGGGACCGGCAACGATCGCGACTCTACTCGCGACAAGTTCGAGATCGCCGCGATATTTCCGGATGGTTCCCGTCGCGAGGAGGCTGTCTCCCTCCTGCACCTTGAGGCGCAACGCCCGCGCGAAGACCCGAATGCCTCCGGTCGAATCCTGCATCGCGACGTCGAACGCGGTGGACTGCAGCTGTCCCGCATTCACCGAAGAGCGGCCGGCGATCGTGACCACGACGTTCTTCCCCTCGAGCGCGAACGTGGACGCGATCGGACGAGGTGCGAGCGGCGCAACCTTGCCAGCCTGTCCGTGCGCGACGCTGGTCGTCGTCAGCAGCAACGCGGCCAGCTGCACGGTTCCAGGACGATGGAGCCAACCGATCATGTCGATGGTCGAATGGTGGTGGTGTAAGGCATCGGCGTGGCAGGCCCGGGCAAGTTAGCGGACTCGCGCAGCGACGTCGGTCTTTTTGCGGTGCATCGTGATCGGACCCCTCAACCGGCCGTCGCTCGGCAGCGCATGCAAAGCGTTTCCGCTCCCAGGTCTGTGGCGAGCCGGCGGATGAACGACCCGTGCAGATGGGTGAAGCAGAGGATGCGCCGGCACCGAGTGCAGGCGCCACCCTTCAGCAGATCCACTCGCCCACCGCATTCGTCGCAGTCGGTGGCGAGCATCGAATCGCGAAAGAATCCAAACTTGCCCATCGGTAGGTGAGTGCTGACGGTCGTGCGCGATGGATCCCGTGTCGATCATATCGCGCCGCGCGCCTCGGTGATCGAGGAAAGATGGTACGACGCTCCGTCGATGGACAGCGTTGCTAGCTTTCCAACGGTGATCGCGTCCGCGTCTGGCTTCCCCGCCCTGCCGATCGACGTCGTGCTGCCCGCACTCCGCGCGGCGTTGGCACGATCGCCGAATGTCGTGCTTCAGGCACCACCGGGAGCGGGCAAGACGACGGGCGTACCGCTCGCATTGCTCGATGAGACGTGGCTGATCGGCCAACGAATTCTCATCCTCGAACCTCGACGCCTCGCCGCGAGAGCGGCGGCCCGGCGCATGGCGGCCACTCGGCGGGAATCCGTCGGCGAGACCGTTGGCTTCCGTGTTCGGGGAGACTCGCGCGTCGGACCTCGAACGCGGATCGAGGTGGTGACCGAAGGCATCCTCACGCGAATGCTGCATCGCGACGCAGCGCTCGAGGGCGTGGGCCTCCTCGTCTTCGACGAGTTTCACGAACGGAGCCTCCACGCCGATCTTGGTCTCGCCCTCGCCCTCGAATCGCAGTCGGTCCTTCGACCTGAGCTGCGCATCCTCGTGATGTCGGCTACCCTCGACGGGGCGCGCGTGTCGACGTTGCTCGACGACGCGCCGGTGGTCGCGAGCGAAGGACGCGCATATCCGGTGGCGGTGCAGTATCGCCCGCGGCGCGCGGATCAGTATCTCGATGTCGCGACCGCCTCGACGATCCGACACGTGCTCTCGGCGCACGACGGCGACGTACTCGTCTTCCTGCCCGGCGCCGGCGAGATCCGAAGCACCATGCAGCGGCTCGCCGAGCAGGCCCTCCCGATCGGCGTGTCGGTGCTGCCGCTCTTTGGCGCGCTGTCCGCGGAGGCGCAGGACGTCGCGCTCACCCCCTCGCCACCGCTCGAGCGGAAAGTGGTCCTCGCGACCTCGATCGCCCAGACGAGTCTCACCATCGAGGGTGTGCAGGTGGTGGTCGACGCGGGTTTCTCGCGCGTTCCTTCGTTCTCTCCACGCAGCGGAATGTCGCGGCTCCAGACCGTGCGCGTGTCGCGAGATTCGTCAGAGCAGCGCTGTGGCCGCGCTGGTCGCACCGGGCCGGGCTTCTGCTATCGGTTGTGGGCGGCCGAGGAGCAGCATGGGTTGCTCGAGCACGATCGTCCGGAGATTCTCGACGCCGACCTCGCGCCACTCGCGCTCGACCTCGCGCTGGCAGGAATCACCGATGCGAGCACGCTCCGTTGGCTGGATCCTCCCCCTGCCCCTGCGCTCGCGCACGCGCGCGAGCTGTTGGTCCAGCTCGGAGCACTCGCCGAGCATGGTCGCATCACCGTGCACGGGCGCGCGATGGCGCGGCTGGCGACACATCCTCGATTGGCGCACATGCTTCTCCGCGGACGCGAGCTCGGCATGACCGCGACAGCGTGCGTCGTGGCAGCGTTGCTCGACGAGCGCGACGTTCTGCGGGGCAACGGTTCGGCGAGCGATGCCGATCTGCGGACGCGCATCGGCCTCGTGGCGGCGGACAACGCGCGACACGGAACCGCGATCGATCGCGATGTCCTGCGGCGGGTGCGTGAGCAGAACCACGCGTGGAGGACGGAGCTCGGTGCGGAACGCGCGGACATGGCAGTCGAGTCGGATGGCGGTGTCGTGCTAGCGCTCGCCTTTCCCGACCGGGTCGCGCAGCGTCGACGCGGCGCGGGAGAGCGATATCTTCTGCGAAGCGGCGTCGGCGGCTCGCTCGCTGCGGGCGCTTCGCTGACTGGTGCTCCCTTTCTCGCCGTCGCGGAGCTCGATGGACAGCGTCCACACGCGCGCATCCTGCTCGCTGCACCGATCGAGCGCGCGGAGCTGGATCGGCTCTTCGCCGACCAGGTCGAACGCGATGAGCTCGTGAGCTGGAACGACACGAGTGGAGTGATCGCTGTCCTCCGCCGTGAACGCCTCGGTGCAATCGTTCTTCGGGAAACCTCCGTCCTCGATGCGGACGACTCGATTGTCGCCGATGCGTTGCTCGGCGAGCTGACACGGGGCGTTTCACTCAGGATGCGTTGGAGTGTCGAGGCGCAACGCACGCGTGAGCGGCTCGCCTTTCTCCACGCGAAGCTCGAGGACTGGCCAGATGTTGGTGAGGCCGGACTCCTGGAATCGGCGCGCGAGTGGCTCCTGCCCCATCTCGCCGGGTTGCGACGCCGCTCGCAGATCGATGAACTGGACCTGTCGGCGTTGCTCCTCGCGAGACTGAACTGGCAGCAACGCGCTCGACTCGACGAGCTCGCACCGACGCATTTTGAAGTACCGTCGGGATCGCGCATTCGCGTCGACTACCGTGATCCGAGCACGCCGGTGTTGGCCGTGCGTCTACAGGAACTCTTCGGACTCGAGGCGACGCCGTTCGTCGGCGGCAGCAACGTTCCCCTCACGCTTCATCTGCTCTCTCCGGCGTATCGTCCGGTTCAGATCACGCGCGACCTCGCGGGTTTCTGGCGTGGCTCATACTTCGACGTGCGCAAGGAGCTTCGCGGGCGGTATCCGAAGCATGAGTGGCCCGACGATCCGAGTCACGCGACTCCTACAACACGAGCCAAGCGCCGGCGATGATGCGAGTGCGTGACGAACCGCAGGCGATGCATGCGGCTCGTTCGGTCGGTTGGCTGTCGGATGAGTGGAGGGAGTCAGAACACCACGCTGAAGGTGATGGGAATGATCTGAAGGCGACCACCGCGTTGATTGTCGCTGAGCGTGGAGTGGTACCGCATCTCGAGAAACGTGCTGATGTCACCAATTGGAAAGCGCAGTCCCCCTCCGAGGTTGACGCCCACAGCGTTATCGGAATCGAAGTCGCCAACCTTGCTGTTGTAGATCCCGATGCCTCCGATGAGATACGGGCTGTCGCGCTTCTGGCTGAAGTTCACGATGGCGTTCGCGGTGCCCGTGACAAGGCGAAAACTCTGATCGGAATTTTTGAGCCCGAAGCCGTTCAGCCCTCCCTCGAGTCGGGCGCCGACCGGGAGCCGAGTTCCGCCGAAGTTCAGACCGACGCCGACGTTGTAGCCCAGATCCGCGATGTCACCAAGATCGCTCACCGGGACGGCCACGCCTCCAGCAACACTGAGTTGCGTCTGCGCGGGCGACTCTGCGATGGGCGTCAGCATGAGGGCACTGCCGAATAGCGCAGCAGGTAGTCGTCGAAACATCAGTTCCCTCCTCGGGTGGTCGCGTTGTTCAGACGCCCGTTCGAATCCCATGCCAACGGCTGATCCTAGTTGGGCGGACGCCGATGCTTCAGGGAAGTCGCAAAGCTCCACAGTGGACATTCTATCTTCCTATTCAATTATGATATATACATTCCCTCACAGGGCGGTATAATTGCCTTAAAAATTAGGATAATTTCGATGCGGCTTTACAGCGTTGCAGTGGTTTCACTTACAATTGGTGCACCATCGAAGTGGACCGACAATCTTCTCTCGCAGCATGCCATTGCTGACGTCTCGCATCGCGTGCGAGGCATAGCGCGCGGAGTGCCGTGGAGCGCGCTCGTGAGGATCGGAGTGATCCGCACGTTGAGCCAGGAGCTAGGGTGCGGGGTGCGTGAGGCGGTTGCGTTCGCATCGACCCTACTCGACGGATCGTCCGCGACCGTACCGCTCACGCCGTTTCTGACTCTCCAGTTCGATCGCGTTGCGCTCGAGACCATCCTGCAGAATCGCCTCAAGGACGTGATCGAGAGCGCGCCCAGGCCTCGGCGCGGCCGGCCGCCGCGCCGCGGGACTGGGCATTCGTGATGACCCGCGTCGAGAGGAATCAGGCCCCAAACGCGACACGGGGTGCCTCGACGAGGCACCCCGCGCGTCCATCGAATCAATCGTCTTACGCCTTCGATACGTTCTCCGCCGCCGGGCCCTTGGCGCCCTGCACGATGTCGAACTCGACTGCGTCACCCTCGGCCAACGACTTGAAGCCATTTCCCTGAATCGCGCTGTAGTGCACGAAACAGTCTTTCTCGCCGCTGTCGGGCGTGATGAAACCGAACCCCTTCGCGTCGTTGAACCACTTCACCTTGCCGGTCGTACGCATGTCCCACTCCTGAGAAAACTGATTGTCTAGGGAGCGGAACGCGCCGTGCCCCGACAATAGCCACTGCGGCGGGCGCACCGGTGTCCCGTCGCGACGAACGATGCCGAGCCGCCCAGCAAGCCAACCCAGCGAGCGCTAACGTAGCAAGGCCAAAAAGAACGGTCAATAGCGGGGCGGAGGCATCTTGCTGCACACGGGTGCCTAACGACGCACCCAGGCCGGGCGCGGGTTCGACAACGGCAAGGGCAGTCAGGGGACCAAGTGTGCAGCCGTGACGTAGTAGTTGGTCTCGCCGAAGCAGGTACCCGGCACTCCTCGATGCTCCGCGTAGGTGATCGCGATGCGGGAGCCCATCATCTTGATCATCAGTTGGGCGATGCTGTCCGAGCGAACCGAGAAGGGGAAGCGTTCCTGCGCCGCGCCAGGCATGTTGACCATCGCCAGCTCGCCCTCCCACGTCTTGCAGATCCACCCCTTCTGGGAAAGCTTCTGGATGTATCCGGCGCGCTCGCCCTTGGAATAGGTGTACGAGAGTGTGATGGCCGTCCAGGTGGCGATCAGCAGCGCGGGAACAACCAGCACCGCACCGCCGAGGATCCACGGCCAACGGCGCCGGCGCTTCCGCGGCGCGACCGGGACCTCAAGCACGTCGTCGTGTTGCCGATCGTCGGCCATGGGACTCCTCATGGGGCGGTGCGTGGTTTGGAATCAGATGCTTGATCAGAAAGTACGCCGCTCCCTCGCGTCACGCAGGAGGGAAGGTCCTTAGATTTCCCCAACGCCCGCTGACCTTCGTCCAAGACACGTGTCCTTCGCGCCTCGCAGACCTACCGTCACTGCCTACGTCGGCTCCGTTCCCGTGGGGGCGGCGCATCCGATTGTCGTCCAATCGATGACGAACACGGATACGGCCGATGCGGCGTCGACCGCCGGGCAGATCGCCGCGCTCGCGACCGCTGGTTCGCAGCTCGTGCGGATCACCGTCAACAATGAACAGGCCGCGGCCGCCGTTCCGGAGATCGCCCAGCGGCTCGCGCACGCCGGCGTCTCGGTGCCGATCGTTGGGGACTTTCACTACAACGGCCATCTGCTGCTCGCGCGCTACCCCGCCTGTGCGAGCGCGCTGGCGAAGTATCGCATCAATCCCGGCAACGTCGGCGGAAAGCGGCGAGACGAGAACTTCCGGACGATCGTGCAAATCGCCGTCGATCACGGCAAGCCGGTTCGCATTGGGGTGAATTGGGGCTCGCTCGATCAGGATCTGCTCACACAGATGATGGACGACAACGCGCGCAGTCCCGAGCCGCGCGGCGCGAAGGACGTCTACATGGAGGCGATGCTCGCGTCGGCGCTCCGGTCTGCCGAGCTGGCCGAAGAGGTCGGACTGGGGCACGATCGCATCCTGATCTCCGCGAAGGTTTCGCAGGTGCCCGATCTCGTGGAGGTGTACGAGCGCCTCGGCGCACGCTGCGACTACCCCCTGCATCTGGGGCTGACCGAGGCAGGGATGGGAATGAAGGGCCAGGTGGCCAGCGCGGCTGCGCTGTCCATCCTGCTCGCGAAGGGAATCGGCGACACCATTCGTGTCTCGCTGACGCCCAAACCAAACGGAGACCGCACGGAGGAAGTCCTCGTCGCGCAGCAGATTCTCCAGTCGCTCGGGCTCCGTAGCTTCGCTCCGCAGGTCACCGCATGCCCGGGATGCGGCCGCACGACGTCGAGCTTCTTCCAGCACATGGCGGAAGACATCCAGACCTATCTGCGTGAGCAGATGCCGCTCTGGCGGCAATCGCATCCCGGCGTCGAGACGATGCACGTCGCCGTCATGGGCTGCGTCGTGAACGGTCCCGGCGAGTCCAAGCACGCGAACCTTGGTATCTCGCTTCCCGGCACCTTCGAGGATCCCAAGGCTCCCGTCTACGTCGACGGCCGCCTTCACACGACGCTCAAGGGCGACCGGATCGTCGAGGAATTTCTCGTCATCCTCGAGGAGTACGTGGCACGCACGTATCCGGCCACAGCTTCAACTGAGCAACTGGCGACCGCGGCGCCCTGAGCGCGCGCAGCCAGCTGGACGGATAGCCTAGCGCGCCGGCGACGCCGTCTGTCCGCCGAAGCGCTCCAGATCCTCGGCCACTCCGCGCAGCTCGGTCATGATCGGCGCATCGAACCCGAGCTCGCGCAGCCGCTCGTACACTCGGCGATACCAGCGGATCGTTCCCAGGCGTCCCACGTTGAACCGTGACCAGACCGTGTCAGGGTCCAACGTGCGATTCAGGTCAGCGAGGATGGAGTTCCCGTTGTGGATCTTGTCGGCGGCGCAGACCCACCGGGCACCCTCTGATGCGGCGGCGAGTCGAGCGAGATAGTCATCCTTGCGCTCTTCACTCGATAGCTCGACACCCTCTTCGTCCACCTGCCGATGCGTCACAGCGAGAACGGTGTTGAGCACTTCTTCACCGAACTTGTCGCCGATGCGCTGCTCGAGCATGTCCCGCGTGTATCCATCGCGCACGCAGTCC
The DNA here is from genome assembly GCA_039933415.1 of bacterium. Taxonomy (GTDB): domain Bacteria; phylum Gemmatimonadota; class Gemmatimonadetes; order Gemmatimonadales; family Gemmatimonadaceae; genus AG11. The sequence goes on from JBDTOD010000001.1 coordinate 23,146, forward strand.
TCGATCACGTCATGGAGAATTCCCGCCACGATCGTCTGCTCGTCTTGCCCGTAATGCGTGAGGATCACCGCGACATTCGCCGGATGGGTGAGATACGGGAGGCGCGTGCCCTTCCGGACCTGGCGATCGTGATGCTTCGCGGCGAACGCGAAAGCGTGGTTGATACGATCGGAGTAGCCGCGAGTCGGTGTCACGGTGCGCTGGACGCGAGGGCGCTTGGAAGGATGGACGCCGGAAAGATAACCCCCGCCGCGATGACCTCGCACGCCGATCGACGGCAGGCCTCGTCGAGACTCAGCGCGAGATCTGGTTGGCGAGCCCGATGTCGAGAAACGCCAATGCGGTCCCCTGGACCGTGATTCCCAAGCCCGCGCCGATGAGCCCGGGCCGGCGATCCAGGCGCCATCCGGCGACCAACAGTGCGAGACCGACCATGACGTAGCCACCGTCCAAGCCGATGTTCAGCCAGAGAAAGCGGTCGAGCCGGGTGGCTCCCGTAAGGTCACGCAGAACGAGCGTCCGCAGTCCATTCGCCGCCAGGGCGAGGTCGATCGCTCCCCACGTAGCCGTCTGGATGGCGAAATGATCGAGCAGCACTGAGCCCTGGCGGCGGACTTTCAGGAAGACGAGCAGAGTCGTGCCGAGCACGAAACTCGCGCCACCCCAGACGATGAGCCGAAGCAGGTGCGCGCGCTCGGCGGCGAGCAGGGTATCCGCCCACATGAATTGCATGCGAGAACGGTAGCGACGCGCGCGGTGAACGGCGGCTAGGCGGGCACGGGTAAGTCTTTCGCGAGGTGTTCGGCCGGCCTGAGCTCCGAGAGAATCGGATCGGGGGCGTTCCACACGACGAGCCCGCGCACACGACCTCCGGCGCTCTCGATGTCTTCGATCGCTTTCTTGAGCTCGGCGATCGGAGTCTGCCCCGCACGAACACACAGGATCACGTCGGGGATCGGCAGCGCGCGCGGGAGTCCTTGCGCGACCTGCTCGAGTGCGCTCACCAGGATGATCGCGTCGTATCGGCGTGCGAGTCGGTTCGCGTCGCGCTCCAACACCGCGCTGATCTGCTTCAGCGGCGGCGCCTCCGGGCCACTCGGCACCACGTCGATCGTGCTTTCGCGGCCGATCTTCGCGGCGCGGATGGCTTCCGGCCAGCTCAGCTTTTCTCCAACGAGGCCACTGAGCCCATCACTCGCGCGAAGGCGAAGCGCGGCGGAGACGGGAGATGCGGCGGCATCCGTATCGATGAGCAGCGCGCTCCGCGCTTCGTCGGCGGCAATGGCCACGAAGTTGATCGCGACGATCGCCGAGACCGCCGGATTGTCTCCCGTGACGGTCAGCATGATCACGTTCGCGCCCGCGGTCGCGATGTGGAGATAGATGAGCTGATGTCCATCCGCTCCTGGATCGATGTTCGGCGGCGCCGCTCGATCGGCGGAGCGACGGCCCCGCTCCGGCGAAGGCGGTAACGGACTGATGACGCCGAGCACGCGGATGCCCGTCGCGCGCTCCGCCTCGTACGCATCCGAGATCCGCGGGTGGCGAACCTCGTCGACGAGCGCGAAGCCGAATCCGATCACCGCACCGAAGATGAGGGCGGCGGCGAGCATCGCCGGAGGCGACGCACCGAGGCTCGCGAGCTCGCGCGCGCGCTCCTCACGTGCATCCGACTGTGTCAGCTCCGCGCGTTCGCGGGCCAGGCGGTTCGCGACGCCGGCCGACGCCGTGTGCGCGTTCGTCTGGAGGCGAAGCAGATCGAGTGTGTCGGGCAACGGTCGCGATGCGGCGCCGAGTTGCGTGGTGGACGGCGGCGGCGCGAGGGTCGCCAGCTCGCGTCGCAGCTCGCCTCGCCGGGCTTCGGCCAGCCCTTCGATTGCTCTCCCGAGCTCGTTGGCGCGAGCCGTCAGCGCGACGAACACCGGGTCCACTCCACCGACGGCATTGTAGCCTTCCCGCTCCCCTTCGATTTCGACCAGAGAGTCCAGAAGCTGTCGCGCCTCCGCGTTTCCACGCATAGGCAGTGCTGCCGCCACGGCCCGATACGATCCCAGGAGTGGCGCATTCTCCGCGCGAGCCAGGAGGCGGCCGAGCAGGGCGATGTCCGACGCGAGAGAATCCCGATGTGCCCTCGTCGCGCCGCTCGTCGGGTCCGCGGACGGCATGGTATCCACGGCACTCGAGGCGGCGCTCGAGGCGGCGCTCGAGGCGAGCTGCCGGGCGAACTCCCCACGAGCCGCGACGATTTGCGAATCCGCCGCGCTGGCCTGTCGTTCGGCTTCAGCCGCCGCCGCCGCCGTCGGCTCCGTGTCCGGACGAGCCAGTGCGGACGGACGCAGTTGTGCCGCGGCGCGGCGCGCCTGCTGGGGCACGATCACGAGCGCCAGCAGTGAGGCAATGCACGTCACGATGCTCACCGCGCCGATGAAGATCGGACGTCGGAGCGCGTTCCGCGCGCGCGCGGCTATCCAGGTGGCGCGCGAGGGCGTGGGCACATTCGCTCGCTGTCGTGTCGGGCGGCGGCGCGGGCTCATGCGGTGATGATCGCCTCAGAGAGGGTGGCCCGCAACGCGCGATCGTCCGCGCCACTCCGATGCACGTCGTACACCAGGAATGACAACCCACGGCGTCAGGGCAGGGCGTGGGCGACTCTGACGGGGCCGGATTGGCGGGGCTTGAGGCGTCGGACGCGCGACGGGGCGGATGCCTGCTGCATCCGCCCCGCCACGATCAGTCGATTTCTGGTGCGTGCTACTGAACCGTGACGCTCCCCTTCATGTTCATCGCCGCGTGCGGCGTGCAGATGTAGTCGTACTTGCCCGGGGGCACCTTGGCGAACGAGATGACGTACGTCTCGTTCGGCGCCATCAGCATCGGGCCGGTGAGCTCACCGAGCTTCGCGCCGGGCATGTTGGCGTCGAGCTGCGCCTTGGCCGCCGCGTTGGTGACGTTCTGGAAGGTGACGTCGTGTGGGCCGCCCGAGACCATGATGAACTTGATCGCGTCGCCTTCCTTCACGGTGATGTTGGCGGGCTCGAACTTATAGCCTGTCGCATCGCCGATCATCTTCACTTCCTTGGTGGCGCCGGTGGCCGGAGCCGCTGTCGCCGCGCCGGAGGCAGCCGGTGCACTGGTCGCGGGCGCCGCACCCATCGTGCCCGCCGCGCTAGTCGAATCCATCACCGCCGGCGTTGCCGCGGGCGTTGCTGCGTTGGCCGCCGCACTGCTATCGGCGGCGGGCTGCTTCTCGCCGCCGCAGGCGCCGAGGATGGCCGCGCCCGCGAGGAGCGCAATACCGTGGAACCGCATTCTGAAGGCCTCCAGTAGGACCTGATCGTGGGTACCGTGCGCCGCGGGGCCCCGCGGGCAATTGTGAATTTATTCACAAGCCTCGCCGAATGCAATTCGGCGGGCCGGCGAATCTTCGGGCGACTCGCCTTCCGTGCACACGGCGCGCCGCTACGTTGACCCAGCGCCCGATCACCGTTAGGTTTGCCGCTCACATGTCGATCGCCCGCGTACACTACCACGTGCATCATCACCACGGTCCGACGGGCCGGGGCGACGCGCGCGTGCACGGGTAAGCGGGAACTCTGTTCCGCCCGGCGTGCTGCCGGTCGACTCGCGGCCCGTCCTCCTGGACGGGCTTTTTTTTCGCCGGTCGCTCACCAGACTCACCACTCGAGGCCGCCAAGGCCGCCATGCTCCGTATCGCGCTACCCAACAAAGGACGCCTCTCCGAGGAGGCCCGCGAGCTCTTCACCGATGCGGGGCTCGAGATCCGCGCCGCCGGTCCACGCGCGCTCACGGCCTCGCTCGGCGGAGAGTTCCAGGCGCTCTTCGTGCGCGCGCAGGACATCCCCGAGTTCGTGGCCGACGGCGCCGCGGACGCAGGGGTCACCGGCGCGGATCTCATCCGCGAATCCGGGCGCGCCCTGGACGACCTTGCCGATCTCACCTTCGGACGCTGCCGCCTCGCCGTCGCCGTCAAGGACGACAGCGGCTTCACGGCGCTCGAGCATCTCGTCGACGGCACTCGCGTCGCGACGGTGTTCCCACGCATCACGGCGGAGTTCTTCGCGGCGCGCGGACAGCGCGTCGAAGTCGTGCCGGTGTCCGGCGCAGCCGAGATCGCGCCGCATATCGGCATCGCCGACGTCATCGTCGATCTCGTCTCGACCGGGTCGACGTTGCGTGTGAACGGTCTGCGCGAGATCGCCACGGTCCTCGAGTCTTCGGCACGGCTCATCGCGGCGCCTGGCGCGCGCAGCAATGCCGACCGCGCGCGCGCACTCGACGAGCTGGTCGGCGCCCTCGGCAGTGTGCTCGCCGCCCGCGGCAAGCGATACGTCATGGCGAACGTGCCGCGCGATCACCTCGAGGAGGTGAAGCGCGTCATACCCGGCCTGAATGGTCCAACGATCATCGACATCATGAACGGCGGGCGGTTCGTCGCCGTGCACGCAGTCGTGTCCGCCGCGACGATCTATCGCACGATCGCCGACCTCAAGGCGCTCGGTGCCGAAGGCATCCTCGTCACACGTATCGAGAGGCTGATGTCGTGAGCGCAGCCGATTCGGCATCTCTCGCGCTCCGGTGGTGGGGCGCCTGCCGCGCACTCGGCGCCGAGGACCGCCGTGCATTGTTCGATCGGATGGGATCGAGCGAGCCCGCGATCGGCCAGCGCGCGGCGGCGATCATCGCACGGGTGCGAAACGAAGGCGACGAGGCACTTCGCGCGCTGGCACAGGAGCTCGACGGCGTGACCCTCGATCGGCTCGAAGTGCCTCGCGACAAGTGGCGCGCGGCGCTCGACACGCTCGATCCGCCACTCCGTCGTGCGCTGGAACGCTCGGCGGAAAACATCGGCCGAGTGCATCGCGCCTTTCGTCCGGTTGCGCAGGAAACGGAGAGTGAGCCTGGTGTCATCGTCGGCCGTCGGCCAGATCCGCTCGGACGTGTTGGAGTGTATGCCCCGGGTGGCCGAGCAGCGTATCCGAGCAGTGTGCTCATGGGCACGGTGCCGGCCCGCGTCGCGGGCGTCGGTGAGATCGTGCTCTGTTCGCCCCCCTCACGAGAGTCCGGCGCGCCGTCAGCGGTGGTCTTGGCAGCGGCCGCGTTGGCGGGCGCCGATCGGGTGTTCTCGCTCGGTGGGGCAGGGGCGATCGCCGCAATGGCATACGGAACGGAAAGCGTGCCGCGCGTCGACCGGATCGTCGGTCCGGGCAACGCCTATGTCGCCGAGGCCAAGCTTCAGGTCGCGAATACGGTGGCGATCGACTCTCCAGCTGGCCCGAGCGAGCTGCTCGTGCTGTGCGACGACTCGGCAGATCCGGCGCTCGTCGCGCGCGAGATGCTCGCGCAGGCCGAACACGATCCGCTCGCCGCCGTGGTGACCGTGGCGGCGAGCGAGCGCTTCGCACGTTCCGTCGTCGACGAGCTCGCGATTCAGCTGCGGTCGCAGCCGCGCGCCGCGATCAGCCAGGTGGCGCTCGCGAGTCAGGGTGCGGTGGTGTGGGCGGACTCCCTGCCGGAAGGAATCGCATTCGCGAACGCGTACGCGCCGGAGCATCTGCTGCTGATCGTCGAGGCACTCGATGAGACGCTCGCTTCGCTTCGCAACGCGGGAACGGTGTTCGTCGGCGCCACGGCGTCCGTGGCCTTCGGTGATTACATGACCGGGGCGAACCACGTGCTGCCGACCGGCGGGCTTGCGCGGTCGTACTCCGGGCTGTCGACGCTCGACTTCGTTCGCTGGACGACTTACCAGCGCGTCTCGCGGGGCGCGGCGGCGCGGCTCGCCGACGACGTCGGTGTGTTCGCCGATGCCGAGCAGCTACCCGGTCACGCGAGTGCCGCGCGCGCGTGGCGTGCAGGAGCGGCGAGATGATCACCGTCGACCGCGAGGTCGCGGACCTGGCGCGCGCGCAGGTCCGTGGTCTTCCGCGCTACTCGCCAGACGTGGCGGCCTGCGCCGTGGACGTGAGCGACAACATCAACCTGTGGGGAACGCCGCCCGCCGCGGTGCGCGCGCTCGCGGATGCGCCGACGGCGATGTTGAGCCGCTATCCGTCGCTCTACTCCACGCCGCTGCGAGATGCTGTGCTGCGCTACGTCGGGCTCGCCGGCGTCGCCGATGTCGGCGTCGTCACGGGCTGCGGTTCCGACGATGTGCTGGACGCGGCCATGCGCGCCTTCGGCGATGCGGGTGACGAGATGGTGTTCGCGTCGCCCACCTTCGCCATGCTTCCGATCTTCGGACGGTTGAATGGCATGGTTCCGGTCGCCGTGCCGATGACGGAGGGATACGAGACCGATCCGCAGCAGCTCGTCGATCGTCGCGCCAAGATCACGTACCTGTGTACGCCGAACAATCCGACGTCGACTGCGCTCTCACGTGACGCGGTGGAATACGTCGCCGCGAACGCCGCGGGCCTCGTCGTCATCGATGAGGCGTATGCCGAGTTCGCGCCGGAGACCTTCGTGTCGCTCGCCGCGACGCACGAGCGGATTCTCGTGACGCGGACTTTCTCCAAGGCGTTCGGGCTGGCTGGCCTGCGCGTGGGGTACGGCGTGGGGAGCGAGATGGTCATCGATCTCGTCTCTCGTGCACGCGGACCATACAAGGTGAACGCGCTCGCCGAGTCGGCCGTGCTGGCCGCGTTGGGCGATGAACCCGACGGACTGGGGTGGGTGTCGCGACATGTGGCGCTGGCGATCCGGATTCGCGAGCGACTGTCGATGGAGATTCGAGCACTCGGTCTGGACCCTGCGCCCTCGGCTGGCAACTTCGTGTTCGTCCCCACCGCACGAGCCGCTACCTTGGCGCACGCCATGCGCGAGCGCGGGGTGCTGGTGCGCGCGCTGAGCGGTCTGCCACGCGCGCTCTCGGTGCTCGAGGCATCGGAGGGGCAGGCGCTCCGCATCGGGGTGGGACCGTGGGCGGTGATGGAGCGGGTTCTCGAAGCATTGCGTGAGGCGCTCGCATGCGAGTGACGATCTTCGATTACGGGGCGGGCAACCTTCATTCGCTCGGCAAGGCGCTGGAGACGGCGGACGTCACCGTCGCTGTGGAAACCGATCCGACGCGTGCGATCGAGACCGATGTCCTCGTGTTGCCCGGCGTCGGGGCGTTCGGCTCTGCGGCCGCTCGACTCGCGCCCGGCCGCGCGGCGATGCGTGGCGCGATCGTCGATGGCCTGCCCACGCTCGGGATCTGTCTCGGCATGCAGTTGTTCTTTTACGCGAGCGAGGAGGGAGCAGGCGCAGGCCTGGGTCTCATTCCCGGCCGCGTCTCACGGCTCGCGGCCGAGCGTGTCCCGCAGATCGGATGGAATACGCTGCTCGACACACAGGATCCGCTTCTCGATGCCGCGCCACTTCCGATCGCGTACTACGCGAACAGCTTCGTGTGCCGACCCAGCGATCCATCGACGGTCGTCGCATGGAGCGAGCATGAGGGAGATCGTTTCCCTGCCGTGGTCCGCGCGGGGTCCGCCCTGGGCGTACAGTTCCATCCGGAGAAGAGCTCGTCCGCCGGCGTGCGCTTCCTGCACGCCTTCCTCGACGAGGCACGCGCCACCAAGGGAGCTCGATGATCGCCATTCCAGCAGTCGATTTGCGCGATGGTGCCTGTGTGCAGCTCGTCGGAGGATCGTACAGCCAGGAGCGCGTTCGCCTGGACGATCCGCTCGAGGTGGCACGGAGCTGGGAGCGCTATGGCTTCAACCGGCTGCACCTCGTGGATCTCGACGCGGCGACTGGTCGTGGTTCGAACTTCTCGATCATCCGGGACATTCTCGCCGACCTCGGTATTCCGGTGCAGGTGGGCGGAGGCGTTCGATCCGACGAGCGGGTGGACGAGCTGCTCGCGGCGGGAGCGGACCGCGCGATCATTGGCACGCGTGCGCTCGAGGAGCGTGAGTGGGTGGCGGAGCTGGCACACCGGCATCCCGGAGAGCTCATCGTCGCCTGCGATGTGCGTGAGCGCAAAGTGACGACGCGAGGGTGGGCGCACACCTTGCCGTTCGACATCCTGGACGTGATCGAAGACCTGAACATCCTTCCGCTCGGGGGCCTGCTGGTCACGGCGGTGCACAAGGAGGGGCAGATGCAGGGGACCGATCTCCCGTTGATGGAGGACGTGGTCGAGGCCTCCAACTTTCCGGTGTATGCGTCGGGCGGCGTGTCGTCGATGCAGGATCTGCGTGCGCTCGAGCATCGCGGAGTCGCCGGCGCGGTGATCGGCATGGCCCTCTACACCGGCGCGTTGGATCCAGTGGTGGTGGCGGGCGAGTTCAGCGAATGATTGGTCGCGGCAATTACGATTCTCTCATGTCCTTCACCAAGATTGCGCGATGACCGTCGTCGTTCGTGAGACCAAGGAGACCACGATCCGCTGCGAGCTGACGCGAGGCACGGGCCGCGCGGCTGTCGCGACGGGCCAGCCGTTTCTCGATCACATGCTCGTCGTGTTTGCCCGATACAGTGGACTGGACCTGACGATCACCGCGACAGGTGACCTGCCGCATCATCTCATCGAGGACGTCGCGATCTGTGTTGGCGCGGCGCTGGCGGCGCTTCTGCCCGCCACGGCGGCACGCTACGGCGACCGCACGGTGCCGATGGACGAGGCGCTCGTGCATTGCGCGCTCGATCTCGGCGGACGGCCGTACTACCGCGGACCGCTGCCGAGCACACTGTACGATCATTTCATGCGTTCGCTCAGCGACAACGCGAAGGCAACGCTGCACTTTCGCGTGCTGCGCGGCACCGATCGGCACCACGTCGTCGAGGCGGCCTTCAAGTCGTTCGGCCTCGCCGTGCGCGATGCGTTCGTCGACTCGGGCGCGGTCTTCAGCACGAAGGGTGGCGTGGCACTTCGCGTCGAGGGTGACGCGTAAGTGCTCACGCGACGCCTGGTGGTCTGCCTCGACGTCAAAGGCGGCCGCGTGGTCAAGGGCACGCAGTTCGTGCAGCTGCGCGATGTCGGCGATCCGGTCGAGCTGGCGACGCGCTACGAGCTCGAGGGCGCCGACGAGATCGTCTTCCTCGACATCTCGGCCAGCGCCGAGGAGCGCGGCACGCTGCTCGATGTGGCGAGGCGTACGGCGGAGCGTCTGTTCGTGCCGCTCACCATCGGCGGCGGTGTCCGCTCCGCCGAGGATGTGGGGTTGGCGCTGCGCTCCGGTGCAGACAAGGTGAGCATCAACTCCGCGGCCGTGGCGCGACCGGAGATCCTGCGCGAGTCGGCCGAGCGCTTCGGGTCGCAGTGCGTCGTCGCGAGCATCGATGCCAAGCATGATGGCACGACATGGCGCGTGCACATCAAAGGTGGCCGTGAAGCGACGCCGCTCGATGCTGTCGAGTGGGCGACCGAATGCGTCCATCGCGGCGCGGGCGAGATACTGCTCACGAGCATCGATCGCGACGGTGCACGCACGGGCTATGATCTCGCGCTCACGCGCGCGGTGTCGGCCGCGGTGGCCGTTCCCGTGGTCGCGTCGGGTGGTGCTGGTACGGCGGCGCATGTGTGCGAGGTGCTCTCCGACGCGGGGGCCGACGCCGCGCTACTTGCCGGCATCCTGCACGACGGCGTGACCACCGTGCGCGCCATCAAGGACGCGATGCGCGCCGCGCACTTGCCGGTGCGCGCCGCGTGAGCATTCGTCGTCCTGGCGACGTACGCGCCGATGCCGGCGGGCTCGCCCTCGACGAGCGGGTCGCGCCGGCGGCGGAGCTGGCGCGCATCACGGGGCTCGTGGCGCTCCGGCACTACCGATCGCGGCTCACCGTCGAGACGAAGGCCGACGGCTCGCCGGTGACGGTGGCCGATCGTGCGGCGGAAGAGGCGGCGCGCGCCTGGGTACGCGCGCGGTTCCCGGAGGATGGCATTCTCGGCGAAGAGCTCGGCGAAGAGCGCCCCGGTGCGCGTCGTCGCTGGGTCATCGATCCCATCGACGGCACGAAGTCGTTCGTACGCGGCGCGCCCCTGTGGGGATCGCTCGTTGCGCTCTGCGAGGGAGATCGCGTGCTGGCCGGTGCGGCCTACTTTCCCGCCATCGAGGAACTGGTCGCGGCGGCACCGGGCGCGGGGTGCTGGTGGAACGGCAGCCGCTGCCACGTGTCCGCCATCGATGTGCTCACCGATGCCACGGTTCTCACCACCGACGAGCGCTTTCGCGAGCGACCCGAACGCCGCGCCGGATGGCTCGAGCTTTCGCGCGACGCGTCGGTGAGCAGGACCTGGGGCGACTGCTTCGGCTACCTGCTCGTCGCCACCGGTCGAGCCGAAGCGATGTGCGATCCGATTCTCTCGCCCTGGGATGCCGCTGCCCTCCAACCGATCATCGAGGAATCGGGCGGCGTGTTCACGGATTGGTCTGGTGTGCCGACGGCATTCGGCGGGAGCGCCATCGCGACCAATCGCGCGCTCGCGAACGACGTCCGGGCCGTGCTCGCGCAGTCCTGGCCGCCGTCTCCATCACCCGCCTCGTGACCTCTATGCTCGATCTCGATCAGCTCGATTTCACCAAGAGCGGTGGCTTGGTCACCGTCGTAACGCAGGACGCGGACAGCGGCGCCGTACTGATGGTGGCGTTCGCCGATCGCGAGGCACTCGAGCACACGATCACGACCGGGGAGATGCACTACCGGTCGCGCACCCGTGGCCTCTGGCACAAGGGCGCGACCAGCGGGAACGTGCAGCGTGTGCTGTCGCTCGCCATTGATTGCGACGGCGATGCCGTGCTCGCGCGCGTGCACTCGGACGGGCCGGCGTGTCACACGGGCGCGCGATCCTGCTTCGGCGAGCGCGCGCTCGCGGCCGATGTGCTGGGCGTGCTCGACGCGACGATCGATGCGCGTGCGGTCGAGACAGGCGCGCCCGACGATGCGTCAGGAAAGCCGAGTTACACGCGCCGGCTCCTCGGCGATCGGAACCTGCGGCTCAAGAAGATCGGCGAGGAGAGCGCCGAGCTCGTGACGGCGTGCGCCGATGATGACGTGACTCGCGCCGTGGAGGAATGCGCCGACCTCGTGTTTCACGCACTCGTCGCGCTGCATTCCGTCGGCGGCTCGTTGACAGACGTGCGGCGCACTCTCGTGACGCGGATCGGCGCCCCACGACGCTGACCCGCGTCGAGTCGGTCAGAATTGCGCGATCAACGCGCGATCGAGCTTGCTCGCGTCGCCCACATAGGCGAACCGGAAATCCTTCAGATATTGCCGAGCGACGCGGCGTACGTCTTCCGGCGTGACGCGCTGCAGACTCTCCATGAAGCGGTCGGCGGCGCGATAGTCCCCCTCGAACACTTCGGCGCGCGCGAGGACGTTCGCCTGGTCGGCGTTCGTCTCGTTCTTGAGGAAGTATTCGGTGATGAACTGCTGCTCCAGGCGCTTCAGGCCGTCCGGATCCACGGATTCGTTCTGAAGTGTCGTGAGCTCGTCGCGCATGATCCGGAGCACGGCGTTCGGATCTCCCGTCGTCACGTACAATCCGCCCACGGCCTGCGCGCGCTCCTCGAACGGTGCCTCCACGGCGTAGCTCAGGTTCCGGCGTGAGCGCACTTCGGTGAACAGGCGACCGGAGAGTACCGCCGTCGCCACACGAAGCGCCACGTAGTCTCGGCTCGTTGCCGGTGGTCCGGAGACGTAGCCGCGAATGTAGTTCGTCGGCAGCGGACGGCTGTCGATCGCTAACGCCTTCCCACTGGCCGCGACCGAGGGCGGCGGCGTCCACTTGTAGGAGCCGCGCGGCAGCGTGGCGATCGTTCCGCGCACGAGGCGCTCGAGGCTGGGCCGATCGACGTTGCCCACCACGACGAGCAGCATGCGCGACGTGACGAACTGCTGCGCGTGATATTCGCGCAGCTGCGGGATGGTGATCGCCGCGAGGGACGCGGGAGTGCCCGTGGCCGGCAGGGCGTACGGATGGTTCACGTACAACAGACTGTCCGCCAGCTCTTCCACCGCGTCGTCCGGCTGCGTGCTGCGCTGTCGAGCACCGGCGATGAGCTGTTCTCGCGCGATCTCCACCTCGGCCGGTGCGAGCGTCGGCGCCATCACGCGGTCCGCCATGAGGGCCCACGTCGAATCGAACGTGCTCCGGATCGCGTGCAGACCGATCGCACTCCAATCGGAGTTGGCTTCGATGTTGATCGTGCTGCCGAGCGTCGCCGTCTGCTGGCGCACGCTCGCACCGGGGAAACGCTTCGTGCCTCGCTCGCTCGCCAGGAGCAGCAGCCCCTCGATGCCAGCGTTCTGCGGCGTGAGCTGCCGAGCACCACCGAGGAAGTAGAGGTTCGCCGCGATCACTTCGTTCGCCGTGTTGCGACGGAGGATCACCCGCACACCGTCGACGTCGAACTTTGTGGTGATCGCCGTGTCCGGCGCTATTGCCATCCCGGGCGACAGGGAAGCAGCCGCGGAACTCGCGGTGCGCAATGGCGTGGCGTTCGTCACGAGCGCCGCGACGAGAAAGGGCAGGATCGCACGCATCATGGCACGAGTCCAGTGCCGGCCAGCTCGGCTTCAGTCAGCTTGAGCGCACGACGCGTGTCTGGCGAGAGTAGTACTCCCGTGACGTGCGGCTTGCCGACGATGTAGCGTGCGGCATACGAGCGAAGATCGCCCGGCGTCTGCTTGCCCATCGTGTCGACGTAGCCGAAGAAATAGTCGAGCCCAGTCACTGCCCACCAGAATCCCAGCTGGTGCGCAAACCCAGAGGAGCGCTCGAGGCTCTCCATGGTGCCGACGATTCGCGTTCGCTTCACCCCGTCGACGGCGTCGCTGGTGATGTAGCCCGGCTTGATGACCTCGGCGAGCTCGCGGTGCAGTGCGGCCAGCGCCGGACGCAGCTTGTCGGGCGCTACCTCTCCGCTGATCGTGATCGGTCCCACCTGGTTCAGCGTGTAGTAGTTCACTCCGAGCGACTGCCAGAGACCACTGTCCACGAGCTTGCGCTGAAATCGAGAGCCGGGCTGGTTGAGCACGTCGGAGAACACGTCGGCGGCGTACGTCGCGGCAGGATCGGCGTGCGCGCCCGGACCGTCCCACTGCACCTCGGCGAGCACGGTGTTCACCGGCTGCTCCACGACGATCCCCACGTTGCGCATGAGCGGAGGCACGGGAGGAACCGGGTCGGTCACGAAAGGATCGGCCGCGCGAGCCCAACTGCCGAAATATTGGCGAGCCGCGGCGAAGATGCGCGTCGCGTCCACGTCCCCCGTCACGATCAGCGCCGTGTTGTTGGGGACGTAGTACTTCCGCTGGATCGTCCGCATCTGCTCCGGCGTCGTCTTGAGGATGACCTCTCGTTCGCCGAGTGGATTCTTGCGACTCCACGCACGGCCCCACAACGCCTTTCCAGTGGCCGTCGTGAGCGCATAGTACGGATCGGACTCGACACGATCATACTCACCGATCACGACCGAACGCTCGCGCTCGAGCTCATCCTTCAGAAACAGCGGCTGCCGCAGAGCCGAGGCGAGTAGTGCGAGCCCCTGCATCGTGCTGTCCGAGGGCACGGTGAGGTAGTAATTCACCCGCTCTTCCTGCGTCGTCGCGTTGAATACGGCGCCGAGCTCGGATGCGCGCGCCACGAACGCCTCCGGCTCCGGATAGTCGCGATTGGCCTTGAAGAACATGTGTTCGTACAGGTGCGATAGCCCTTCGAAGCTCGACGACTGCGTGAACGAGCCGTTGCGCACGTCGGCCTCGATGGTCGCGAGCGGGACGCCGTGGTTCTCGACGACGATGATCTCGAGTCCATTGGGCAGCGTGTCGCGACGGATGCGCTTCTCGAGCTCGGCGCGTTGTGCCGCAAGGGGCGCGATCGCGATGAGAGTGAACAGCGCACCGACGAGCCACGTGTGCGCCAGGACGCGGCGCGGTGGCGAATGCTCGACGCTCATGATTTCTTTCCCTCGCCCATGTCCACACTCCCTTCCGAGTCTCTCGCGTCGCCGGCCGCGGCCTTCTCGCCGGCGGCGTTCGAACATGTCGTGTCCGCGCTCTCTGGTCCTCGCCTCAGACGAGACGAACCGCTGGCGCCCTACACCACCTTCAAGATCGGCGGTCCGGCCGATCTGTTTTACGAAGCGGAGTCGGCCGATGCACTGGCCACCGCCATCCTAACCGCACGCGAGGCCGAGGTTCCGTACTTCGTGCTCGGCCTCGGCGCGAACGTGCTCATGGCCGACAAGGGAGTGCGGGGCCTCGTCATCCGAAATGTCGCATCGCATTTCACCTTCGGCGACGATGGTGCGCTCTGGGTCGAGAGCGGAGCCGTCATGTCCAACCTCATTCCGGAAGCCGTCCGTCGAGGATGGTCCGGACTCGAGCACTACGTCGGCATTCCGAGCACTGTTGGCGGCGCGATCTGGCAGAACTTGCACTTCCTCTCGCCCGCCCCTGAGCGCGAACGGACGATGTTCATCGCCGAGGTCTTTCGCACGGCTGAATTGCTCACTGAAGAGAGTGAGCGCCAGACCGTCGACGCGGCGTACATGCAGTTCGGGTACGACGACACGATCCTGCACCACCGCAGGGACGTCGTGCTCGCCGCCACCTTTCAGCTCGAGCCGCGCGATCCGGCGATCATGCATCGCATTCTTCAGGAGAATCTGAGCTGGCGCGGCTCCCGCCATCCGTGGCTCGAGTGGCATCCGAGTGCCGGCTCCATCTTCAAGAAGATCGAAGGGGTCGGTGCTGGTCGCCTCATCGATCAGTGCGGGCTCAAGGGATTTCGCATCGGCGATGCGCAGATCTCGCACATCCACGCCAACATCATGGTCAATCTCGGACACGCGACCGCCGCGGACGTCGTCGCGCTGATCCGGCACGCACAGAGCACCGTGCGTGAGCGGCTTGGTCACGAGCTCGAGACCGAGATCGGCTTCATCGGAGAGTTCTAGACTCTCTCAGCTCGGCTTCCTGTCGTCCGGAGGCACGAAGTTCGACAGGAATTGTCGCTCCTGCGGCGTGAGACTCCCGATCCCCGACGCGCTGATCTTGTCGAGGATCCGGTCCACCTCCTCCTTGTTGACGGAGTGGATGCTGTTACGGTCCACGTTCCGCCAGTTGCCGAGCGCGGGATCCGACACCTTGGGGATCGCCGCTTTCTGAAACTGCTTCGCTCCCTGACGCCGCTCCAGATAGAGGAGGTAAAGGAACGCGCCGGCGAAGCCGCCGAGATGCGCGAAGTTCGCCACGCCGGCGCGCGATCCGCCGAATCCACTCCAGAGATCGAGCGCCGCGTAGATGATCACGAGCCAGCGCGCTTCGATCGGGATGATCCCCCAGATCAGTAGCTGCTCTCGCGGCCAGAAGCGCGCGAATGCCATCAGCACGCCGAGCACGGCGCCCGATGCGCCGATGACGCCAACCCTCGGCGCGAGGAAGAACGAGACCAGTGCGCCGACGAGCCCACTGAGCAGGTAGAGGACGATGAAGCGCTCCGGCCCCATGCGGGCTTCCACCCGTGGACCAAAGAAGTACAGGCCGAGCATGTTCCAGAAGATGTGGCTCAGGCCGGCGTGCAGAAACATGTAGGTGACGACCGTCCACGGACGTGAGAGGATCAACGCCGGTACGAACTCCAACAGCGGAGTGACCGACGGTGACGTCTGCTGCACGAAGAACATCAGGACGTTCAGGATCAACAGGCGCTGGACCCAGGGGGTCACGGAACGTTCTCCATCAACGAGTGGGGCTGGTCGCACGCTCGAGCTTTTCGAGCGAGGCCGTCTCCTGCTCCCAGGTCGAGAGCGCCGCATCCAGACGGCCGCGAAGCTTGTCGAGACGAGCGCCCAGCCGGTGTGCCTCTGCTACCCCGCCAGGACGCGTATAGAGCTCCGGGTCGTCGAGCGTCCCGGTTAGCG
This sequence comes from bacterium, assembly GCA_039933415.1. Lineage (GTDB taxonomy): Bacteria > Gemmatimonadota > Gemmatimonadetes > Gemmatimonadales > Gemmatimonadaceae > AG11. The sequence goes on from JBDTOD010000001.1 coordinate 39,027, forward strand.
TCGTCACTTCCTGCTCCAGCTCGGCGACCGCGCGTTCGGCGAGCGCCGCCCGCTCTTGTGCCTGGCGCATCGTCCGCCGTGCATCGGACGACGCCGGACGCTCGTCGCGCCGCGCTGTCCGCTTCTTCTCGTCCATTCGCCGGAGCGCAACCTCTTCCGACGCGCGAACCGAGGCCGCGTGGGCTCGCTCCTCGCTCACCACTTCCCACTCGGCAAAGCTGCCATCGAACTCGGTGACGCGCCGCTCGTGCAGCACCCACACCTTGGTCGCAAGCGCTCGCAGCATCGCCCGGTCGTGGCTCACCAGAATGACGGTCCCCTCGTACCCCTCGATCGCGTCCTCGAGCACTTCGATCGTCTCGACGTCCAGGTGGTTCGTCGGCTCGTCGAGAACGAGAAGGTTCGCCCTGGTGAGCATCATCATCGCGAGCGCCACACGCGCCCGCTCACCGCCGGACAGGGTCAGCGACTTTCTCTGCACTTCATCGCCGGAAAAACCGAAGCGGCCGAGATGGCCCTGCACGAGCCGTCGCTCCCATTGCGGCCGCAGGTCCGAGATTGCCTCATACAGCGTCTTCTCGAGCGGAACCTGGCCAAGCTGCTGATCGTAATACGCAACCTTGATCGAGTTGCCCACCTTGAGCTCGCCGGCTTCCGGCAACTGCTCGCCGACCAGCGCCTTGAGCAGGGTGGACTTGCCGGCGCCGTTCGGGCCGAGGATCCCGAGCCGGTCGCCGCGCATCACTCGCCCGGAGAAGCGCTCGATCAGGGTGCGACCCGGCACCGAGATCGTGACGTGCTCTGCGACGGCGACCTGGTCGCCTCCCCGCTCGGCGATGTCGAGGCGCAGCGACATCGTTCCTTCCTCTCCGATGGGAGCGCTCAGGCGTGGCAGCCGTTCCAACTTTTTCCGGCGCCCCTTGGCCTGCTTGGTGTTCTGTCCGGCAAGGTTACGGGCGATGTAATCGGCCTCGCTCGCAATGACCCTCTGCTGCTTGTCGAAGGAGCGTTGCTGAGCGAGACGCCGTTCCTGCCGCAACTGGACGAATGCCTCGTAGCCAGTCGCGTATGGGGTCGCCGTTCCACCTTCGAAGTGAAGAACGTGGTCGACGACCGCGGCGAGGAAGGCGCGATCGTGGCTGACCAGCACGATGGTGCGTTCACTCTCGGCGAGATACTGCTCGAGCCAGCGCGTGGTCTCGAGGTCGAGATGGTTGGTCGGCTCGTCGAGCAGCAGGATGTCGGAGGGCGCCACGAGCTGGCGCGCGAGCCCGACTCGGCCGCGCTCGCCTCCACTGAGCTGCTCGAGTGGCTGTTCGCGGGCGGCGGTTGGCTCGAATCCAAGTCCCTGCAGAACGGCGTCGACTCGGGGGGCAATCGTGTATCCTCCTTCTCGCTCGAATCGCTCCAGATCACGACCATAGCGCGACAGTGCCGCGTCATCGCTCACCTCCGCGAGAGCGTGGGCTTGCTCCGCGAGCGACTGCTCGAGCGCGAGCAAATCGGCGAACGGGCCCGCTGCGGCTTCCCAGACGGTGGCGGCGGATCCGAAGTCGCGATGCTGGCCGAGGAGGGAAAGAGACAGTCCACTCTGCCGTGAGACCGTTCCCTGCGATGGAACGAGATCGCCGGTCAGCAGCTTGAACAGGGTCGTCTTGCCCGTTCCATTCCTGCCGACGACGCCCCAGCGTTCACCAGCCGCAAGGGTGAACGTCACGTCGGTGAAGAGTGTCGTCGCGCCGAACTCCACGCCCGCTCCGCCCACGGCGACCTGTGTCACGGCGGACCTGCGTGCGTCTGAGAATCCATCATGTCGCCAACCAGCTCTTCCACGTCGTCTCCGCCGAACCGATCGTCAAGGCATTGCCGTGCCTGACGAGCGGCATCTTCAGTATGAGGGGCTCGTCGATCAGGATCTGGAGCCACCGTTCGTCTCCATATCGCGCCGTTCGCAGTCCGAGCTCGGTATATCGCCGCGAGCTCTCGTCGATCAGCGCGGGAGCTCCGAACTTCTGGACAAAGCGAAGCAGCTCGCCACGCGAGGCCGCTCGCTCCATCAGATCCACGAAGTGCGTCTTCATTCGACGTTCGGCGAAGAAGCGCAGCGCCTTTCTGGTTTCCGCGTTCTTCTTCACGCCGAAGATCTGAACGTCCATGCGCGAGGGTTGCGATGATGAAATGCTGGGTCCGCGCCGCGACTCGTTCGTGGACGCTCTCGTGAGCCGCCCCAGCGAGTATACCTATACCCCCGCGTGGTGGGTACCGGGCGCACATCTCCGCACACTGTGGGGGAAGTTCGTGCGCCGCACCGTGCTCGAGACGCGAAGTGAGCGGTGGGAGACACCCGATGGCGACGAGCTGGAGCTCCGGCGCGTTGATCCGCCGCGTGATGCGTCCACCTCGACACCGCGCCTCCTGGTGCTTCACGGGCTCGAAGGTACGATTCGCTCTCACTACCTGCTGGGCGTACTCGCGCAAGCCAAGCGGCTGGGATGGGGCGCCGATGCACTGATCTTTCGCAGCTGCAATGGGGACGTGACACGGGCCCGCCGCCTGTACCACTCCGGCGAGACCAGCGACCTCGATCTCGTCGTCCAGCGGCTGGTGCGCGAGCATCCCGGCCAACCGCTCGTACTGGCCGGGTTCTCGCTCGGTGGCAACGTGCTGCTCAAGTGGCTCGGCGAGCAGGGAGACCGATTACCCTCCGAGGTGCGTCGTGCGGTTGCGGTGTCCGTCCCGTTCGATCTCGAGCGCGGCTCCCGGTTCATCGAACGCGGGTTCGGGCGCGTATACACCAGACACTTTCTGCGAACCTTGAAGGCGAAGGCGCGCGCCGCGCTCGCTCGCCATCCGGGTCTGTTCGATGCTGGAGAGCTCGAGCAGGCCAGTACCCTCTACGACTTCGATGACGTGGTGACCGCACCGGTGCACGGCTTCGTCGACGCCCGCGACTACTATCGTCGATCGAGCTCGCTGGGATTTCTCGACCGTATCCGGCGCCCGACGCTTCTGCTCAGCGCCTATGACGACCCGTTTCTCCCGGCAGACGTTCTCCATGAGGTGGAGCGCATTGCCGCGAAGAGCCCGTTTTTGACGGCAGAATTTCATGAACGAGGCGGACACGTGGGGTTCGTGTCGGGTTCCTCACCGCTCGCCCCACGGTACTACGCCGAAGAGCGAATTTTCGATTTCCTTCGCTCGTAGGTCGCGAAATGAGGGGGGTCAGCCAACGTTTTCAGAACACTGGGCCGAGGATGTACGGACACTGTCTGTTTGTCGAATCGACCTTCGGCCCGATCGATGTAGCTCACATCGGCTCGCAGCCACCTTTGCCCTCACTCGGAGCCTCCATCATGCGTCATCGCCGTTCTGCTCATGGCACCGTACTCGCTCGCCGCTGCGCAATGATCACCCTGATCGCGATCGCTTCCGCCTGCGCTCGGCGGAGCGCCGAAAGCGACGCGCACGCCGGACACGACGCTATGGCAACCTCGAGCACGACTGCGGTCGCCGCGTCGTCCGACGCGGCGATCCCGGCTGGGGCGACCACCGTCGCCGATCGGATTGCGAAGTCTCCGCGTCACGGAGAGTACGCGATGATCATGACCGGTCCGGCCGATAGCGTCCGCGCTTGGGTCGTCTACCCGGAGCGTGCCAGCAAGGCGCCGGTCGTGGTCGTCGTTCACGAGATCTTCGGACTCTCGGCGTGGGTGCGCGGCGTCGCTGATCAGCTCGCGGCGGACGGCTTCATTGCGATCGCTCCCGACCTGCTCACCGGCAAGGTCGCACCCGTCCCTGGATCGGATACGGTAACCGCGTCCGCCGCGACGGCGGCGATCCGTTCCCTCGCTTCCGCCGACGTTCAACGGCAGATCGCCGCAGTCGCTCAATACGGAATGACCCGGCCTTCCGCGCTCCACCGCTTTGGTGTCGTGGGCTTCTGCTGGGGCGGGTCGGCATCGTTCGCCGCCGCCGTGACGAGCGCGGACGGGCAGGGCGCGTCAGTGGTCTATTACGGCTCCGCACCGACGCCGCTCACGACACTCGCCAGCATCAAGGTTCCCGTGCTTGGCCTGTATGGCGGCGAAGATGCGCGCATCGGCGCGACCGTCCCAGCGACGGATTCGGCGATGAAGGCATTGGGCAAGCCCTACGAGCACCATACTTTCCCCGGCGCTGGGCATGGCTTCCTTCGCCAGCAAGATGGCCAGGCTGGCGCAAACCTCGCCGCGGCGCGCCAGGCGTGGCCGCTTACCATCGCCTTCTTCCGCACGAACCTCGGTCGCTGACGACATGCTGTACCTCTTCCTCGCCGCCTTTGTCGCAGGTCTGCTGTTGGCGGTGCGCGTGATGTTCTTCGGGGCGGAGCGCCGGCGCCTCCGGCCGGAAGACGCCATGCCGCTCCGGCGTTCGGAACCGGCGGTGATCGCCTTCCTCCTCATGTTCGGCATCTCCGGCTATCTCCTCACTCGCTACGGAACGATGTCCACGGGCTCCGGCATGGGGGTGGCATTGCTCCTCGGCCTCGTCTGGGCCGCGGTCGTCACACGACTCGCCGTCGCTACGGCGCGGCTACAGCCCGAGCATGATCCGGAGGATCCGCGGTATGCGCTGCAGGGACACCTCGCCTTCGTGTCGGCCGCGATACCGTCGGCCGGTGAGGGGACCATCACCTTTTCCGATGCCGGCGCGGAGCGAACAGTCCGCGCGCGCGCGATCGACGAGAGCGCAATCGCCGAAGGTGAAGAGGTCTGCATCGACCGGCTCGACGAGGAGGTCGCCTATGTCGAACCCTGGGCGATCGTGGAACAGCGTCTCTAGCCGCCGCGCCGATCTCGAGAGGTCGTTGCGCGCGGCGATCGCACCCGCAGTTGGTACGACCTACGCATGTGGCGGTTGGGGCGTCGGTGAGGTCCGTCCTACTAGGGCGCGCATCGAGGAGCGGTATGTCGGACGCAGTGGTATTCGGGTTGGTGTTCGTGGGGTTCTTCCTGCTCCGCGGAATCGCCGCAACGGTGATCTTCTTCTACCTCCTGCCGGAGGGAGACCGTTGTCCGAACTGCGATGCGGTGACGTTGCGCGTCGAATCGCGAGTTGCGAACCGGCTGCTGCCGAAATTCCGCACGAGCTGGTGCTACGAGTGCGGCTGGCATGGGATGTTGAGGCGTGGCCCTCTCACGCCCTCGACGCCCACCCACGAGCTCACGAAGCTTTTGTAGCGACGCCGCCCTCTGTCGTACCTGCAAACACCGCGAGCCACTCGGGCCAACTTCCACTGAGCTCGAAGTAGTCGTCGTAATACAGCAGCCCGATCTGCTCAAGGTCATCCACGAGCGTGCCGAGCGCATCGACGTCGTAGATCGGGCCGAGCGCGATGAGGGTGCCTTCGACGCGAAACTCCGCGTCGGTCAACCCCAGTCGCTCGTCGAGCGCGGCTCTTGTGAGACCGGCGCGCTCGTACGACTCGCGCCGGAGAAAGAGCGTCGGGACGCCCTGCGAGATGGGAAGTGGCATCGAGTCGCTCCGGTAGAAGGATCGGTTCGCGCGAAGGTACCTCCATTCCGCGGTTCCATCTACCACTGACGGCGCTCGCACGGCTGTTCGGGGCCGACGCTATCTTCCGCGCATGGCCGAATCAACCCGCTTCCTCGAAGCCGAGTTCGACGTCCTCGTCGTCGGGGCAGGGCACGCCGGTACCGAAGCGGCGGTCGCCGCGGCGCGGCGCGGCGCGCGCACAGGATTGATCACGAGCGCCCTCGAGACGATTGGCCAGATGTCATGCAATCCCGCCATCGGCGGCGTGGCCAAGGGAACCGTCGTGCGCGAAGTCGATGCCCTCGGCGGCATCATGGGTCGAGCCACGGATCTCGCGTCCCTCCAGTTCCGCATGCTGAACAGAAGCAAAGGTCCGGCGGTCTGGGCTCCGCGGGCACAGTGCGATCGTGGACTCTACCGCCGTGCGGTGCGCACCCTGCTCGAGCAACACGACCGGCTACGACCGATTCAGGGCACGGTCGCGCGCTTGCTGTTCGACGGCGACGCGGTCGTGGGCGTGGAGACGCTCGAGGGCCGTCGTTTCGGTGCGCGGTCCGTCGTGATCACCACCGGCACCTTCCTCCGCGGCCGCATCCACATCGGCACGACGACGTCACTCGCTGGTGGCCGCGCCGGCGAGAGCTCGGCGACCCATCTCGCCGAGCAGCTCGAGGAGGCCGGCCTCGAGGTCGCACGATTCAAGACCGGAACCCCGCCTCGCATCGACGGCAGATCGGTCCGGTGGGAGGCGCTCGTCCGACAGGAGAGCGAGATCGACCAGTTCGACTACTCGTGGTCCCATTTCTGGTCGGCGCCTCGACGCGCCTCGAACGGTACGACGCGTCACCCCGATCAGCTTCCATGCTGGATCACCTTCCTTGGCGCCGAGGGCAAGCAGCTCATCGCGACTCACATCGGCGAGTCTGCGATGTACGGTGGCGCGATCGCCTCGCGCGGACCGCGATACTGTCCGTCGGTCGAGGACAAGATCGTACGGTTTCCCGACGCCGAGCGCCATCAGCTCTTCCTCGAGCCTGAAGGGCACGACACGCGCGAGCTGTACGTCAACGGCCTCTCGACATCGCTCCCCGTGAACGTGCAGCTCGCCATTCTCCGGTCGATTCCCGGGCTCGACGAGGTTGCGATGACTCGCGCGGGCTACGCGATCGAGTACGACTATTATCCGCCGACACAGTTGGATGCGACGCTGCGGGTACGGGGCATTCCGGGGTTGTACTTCGCGGGACAGATCAACGGAACGACCGGATACGAGGAGGCAGCGGGACAGGGGCTGGTTGCCGGATCCAATGCAGCCGCCGCCGCGCTCGGTGCTCCGGCGCTTGTGCTCGGACGCGAGTCGTCGTACATCGGCGTCCTCGTCGACGATCTCGTGACTCGTGGTGTCGACGAGCCATATCGCCTCTTCACGTCGCGGTCCGAGTTCCGGCTCACCGTCCGTCAGGACAACGCGCTCCGGCGTCTGGCTCCAATCGGACTTTCGCTCGACTTGTTCAGTGCGACCGAGCAAGCAGTGATCGCTCGACGCCTCGCGGCCGAGGATGAGGCGCGACAGTTGGCGGAGACGACGTCGATCCGGCCAGAACAGGCGATACCAGTGCTCGTGGCGGCAAACAGCGCACCACTCGCACACAGTGTTCGCATCGCCGAGGTGGCGCGCCGACAGGACGTCGCACTGGCCGATCTGTTTCATGCGGTCGGTGTCGGTGGTGATCTACCACTCGATGCCGTGGTGAGCACGGAGCTCGAGCTGAAGTATGCCGGCTATTTCGAGCGTGAGCGCGTGCAGGCGGACAAGATGCGCCGCATGGGCGGACTTACGTTGGATCCATCGCTGCCATATGCCGACATGCGCTCATTGTCGTTCGAAGCGCGGCAGAAGCTGTCTGCGGTGCGTCCACACTCGCTCGCCCAAGCGGCGGGCATCTCGGGAGTGAGCCCCACTGATCTGCAGAATCTGGTGATCGAGATCGGGAAGCTCCGGCGCGCGGGGGACGCGGAATCGCACGGCGCCGACGCACGGTGATCACCACGACGCCATCTCGCTCGGATCGCCTCTGGGCGAGAGGCGCCGCGGCGGTTGTCTTCGCCTTCGGATTTCTTCCCATCGTCAACTGGATCCGCGGTGGCCGCGAGTGGCCGCGATACGGTGGTGATCTCGAAGGGTGGTTGGCAGGAAGCGCGATCGCCGTGGGCGCGGGGATCTTGTACGTCATCGTCGCTCGGCGTGTGCCTGCGCTTTGGCGGAACGACGCGCTCGCTCCGTTGATCCGAGTCTGGGTGCGTCGGCCCCGGACTACCACTGCGGCGCTTTCACTCGCCGCGCTCGCTCTGTACGTCTTCTCGGCGCGCTACGTGTTCGGGGGACGCCCGCTGCTGGTCGACGAAGTCATCCAGTTGTATCAAGCGCGCCTGTTCGCCACTGGACGAATCGCCGGCACCGTCGACGCCGTACCCGAGTTGTTCAGCGCCCTCTTTCTGCTCGAGAGGAACGGGCGTGTCTTCTCCCAATTCCCTCCGGGGGGCCCGGCCGTTCTCGCGCTCGGCGTCGTCGTGCACGCCGTGTGGTTGATGGTTCCGCTCTGCGGCGCGCTTTCTGTCGCGTGTTTCGTGTCGCTTGCGCGACGCGTGGAGCCTGATCGACCCGGCGTTTCCCTGTTGGCTGGCCTGCTGTTCGTGGGCGCGCCATACATGGTCTTCATGTCCGGATCGCAGATGAACCATGTGCCCACGCTGCTTGGCGTGGTGTTGGCCCTGCTCGCATGCGAGCGCGCGACGGCGATCGACTTGGCTTCCGCAAGACGATCGGTGTGGGGCTTCGTGTGCGGCTTCGGGCTCGGATTCGCCGCGACGATTCGTCCGGTGGATGCAGCGGCTTTCGCGGCACCGATCGCGATCATGCTGGTGTGGATCGCCGCTCGCGACCGGCGTCATCTCGGGGCGTTGCTCGCGTCGGGCCTCGGTGTGGCGATTCCCGTTGGACTGCTCCTCTGGTTCAATGCGCGCACGACCGGCTCCCCGCTCCTGTTCGGCTACGAAGCACTATGGGGAAAGAGTCACGCGATCGGTTTTCACGCCGCGCCTTGGGGTGCGGCCCACACACCGGCGCGTGGACTCGAGTTGGTGAGCCTCTACTTCCTCAGGCTGCAGACGTACCTCTTCGAGACTCCGGTTCCTTCGCTTGTTGCCAGCTTCGTGGCACTCGCGCTCGCGCCGCGATTACGTCGAATGGATCGCGTGTTGCTCGCTGGGTCCGCCGCGTTGATCCTGCTCTACTTCGCGTACTGGCACGATGGCTTCTATCTCGGTCCGCGTTTCTTCCTGTGTCTTCTTCCGGCGCTCGCACTCTGGTCCGCGCGGCTGTATGCGGAGTGGCGCGCACGATGGGGTCGAGGCGAGTCGTATCGCGTGCTCGTCGCGTCGTCGGTCGTCTGCGCGCTCATCGCAGTGGGGTTTTCGATTCCGCTGCGCGCCGGTCAGTATCGAAGCGGATTGAAGACGATGCGGTGGGATCTCGAAGGCGCCGCGCGAGCTGCAGGTGTGCGCGACGCGTTGGTGTTCGTCCGAGAGAGCTGGGGCGCTCAGTTGATGGTTCGGCTCTGGGCCGTCGGCCTGTCGCATCAGGAGTCACAGGCGGTTTATCGCTGGGTCGATGCGTGCGCCATCGAGCGCGGCCTTGATTCACTCGAGCGCACAGGGGGACGCGATGCGGCCGCGCGCGCCGTGTTGCTTCCGCTCCTCGCCGACTCTGCCCGCGTCGTGCAGTCGCCATTCTCGGCCGACTCCTCCGAGCGAGTGCTTCCTGGCACTCGATACGGCCCTCGGTGCGTGCGCCGCTTGCAGGAGGATCACTCGGGCTTCACGGTCTATCTGCCATTCATCGTCGCGGAGTCGGACAACGTGATCTACGCCCGTGACCTGCATGCGCGTGATTCCGTGCTGCTCGCTCGGTATCCCTCGCGCCCTGTCTATCTCGTTCATCCGCCCACCGACGGCGATGGCGTGCCGCCACAGTTCTGGCGCATCTCACGGGATTCTCTTCGCGCGGATTGGGCGCGCCACGAAGAGCCGTAAGCCGCGCGTGCAGCGTTGCATCGGCGCGCCTTTGTGTGCAAGCATGCAAGCATGCGGCGTCCCCACTATGAAGCGCGACCAGTCGCGTCGTTGCGTAGCGCTTTGGCGGGGGATGGATCCAGGCGAGCGTGCGCCGGGCCGCAGCCTTGCAGTGGAGCATCACGCATCGGTAGGAACGCAATTAGTATCAAATAGGTAGTAATTCAGTCAGAACGCACCTTTTCAGTGAGGAGCTCATGTCGCGTACTCTCGTCCGTCTGGTGGCCCTGTTGGCTTCACTAGGTGTGGTGTCGTCATTGCCCCAGGTCGTTCATGCGCAGACGCCTGCGCTGTCGAACAGTCTTCCGGGTTCGTTGGTGTCCTCTGGGCAGGGTGAGGCGAAGGTGACGCCTGATCGAGTGTCGGTGCTCGTGAACGTGCAGACGCGCGCTGCGACGGCCGCCGGTGCAGCTTCCGAGAATGCGCTGCATACGCGTGCGGTTCTCGATGCGTTAGGGCGACTCGGGCTCACGAAGGATCAGCTTTCCACCGAGGGCTTCACCGCGTATCCCGAGATGCGCTACGACAAGGATGGCGGCAATCCGCGAGTCGCAGGATACGTCGTCACGAACTCCGTTCGCGCTGAGTCCAGGAAGGTCGACCAGGCGGGTGCGATCATCGATGCGGCGCTTGGCGCCGGCGCGAACATGATCAACGCCCTGTCCTTCTATGCGTCGTCCATCGACGTGCCACGGCGACAGGCCATCGGCCTTGCGGTCGCGAGCGCGCGCGCAGATGCCGAAGCCATGGCCGCCGCAGCAGGCGGTTCACTCGGTGGGTTGCTCGAACTGTCCACGCAAGGTCCGACCGTCCCACCTCGGCCCATGTTTGATCTTGCCGCGAGTAGAAAGATGGCGATGGCGGAGCCGACGCCCATCAACCCCGGTCAGCAGACGGTCAACGTCTACGTGACGGCGCGGTGGCAGTTCATCGCCAGGTAGGAAGCTCGTCCGTCGGTTGAAAGAGCCCGCAGCTAGCGGGCTCTTCTATATTGTGCCACGTGACACTATTCATCATCGGCGTGCGCAAATCTCCGATCGGGTACATTATGGATCACAGGGAGCCGCGGAAAAGCTCGGTTCCAGTGCGCGGGAGGGAGGATCACTCCGATTCTTGCCTTGTGAGATTCTTCCCGCTCGAGGGTGCCAGACTGGCCCCTCTGAGTACCTCACCGGCGCCCAACGGAAGCATCCTGTGGCTCGCGTCATCGCAATCGCAAATCAGAAGGGCGGGGTCGGCAAGACCACCACAGCGGTCAACCTCGCCGCCAGCCTCGCTGTGGCAGAGCGGCGGACCTTGCTCATCGACGGAGATCCACAAGGAAACGCCACGAGCGGGGTAGGAATCGAGCGGAGTGCGTTCGAGCGCACGACCTACGACATCCTCATCGGGGAAGCGGGAATCGCCGAGACGCGGCTGCGTCACGTGCAGTTTCAGCATCTCGACGTCGTCCCTGCGACGCCCGATCTCGCCGGTGCTGAGGTGGAGCTGGTCGACGCCAGCGATCGCGAGCAGCGCATGCGCCGCTCGATCCGAGCCGTCCAGGATGAGTACGATTTCATATTGATCGATTGCCCGCCTTCTCTCGGGCTGATCACGCTGAACATGCTCGCGGCGGCCGACGCGCTCCTGATCCCGCTCCAATGCGAGTACTACGCGCTCGAAGGACTCAGCCAGCTGTTGAACACTGTCCATCTGATCCAGCACAGCGTCAATCCGGAGCTCGCGATCGCTGGAGTGTTGCTGACCATGTATGACGCTCGGCTCAACCTGTCTCGGCAGGTAGCAGCGGACGCCCGCGAGTATTTCGGGGCGCAGGTGTTCGATACGATCGTGCCCCGCAATGTCCGGCTCGCTGAAGCGCCGAGCTTTGGCAAGCCAATCGCACTCTACGATGTCCAGAGCATCGGCGCGCAGGCATACATCGCGGTTGCGCACGAACTCATTCGCCGGGAAGCGGCCACGGCAGCAGAGGCGAGGAGCCACGTGGCACACACGTCGACCCCGGCGCTTGGTTCTCGGGGGGCCTCGGCATGAGTGCCGACACTCCCAGACGCCTCGGAAGAGGCCTTGAAGCCATCATCTCGACCGGGAAGCTGCAGCGCGAAGGGGCCGGCAACAGTCAAGCTGACGCGACTTTACGACCATCGTCTGATCTGCAAAACATCCGCATCGCTGACGTCTTGCCAAACAATTTCCAGCCTCGACGCACATTCGCCGAGCCAGAGCTCGCGGAGCTCGAAGCGTCGATCCGGGCCAGCGGACTATTGCAGCCAATCGTGGTGCGAAGACGCCCGACCGGCGGATGGGAGCTCGTAGCCGGCGAGCGTCGCCTCCGCGCCGTTACACGGATCGGGTGGACGGAGGTGCCGGCGGTTGTGCGCGATCTCGACGACCGCGCGATGCTGACGCTGGCCCTGATCGAGAACTTGCAGCGAACCGACCTTAACGCCTTGGAGGAAGCGGAAGGCTATCAGCGTCTGATCGATGAATTCGGGCTCACGCAGCAGCAGGTCGGCGATGCAGTTGGAAAAGATCGCACGACCATCACAAACCTGCTTCGCATGCTGACCTTACCGAACGCTGTGCGGCAACTCATCGAGGATGGGCGAATCACAGCGGGCCACGCCCGGGCCCTCCTCCCAATCAAAGACCCCAGGCGTCAGCTCGCACTCGCGAATGAGATCATCGCACGACAGCTTTCGGTGAGGGAAGTCGAAATTAGAGCGAGATCATTGCGACATGATGACGCCACCAATAAACCATCTCCACAAACGAAATCGAATTCGACGCAGAGTATCGTCAGCGATCCCGCCACGCGCCGAATCGAAGAGCTACTGCGGAAACGACTACAAACAGATGTACGAATTCACAGCGCAGGCAACGAACACGGCATCCTGCGCATTTCATTCTACGGTGTAGACGACCTCGAACGACTGCTCGATCTGATGCTCGGACCGTCCCGCAGCGACTTTGATTGAGCTCATAAGCAGATGTTTCACCCGTTGTCCACATCCGCGCAACTACTGAATAGGTAAATGGTTACGGATTCCTCGCGTCACTGGAAACGACGGTTTTCCACACTTGTCCACACTGGCGGTTTTGGCGGATCCAGCGTCGGCATTCTGCTCATCGCACTCGCGTGTCAGGGAGACCCGCAGAGCGGGAAACCGGCCAGTTCCCACGCTGACACGTCCGCGGCTCGCTTCCGCGTCGCCCTGTTGACCCCGGGACCAATCAGCGATCAATCGTGGAACGGGGGCGCCTACCAGGGTTTGCTTCGCATACGGGACAGTCTTGGCGCGACCGTGAGCCATATCCAGACGAAGACTCCGGCGGAGTTCGAGGAGCAGTTTCGTCAATATGGCGCGCAAAACTACGATCTCGTGTTCGGCCACGGATACGAATTCCAGGACGCGGCAAAGCGAGTCGGGCCAGACTTCCCCAAGACCGTCTACGTGATCACATCCAGCACGGCCACGGCACAGAACGTGGCCGGCATCGAGTTCGCGTTCGCCGACGCGTCGTATCTGGCCGGAATGCTTGCCGCGTCGATGTCCAAGACGAATGTCATCGGTGTCATCGGCGGTACTGAGCTCCCCCCGGTCCAGGAAAGCTTCGAAGCCTTCACGCGAGGCGCCAAGACGGTGAATCCAGCGATCGCCGTCCTGACGTCCTACATCGGCAACTGGGACGACGTGAGCGCAGGTCGCGAGCAAGCACTCGCGCAGATCGGCCGCAACGCCGACGTCATCTTCCAAAACGCAGACGCCGCCGGTCTCGGCGTCTTCCAGGCTGCACGTGAGACGAAGAAGGCGCTGGTCGTCGGCTCGAACTCCAATCAGAACACACTCGCGCCGGAAATCACCATCGCGAGTGTGGTGATCGATCTTCCGCACGCCTTTCTCACCATCGCACGCGAAGTGAAGGCGCATGCGTTCACGCCGCGTGTCATCCGTCTCGGAACGGAGAGCGATGTGGTCACGCTCGTGCTCAACCCCGTGTTTCAGTCACGCGTCCCGTCCGCTGCTCTTCGCGCGGTCGATTCGATGCGCACCGAGCTGCGCGCGGGCCGGTTCAACGCATCTGCTGCGCGTCCTTGACGATGACGCCTCACGCCGCATCGTTGCAGGAGATCGCCGAGCATCTCGACACGGTGCTTCATACCAAAGATGTTCCGGACTATCCCGGTGCCATGAACGGGATCCAGGTGGAGCATGTCGGTCCGGTCGTGCGATGCGCCGTCGCGGTCGACGCCTCGCTTCGAACGATCGACGGCGCCATCGAGCGCGGTGCGACGCTGCTCATCGTGCATCACGGCCTGTTCTGGGGAGGCGCGCAGCCCCTGCGCGGACGAGCCTTCGAGCGCATCCGTCGTCTCATCGCGCACGACATCGCGGTGTACGCGTCACATCTTCCGCTCGACCTCCATCCGATGATGGGCAACAACGTCTTGTTGGCGAAGGAGCTCGGTCTCGTTTCGTCCGGCGGCTTCGCGCGGTATCAGGGCATCACGATCGGCGTCATGGGAAACGCCGATGTCGAAACATCGGCGCTCGCCGCGCGCTGCTCCGCTCTCGCTGCACGCGAGGGCGGGCATCTGGTCAGCGTCGGAGTGGAGCCCGGGCGCCGCACGCGTCGATGGGCCATTTGCTCTGGTGCGGGCGCCTCGAGCGAGACGTTGCGCGAAGCGGCCGCACTTGATGTGGACACGTTGATCGTCGGGGAAGGACCACACCACACCGCGGTTGAAGCGCCGGAGCTGGGCATCGCGATTCTCTACGTCGGCCATTACGCAACGGAGACGCTCGGGGTCCGTGCCGTTGGCCGAGAGGTCGAGCGCGCGTTCGGGATCCCGTGGAGCTTCATCGACGCACCGACCGGCCTCTGATCGGCGAGGGACCGACATGACGGCGTCGCCTGCTCACCACACGGGGTCCGCGCTCGCGCTCGAGAACGTACGGAAGCACTTCGGATCATTCGTTGCGCTCGACGACGCAACGTTCGAGGTGCGTGCGGGAACGGTGCACGCACTCCTGGGCGAGAACGGCGCCGGGAAGACGACGCTGATGCGAATCGTCTACGGACTCGTACACGCCGATGCCTGTACGATGCGAATCGATGGAATGCCAGCCACCGTCGCGAATCCCTCCGACGCGATCGCACGAGGAATCGGGATGGTCCATCAGCATTTCACGCTCGTCCCGGTGATGAGTGTCGTGGAGAATATCGCCCTCGGATCGCGCGGCAGGTTGAACGTCGCCCAGGTGGCGAAGCGCGTGGTCGAGATCGCGGCGCGAACCGGGTTCTCGCTCGATCCGTGGGCTCGCGTCGAGTCGCTGTCCATCGGCGCGCAACAGCGAGTCGAGATCACCAAGGCCCTCGCACGCAACGCGCGCACCCTGATTCTCGACGAGCCGACCGCTGTCCTGGCGCCGGCGGAGTCCACGGCACTGTTGCGATGGCTCCGCAGCTACGCCGACGCGGGCAACACTGTGGTCCTCATCACCCACAAACTCCACGAAGCCCTCGCCGTCGCCGACGACGTCACCGTGCTCAGACGCGGCCGGACAGTCCTCGCACAGCCAGCGGCGACGACATCGATCGCCGCACTGTCGGATGCGATGCTCGGCTCTGGCGCCGAAAGGACTGGTGTGAACGGTGTGGCGAGCATGACCGGCAGGTCGGCACGCACGCACCGAGAGAATGCGGCGATCGTGTTCCGTGCCGAGCGCCTGAGTCTCATCGATGCGACCGGGGTCGTTCGCGTGCGCGAGGC
The DNA here is from genome assembly GCA_039933415.1 of bacterium. Classification (GTDB taxonomy): domain Bacteria; phylum Gemmatimonadota; class Gemmatimonadetes; order Gemmatimonadales; family Gemmatimonadaceae; genus AG11. Next base: position 54,472 of record JBDTOD010000001.1, read on the forward strand.
AAGCTTCGACATTTGGGCAGGCGAGATCGTTGGTGTCGCCGGCATCGAAGGAAGTGGACAGCGCGAGCTATTGCGCGCACTCGCTGGACGCATCGCGCCCTCGTCCGGAAAGATGATTCGTCCCGCCGACGTGGGGTTCATTCCTGAAGATCGTCATCGCGACGCCGTGTTACTCGATCGCGATCTCTCGGAGAACGTCGCGTTGCGCGGGGCAGGGATCCGGCGCGGCGTAATCGATTGGACGTCCGTGCGCGCCGACACTCGGTCATTGCTCCAACGCTACGACGTGCGTGCTCCAGATTCTCGAACCATGCTCCGCGCGCTGTCAGGCGGAAACCAACAGAAGCTGGTCGTTGCGCGCGAGCTTCGTACCGCCGAAAACGGACAGCATCACGCGATCGTGGCAGAGAATCCGACACGGGGATTGGACGTGCGCGCGACTGCCGGCATCCATGCGCGCCTCTACCGAGCCAGCGAGGCAGGAGCAGCCGTCGTGATGTACTCGAACGACATCGACGAGGTGCTGCTGCTGGCGACGCGTGTGCTCGTCACGCGAGGAGGTACGGTCCACGAGGTCCCGCTCGATCGCGAGGCGATCGGTCGAGCCATGCTGGGTACCAGTTGAGACAAGGTCGAGAGACGGCTCCACCTCGCTCCGGACTGGGCGCGCCCCTGGGTGAGATTGGGCTCGCTGGTGGGATGCTCGCCGCGATCGTGCTCGGCGCGGCACTTCTGCTCTTCGTTGGAGGATATCCGGTCGGCCCGGGGCTCCGGGCCCTCTGGTTCGGCTCCATTGGTAGTTGGTATGCGTTCACGTCGTCGACGCTCGTACGGGCGATTCCGTTGATGCTCACCGGATGCGCGGTTGCGGTCGCATTTCGCGCCGGAGTCTTCAACATTGGTGCGGAAGGACAGTTCCTGTCCGGCGCCGCGGCGGCGACCGCGCTCGTCCTCGTTGTGCCGACCTTACGTCTGCCCGCACCGCTCCTCGTCGCGACAGCGCTGCTCGTCGCAATGCTGGCCGGCGCAGCGTGGGCCGGCATTGCCGCCGTGCTGCGCGCCAGATTCGGCGTGCTCGAGGTTATCAGCACGATCATGTTGAATTTCGTTGCGCTCTCCGCGGTATCCTATCTCGTCCGCGGTCCGCTCCAGGAGCCAACTCGAGTCTATCCACAGAGCTCGACGATCGTAGAGGCACTGCACCTGCCACGCATCCCCGGCGCAGGACGACTGCACGTTGGTCTTGTGCTCGCCGTGCTGATCACTGGGAGCGCAGGATGGCTCTTTCGCCACACCGCCTCAGGCTTTCGTCTCATCGCCGTCGGCGAGAGTCCTTCGGCAGCGGCGAGTGCTGGACGCATCGACGTATCGGCGACGACGACGCGCGCATTCATGACGAGCGGCGCACTCGCCGGACTCGCTGGCGGAGTTGAAGTGCTGGGAATCACGTTCGCGCTGTACGACAACATCTCGCCAGGCTACGGCTACACGGCGATCGCCGTCGCCCTCCTCGCCGGTCTCGATCCCTGGCGTGTGATGTTCACCGCCGTGCTCTTCGGTGCGTTGGAGGCAGGGGCGGGAGCCATGCAACGTGATGCGGGCGTGCCTTCGAGTCTGGTCTCGGTGATCGAGGCGTTGCTCATCCTTGCGGTGGTCGTCGCCCAGGCGGTTCGTGTGCGCCGCATCAGCGCGCGTGGGATCACGCTCGCCGCAGCGGAGGACGCATGAGCGACGTCGTCGCGCCATTCATCGCGGCCACGGTGCGCACGGCCGTACCCCTCGCGCTCGCCGCGCTGGGAGAACTGTTGGTGGAGCGAGCAGGGCTCATCAACATCGGGTTGGAAGGGGTTATCCTCGCGGGCGCGTTCGGTGCGCTCGTGGGTGCATCGGCTGGAGGGGTGACGGCCGGCTTCGCGGTAGCACTCGCGGCAGGCGTGCTGGTGGCAGCGATCTTCGCGTTGTGCGTGATCGGCCTGCGCGCCGATCAAATCATCGCTGGCACGGCGCTCACGCTGCTGAGCGTTGGCGCGACGGGAACGCTTTACCGCACGCTCTTCGGCAGTTCCGGAGCTGCTCTCGGCATTCCCACCAGCGCGTCGTATCCGCTCCCGGTGCTCTCCGCGATGCCGCTCCTCGGCTCCGCGCTCTTCGCGCAGCCACCAGTGACCTACCTCGTCTACCTTCTTGCTCCCGCGCTCGCCTGGTGGCTCGCGCACACGCACGCCGGCCTGGCACTCCGCGCGGTCGGTGAACGGCCCGAGGCCGCCGAGGCTGCGGGCCTCCGCGTCGATCGCATCCGCACGATCGCGATTCTCGCTGGCGGAGCACTGGGAGGCATCGCAGGAGGCACACTCGTACTCGCCCAGGCGGGGACGTTCGCTGAAGGCATGTCGGCTGGCCGAGGCTTCATCGCTATCGCGATCGTGGTGCTCGGACGCTGGACACCACTCGGCGTCGCAGGAGGGGCGCTGCTCTTCGGAGCAGCGAGCGCGCTACAGTTCGCGTCTCAGGCCATGGGATGGAACGCGCCGTATCAGCTCTTTCTCGTCGCGCCATATATCCTGACGCTCGCCGCGCTGGCCGGTGCCGTCGGCAGGGCACGAGCGCCAGCCGCGCTGGGCAAAGCGCTCGAACCACGACGATGATGGCGGCGGGACGACGTGGTCAGTCAGTGCACTTCGCCAATGCGCTCGTCCATCGCACCTTCCACCGCCGGCCGCCTGATCGTTCGAGCAGAGCATACGCGAGTCCGTCGTTTCCTTCGCGTGCGACGACCAGCGAGGGCTGACCAGACTGACCGATGCGAACTGCGGCCACCACTTCACTCGTGCTGACCTCGTCCTCTTTGCCGAACGCCCGCTCGGCGTAGGCAAGCTGGTAGGGCCCGCTCGTGACACCGCTATCGCGCTCGGCGATCAGGAGCGTTTGCTCTTCCTGCGGGTCTGCTTCCTGATTGACGCGACGACTCAACTGTGCGGCAAGCGCCTGTACCCCTGGGGCTGCCTCGAACCGCCGAATGTCGTGCGCCGTGAAGCGGAGTCCTTGAAACGTGGGGGCGGTGTTCGCCGTCACCCCGGACGCCAGTCTCGACGCCTCGGCCACGAGCGCCATGCTGTCTCGCGCGGAGAGCGCATCCACGGAATCGAGCGGTACCGGTCCAACGTTGTCGCTGACGAATCCCACGGACCACGTTCCTGCTTTTCCGCTCGTTCGCAGATTCCGGAGCGGCCAGATGCGGCACTCCGCGGTATCGTTCCCCGCTGGTAGCTCCAGGGTTGCGGTGGAACGTGAGCCATCACGACCGAACAGCGTAACTGCCCCCTGATCAACAGCCCCGGTGTCGAGCGCGGGAGTCGTGCCTTCACCGCGAACACCGAGGAATACGATCGCTTCGTCGGGCGATGGTCCAGCTACGAGCAGAACGGGACCAGCGGTGAGATTCCAACCGTTCGTGCGTGGCGCTGGCGTACTGGTGTCTGACGTCGTCGCGACCGTCGGAGCCGTGCTGTCCACACGCACCACGGGTGCGTCACGCCTGCACGCGGCGAAGAGCACACTCGCGACCAGCGGTACCGATGCTCGACGAATCGGACCGAGGTCGCGGAGGCGAATCAGGAACATGCGAGGTAATTTGCGTCTCCGCTGCTGGGCGTCAACACGAACGGGAGCTCTACGCATGCGAAACCTCGTGGCCGAACGATGACGCTCCCGTCCCACCCACATCGCGCACCGGTCCGGGAACGAGCCAGCTGGGCCCTGTACGACTTCGCGAACACCATCTTCTCGATGAACGTCGCGACGCTCTACTTCTCCGTCTGGCTCATTGCCGATTTGCATGCCTCCAACACCGTGTACGCCGTCGGGAATGGTATCTCATCCATCCTCGTCGTGCTCTCCGTACCGGTGCTCGGCGCCATCTCCGACGCACGACGACGGCGTAAGCCGTGGGTCGTCGGCTTCACCATTGCCGCGTGTCTGGCGTGCGCGGCTATTGGGATCACCGGACAACGAACCCTCCCGCTCGCCGGCGCCGAGATCATTGGAGGCGGGCCACTCCCGGCGGGGTGGGCTCCGACGATCGGCACATTTGGATGGGTGCTCGTCGCCTTCATCATCGCGAACTACGCGTACCAGGCGGCCCAGCCTTTCTACAACGCGATGATGCTGGATCTGGTACCACCCGACGAGCGCGGCCGGCTCTCGGGCATCGGTACCGCAGTGGGATACGTCGGCACGATCGTCGGCCTTCTGATGGTGTTTCCCTTCTTTAGCGGAGCCGTCCCGCTGTTTGGGCGGTTGCCAGAAGGCGTGATCGGCTTCCTTCGCTCGGTCATCCCGTTCTCCGCCCACGCTGGGCGCGTGTCGACGTTCGTACCGACCGCCGTGCTGTTTCTCCTGTTCTCGCTTCCCCTGTTCCTTTTCTGCCGGGATCATCATCCGCGTGAAGATCGCGCGCCGATCAACTGGCGAGCCGCCTTCGCTGACGTCGCGCACACCCTTCGCGACGCAAGACGTCATCCTGGCGCGCTGTCATTCATCCTCGCGTCGTTTCTATACCAGGACGCCATCGGGACGATCGTGTCCTTCATGGCCATCTACGCCGTGAAAGCCATGCGCTTCCAGCAAGGCGCGGAGACGACGCTCTTCCTCGTGCTCACCGTTCCGGCGATCTTGGGCAGTTACCTCGCCGGCCGCTTGGTCGATCGCATCGGTGCGCGTCGTACGCTCTACATCACGATTGTCGCCTGGATCGCCTTGCTCATCGCCATGGTGGTCGTACCGACGCAGAATGGTTTCTGGGCGGTCGGCCTCGGCATTGGACTCATCTTCGGCGGTGTACCGACGGCCGAGCGCCCTCTCCTCCTCTCGCTGATCCCGCCGGAGGAATCCGGTCGTTACTTCAGCCTCATGCTGTTGTCCGCGCGCGCCGCCGCTGTCGCCGGTCCGCTCGTTTGGGGCCTCACCGTTGATGGGCTCGAGCCATCGGTCGGTACCGGCGTTGCGTACCGCGCGGCAGTCCTGACCGTGGCCCTGATGTTCGCACTCTCGCTACTGTTGCTGCGTCGAGTGCCAGAACGCGCACGCACTGCCTGACCGGTCATGCTGTACGAGATCCTGCGAGCCACGGCGGCGACCGCGCTCCGGTGGTACTACGCCGATGTCGTGGTGCAGGGACGGGAGCATGTGCCGAGCGAGGGGCCGCTCGTCCTCATCGCGAACCATCCGAATGCTCTGATCGATCCGTTGCTGGTTGGGACGACACTCCAGCGCCGTGTCCTGCTCACCGCCAAGGCCACTCTGTTCGAATCACCCGCGTTGGCGGCGTTGCTCGAGGCCGTCGGCGTGGTTCCGCTCCGCCGCGCAACGGACGAAGCCTCCGCGTGCTCGACACGTCAGCCAACGCGCGATCGGAATGCCGACGCGTTCGGATTGGTGACAAAGTCACTACTGAACGGACAGGCGATTCTAGTGTTTCCGGAGGGTATCAGTCACGATCAATCCTCGATCGCTCCACTCAAGTCCGGCGCAGCCCGAATGGCCCTTCAGGCCCAGTCAGAGGGTGCCGTCGGGCTTCGTATCCTACCGATCGGGCTGATCTTCGAGGAGAAGGAACGACCGCGAAGCCGAGTGCTGATTCGCATCGGCGAGGCGCTCGCGCTCGACGAGTGGGCGCCGTCTGCAGTCGCACGCGATGCAACGGCACTCACGACGGAGCTCGACGGGCGTCTTCGCGCCGTGACGCTCAATTTCGCGACGCCCGACCAGGCGTCGCGTGCCGTCGAGCTCGGGCGCACTTTGGCAGCGATCGCGTCCACGCCGGCGTCATTGGACTCACCGCGATCTCTCGACACAGAGTTCGATATCGCCCGTCGTGTCGATGCCGCGACGTCCGCGCTCGCGAGCGCTTCTCCCGCAGTGATCGCGGCGACAGATGCGCTCACGACACGCCTTCGCGCAATTGAACGGACACTGACCCAGCGCGGTGTATCGCTGTCGGACCTTCGCATCTCGGCGCGTCTCCGTCCCGGTCTCTGGTTCGTGCTGCGCGAGGGTCTCTGGACGGCGCTTGCGTCCACCGTGACCGTGCTGGGCGGATGGACGCACTGGATTCCTCTCACGCTCGCGCGACGGTTCGCGCTCGCGTCGATGCGCGGTGATCGATCACGCGATCAACCGGCGATGCGTACGATTCTGTTCGGCATCGCCTTCATCTTCGCCTGGTACGTCGCGCTGGCCGCGGTACTCGTACGGTGGCTCGGGTGGATATGGGCAGCTATGGCGCTCGTACTTCTGTTTGTGTCGGCACATGCGCACCGGGTGCTTCGTGAGCGCCCACATCGTGCGGCACGCCGAGCGCGCACGTATCTCGCCATGCGGGCAGATCCGACACTGCAAGGTTGGGCGATCGGTGAGCTCGACTCGCTGCTGACGGACGCCATCGAGCTCGAGCGAGCGTTAACGAAGACGGTCTAGCTTCGAGGGTCAGCTTCCGAGCGTTGAGGCCGCCCAGGCACGCTCGCGTTCTGTGGTGGAGGCAGAAACGGGCCGCCGAGGTCCCAGTGCCACGCCGGGCATCTGACACCGGTACGCGGATCCTTGAGCGGCTTGAACTGGAGCCGCGATGCGGGGATACCGATCCGTGCGCCATAGCGCAGCAGAGCAGCACGGTCGGTCGAGACGAGATGCGCCATCGGGCGCCCCTTCCACACATGCCGATGCAGCCAGAGACCGCCGTCCATTGCGTGGATCATCCCTTCGCGCCGCAATCGAAACTCTCGGTAGAGCTGAGTCGGCGCTTCGTCTCCAGACGCAGCGTCCACGCCTAGCTGTCTTTCCGAGGTGCTACTGACAGGTCGGAACGCCCTCCACCTGGCCAGCGATCGGGGTCGGCGAAACCGCGCCGTAGAACACCACGCACTGCAGCGGATACGAAAGGGGGTGCGTTGCCGTCGCCACCCAGCCGCCCGGTGTGGGGGTGGAGAGAGTGAGGATCACTCCAGGCGACGGACGGAACTTCAACAGCGCCGTGTCCGTCGCGTACGAGGCCGCCGTGAAGAAATAGGCTTCCTGCGCCACGGCGAGATTGCGCAGATCTGAGCGAAGCGCTGCGGCGTTCGCCTTCCCCTTCGTATTCTGGAACTTCGGGATCGCGATCGCGGCAAGAATGCCGATGATCACGACCACGATCAGCAATTCGATGAGGGTAAAGCCAGTCCGTGTACGCGACATCGCGGAATCCTGGACGAGCGAGGAGGGGGCGGCGTGGATGCCGCGGATACAGCGCGATGGGAGGAGGGAGTTGCTGAACCGGTGAAATCGCGCACCGAGAGGCAAGGCAAGGGAGATGCCGAACTGGGCAATGAGGCGTAACTGTATGCAGCATATGTAGTTGCATCTACGAACGCGTTGCCGTAAACGTGATATTGGAGACTCGAATTGCCAGATTCGCCGCACTCTGCAATGGCACACCACGATCTACGGTGCCCATCCGGCTTCCCTCAACCCAACTTGGTTTCCAGCCAGTTTTGGCCGGTTCCCACATCGACGACCAGAGGAACGGAGAGGGTCGCCGCATGCTCCATTTCGTCCTGGACGAGCGTCTGCACAGCCTCGATCTCTTGACTCGGGACTTCGAATACCAGCTCATCGTGCACCTGAAGCAGCATTCGGGCGCTGAGACGCTCGGCGGCGAGACGCTCGTGTATACGAATCATGGCGATCTTGATCAGGTCGGCTGCCGATCCCTGGATAGGTGAATTGGCCGCCGTCCGCTCGCCGAACGCGCGGATGTTGAAGTTGCGGTCGCGAAGCTCCGGCACATAGCGCCGACGTTTGAAGATCGTCTCGACATAGCCATGGTGGCGCGCGTATTCGACCATCGAGTCGAGATATTCGCGCACGCGCTGAAAGCGCTCGAAATACCGCTCGATGAATTCCTTCGCCTCGGCATGGGTGATTTTGAGCTGGCGAGAGAGGGCGTGCGGGCCCTGTCCGTAGATGGTCGCGAAGTTGATCGTCTTGGCTCGTCCACGCATCTCCGACGTGACTTGGTCGAGAGATACGTCGAAGATCAACGCGGCCGTCTGCCGGTGGATGTCGCCGCCCGATCGAAATGCCTGCACGAACGCCGGATCGCCAGAAAGATGAGCGAGCAAGCGGAGCTCGATCTGTGAATAGTCGGCCGCGAGAAAGGACCACCCTTTGCGCGGGATGAATCCCCGTCGAATGTCTCGACCAAGCTCACGCCGGATTGGAATGTTCTGGAGGTTCGGCTCGGTCGATGAGAGTCGCCCAGTCGCGGCGACCGTCTGGTTGAATGACGTGTGAACACGCCCCGTGTGTGGATTGATCGCTTGCGGCAATGCATCGATGTACGTGCTCTCGAGTTTTGAGAGCTCCCGATATTCCATGAGGAGGACGGGCAACTCGTGGCCTGCTTCAGCGAGCTCCTGAAGCACGGTGACATCCGTCGACGGACCGGTCGCCGTCTTCTTCAGGATGGGCAGGGCGAGCCGTTCGAACAGCACTTCGCGCAACTGTGGATTGGAGTTGATGTTGAACTCGCCACCCGCCGACTTGTAGATCTCCTGCTCCACACGCTGACGCTCGCGCGCAAACCGCTCCTTCATCGAAGCAAACCAGGGAACGTCGATCTCGATCCCCGCCCATTCGGCGTCGGCGAGCACGTTGACGAGTGGTACCTCGACGTCGCGATACAGCTCGTAGATCTGCTGGGCCTCGAGTTGGGGTCGGAACCGCTGCTCGAGCTGCCAGGTCACGTCGGCGCCTTCGCACGAGTAGTCGCGTGCACACGAAATCGGAACGACATCGTATGGCACGTGCTGCTTTCCCTTGCCGCACAGATCGTCGACGCTCGTCATCGTGTGATCGAGGAACTCGAGGGCGAGCAGGTCGAGCCCGTGCGAGCGTCGACCAGGATCCAGCACGTAGCTCGCCAGCATCGTGTCCGAGACCAGCCCGCCGAGCGTCACGCCGGCTCGGCGCAGCACGAGTAGGCTGTACTTCGCGTTCTGCGCCACCTTCGCCACGGTTGGGTCCTCGAGCAGCGCACGAAGTGGCGCCATCGACGGGTCCTCGAGCGGAGGTAGGTTTGTTACCAGGGAAGCACCGTTCGCGAGCGCCCGCGCCGCGATGCTCGCCGGCTCGGCGGACTTTGCCGACCGCGGTCGGCTTGGACGAGGCTGTTTTGACGTGGCCTCGCTCGCCTCATCCGCGTCGGTACTGGACTCCTTCCCCTCGTCACCCAGCATGAGATCGCCCTGTGCCGGCTGACGCGCGCGATGGCGTAGTGGCAGGTAGAACGCTTCACCTGGTCCGACCGCAATCGAGAGTGCAACCAGAATCGATCGGAGGGGATCGATCTTTTGAGAGCCGCCTGGTTCGATCACCGTCTCGGTGCTGATGGCGATGTATGGCGCCCGCCGGGCGCGTGCTACCAAGTCCTCGAGCGCCGAGATCGTGTCGACCGTGACGTAGTTCGTCGCAGGTCGCGTCGCCTGCGGCATGGTTTGAGGCGTGCCGGGTGGCGCTGTCGCCGACATCGTGACTCCCGTGTCGCTGATCGACTTCGCCAGCGTATTGAACTCAAGCTCGACGAACAGCTGACGAAGGCGTGTCGAGTCCGGTTCGCGTACGTAAAGCGAGTCGAGCTCCAACGTCATTGGGAGATCTTCGCGTATCGTTACTAATTCCTTGGAGAGTCGGGCGAGCTCGGCGTGTTCGAGAAGCGCTTCCCGTGGGCGTTTTTTCGCGAGGGTTGGAGCAGCGGATAGGATGGCTTCGAGATCCCCGAACTGGTCGACGAGCTCACGCGCCGTTTTGTCGCCGATTCCCTTCACTCCCGGCACGTTGTCCGAGCTATCACCAACCAGTGCCAGATAGTCGGTCACGTGTCGTGGCGGCACACCGAGCCGCTCCGCTCCATTCTCCACGGAAACCCACTGCTCCTCCACGCCGGCTGGCCCGCCGCGTCCCGGGTTGAGCAGCCAGATGCCTGGCCGAACCAGCTGCTGGAAGTCCTTGTCGCCCGAGACGATTACGACGTTCGCGCCCTGAGCCACTCCTTGGCGGGCCAGCGTGCCGATCACGTCGTCTGCTTCGTAGCCTTTCAACGACAGAACAGGCACCCGATAGGCCTCGAGCAGCTGGCAGATGCGCTCCATGCCCGTGTCAAAGTCGGACTGCAATTCGTCGGTGAGCTTCTCGCGCGTCGCCTTGTACGCCGGGTAGCGCTCATGCCGAAAGCTGAGTCCCGAGTCATGCACCCAGCCGAGGTATTCCGGCCGATGCGTGGCCAGCAGCCGTTGGAGAAAGTTCACCACTCCCCAGGCCGCCGATGTGTTCTCACCGCGCGCCGTCGTGAGCGGACGTGAGATCAGCGCGAAGAACGCGCGATAGATCAGCGCATACCCGTCGACGAGGAACACCCGCGGCGCGTCAGGCCGGGTCGCAGCGAGGGGTGTCGTGCTTGAGAAAGTCGGATCGGTCACGGAGCGAGCGAGGAGGTCAGGGTGCCGGAAGAAGGTGCTCCTCCCGCGGACACCAACAAATTACCGACTCACGCACTGCGGCCGCACGGTCCGTCCGCGCCGTCGCGCGGGGCCCCAAAAACAGCACCGCCTGCCAGGTGAGGCAGGCGGCAGCAGGATCTGGCGTATGACCGAGAGGATCTAGACGCGCTGCACGTTTGCAGCGTGGAGTCCTTTCGCGCCCGTCTGGATCTCGAACTCGACTTCCTGACCCTCGGCGAGTGTCTTGAACCCGTCCATCGCGATCGCGGAGAAGTGAACGAACACATCCTCGCCTCCCTCTTGTTCGATGAAGCCATATCCCTTGGCGTCATTGAACCACTTCACTTTCCCTCTGGCCATTGCGCGCTGCCTCCAACGGATTGATTCGATCCTGCGCATCGAGGTGCTCAGCACGCCAACCGGCGTGCGGCGCCTATATAGGAACACCATGATCTTTTGTCAAGAAATCGCCCGGCACACCCGCGGCCTCCGCATCGAGGCGCGTGCCGGAAGAGGCATCGCTTGCTAGCGCCCCCAACAGGGCGTTAGGTTCGCCCGTGCCCAAAGAGAACCTGATCGGTCAGACGATCGCCGGATATACCCTGCGCAACGAAGTCGGTGAGGGCGGTACGTCCGCTGTTTTTCGAGCGGACCATGCCACGCACGGCGTGGTGGCCGTGAAAGTACTTCGCGAAAAGCTTCGGCAGGATCAAACCGCCGTCGCACGTTTCGTCCGTGAAGCGCGCTACGGTGAACGTGTTCGCCACCCGAATGTGGTGCAGACCATCGAGGTCGGCGAGGCGGGAACTGGCCTTCACTTCCTCGCCATCGAGTGGGCCAAGGGCGAGCTGCTCGAGCGGTACGTGAAGCAGAATGCGCCGCTTCCCGCTGATGAAGTCGCGGCGATCATCACGCAGATCGCCGACGCGGTGCACGCCGCCCACGCTGTCGGCATCGTGCATCGCGATCTGAAGCCGGACAACGTGATGTACGATCCGGCGACAAGGCAGGTGAAGCTGCTCGACTTCGGTATCGCGACCGATACAGACATCGCGCCCGAGCAACGGTTGACGCGCGCCGGCTTCTTCGTCGGCACGCTGATGTACGTGGCACCGGAGGCGCTTTCCGGGGAGCTCGTCACTCCCGCCGCCGATCAGTACAGCCTGGCGACCATTGCCTATCTGCTTCTCAGCGGGTGTCTGCCGTTCACCGCGAAGACTCCTCGAGAGATGTTCTCGCAGCTGCTCTCTCAGCCTCCTACGCCGTTGAATAGCGCCAAGCCGGCGTTGCGCTTCACGTCGGCGGTCGAGCGTGTCGTCATGAAAGGTCTCAGTAAAGACCCGCGGCAGCGATACCCGGACTCGGTGGCTTTTGCGAAGGAGCTCGAGCTTGCGCTCAAACAGGACGAGTCCGAATCGGCGCCCGGACTTTTCACTCGGATGAAGTCGATCTTTCGTCGATAGCGCTACGCCACTGGTGTCGCCGCCGTCTCTCCTCCAATGGGACGCTCGCGCGCCAGGTCGGCTGGGCTGACGGGCAACCAGATCGTGAACGTCGAGCCGCGGCCTAGAACACTCTCCACGCTGATGTCGCCGGCGAGTAGGCGAGCCAGCCGACGAGAGATCGCAAGGCCGAGTCCCGTCCCGCGTTGCATCGAATCCCCGCGCGGACCAGCGTTCACCTGCTCGAACTCGTCGAAGATTCTGGCCATGTCGCTCGGTGCAATCCCCACCCCCGTGTCGATCACCTGCACGGCAATCCAGATCCCTGTGCGCGGAGCCCTGGCGAGCAACGCTGCGGCGGATGGATCATCCATTCCGGCCCGGGGCATCGGTGTCCGCGACCCGAAGTCCTCAGGCGCGCCCAGGAGCCGTGCGCGGACACTCACTGAACCGGTCGGCGTATACTTCACCGCATTGCCAATCAGATTGATCAGGATCTGTCGAAGATGCGTCGGGTCGGTCCGAACGCGCGGCAGCGAGGCTCCAACGGTGATCGACAGCGCAAGGCCTCTTTCACTGACCAGCGATTCGAGCTCGCTTGCCACGTTGAGCACGAAGGGGCGCAGTACGATGGTTTCCGTGTGCACTTCGAGCCGGCCGGCCGCAATCTTGGCGATGTCGAGAACTTGATCCACGAGATGACGGAGATGCGTCGCGGACGCAGCGATCCGATCCACCGGCGGAACCTGTCGCGGTGACAGGTCTCCGTAGAAGCCGTCACGGAGCAACTCGACAAATCCGACGATCGCATTGAGCGGGGTTCGAAGCTCGTGTGAAACATTGGCGAGAAACTCACTCTTGGCCTGGTTCGCGCGCTTCACATCACTGTATAGTCGTTCAAGCTCCACGGATCGCGCGGCAACGTGTAACGCGCGCTGTTGCTCGCGCAGAAGACCGAGACCGAGGAACAGGACACCACCAATTCCCAACGCCAGCATTCCCCAACGTTGGGAGCGCGTCGCCAGAGCACGGGTGGACGCGATTGTCCAACGTCCTCCACTTGGAAGTCGTGCGAGAGATACTGCGCTGTCGGCGGCAAGCAGGTGCACCATACCCGGACCTGTTCCCAGAGCGGTGACCGTATCTGCCCCCGCAAGCACCAGCAAGACACGACGTGCTGACGAACGACCTTCGGTGCTGTCCATCGACGTGCGAAGAAGAAGCTGCCGTAAACCCTCTCCATCGATGACCAGGCCCACAGTGCCGATCGAGTCAGCCGACTTCGGTCGCCCGGCCTCTCCTGGCCCGCTTGGCATCCTGATCGCGCGCGTGATCAGGATCCAGCTACTCGGCAGCGCGGCAGCACGGCCGCGGTGCGTGATGCTGAGCGCGGAACGAGCGGATGCGTGTGGACGGTCCAAGCTATCGATCAGCTCTGGAGGAAGGATTCCGGGCGGGGATCCTGCTCGATCGACGTTCAGTGCGCGCCGCCCACCGTGGGTCGTGGCCCATGCGTGCCGCACCGCCGGGGCATGTATGAGGAGTGTGCTGACTTCCGCACGCACCGTCCCGCTGTCCTGCGCCAGTGGATGTTCCGCCAGGACGTTGGCGATTCGATCGAGCAGCACCTCGTGATCGGATACGAAAGCCTCGGTCAACAGTGCGCCGCTCTGAGCATCGAGTGTCGCCAGGTTCTTGTTCGCGCGCACGAGTGCGCGATCGAGCAACAACAGGCCTCCAAGCAGCACAAGAAAGACCGCGCCGATGAATCTCGAGAGCAGGCCAAGCCCGACGCGCTGTTCAGCGTCGGCATCGGTCGATTGACCCGCTACTCCCGTGCCGCTAACGTCAGCCACAACTATGACCACTCACGATCGTCTTCTCTCGCTCCTCGCCGAGCGCTCCGCGCGCCGTGGACTGTTCACGCTCGCCTCTGGGCGGCAGTCCACCTTATACATCGACGCACGTCTCACCACAATGAGCCCGGACGGGCTCGCGTTGATTGGACCATTGGCGCTCGCTGCGATACTTGACGCCCGCTGGAACGTGGACGCCGTGGGCGGCCTGACGCTCGGCGCAGACCCGGTCAGCTACGCCATCGCGTATGCGAGCGCCATGACCGAGAGGCCACTTCGCGCCTTCACGGTGCGTAAGGAAGCAAAGACACACGGCACGGGGCGTTTGATCGAGGGACCCTATCGCGAGGGAGACCGAGTCGTGGTCATCGAAGACGTGATCACCACCGGCGGGTCCGCGCTACGCGCCGTTGAGGCTATTCGCGTCGCGAAAGGCATCATCGTGGGGGTTCTGGCATTGGTCGATCGAGAGGAGGGCGGCCGCGAGGCGATTGAAAGCGCCGGGTTACCCGTGATTTCGTTGACGCGGGCTACGGAGATCGTCGCGCGACTCCCTATCGCCTAGAGTCACCGGGCGCTCCACACTGCGCTCCAGCTCCTGAGCAGCGGCGGCTGGGCGTTCACCTCCGCTCAACGCTGCCATCGGCACTGACACGAGTACTCGCTGCCCGGTGGCAACGGACGCTCCAATGCGTTCCGCGAGGGACCCGAGACGCTCCAGAGCGGATCTCTCCTGAATCGGCTCACGTCCTGATTCACAACCGATGCTCACCGTGCCGCGATCGTCGACGGGACCGCTGAATTCCAAGTGGAGCTGATCTCCCTCGACGCATTCTTTAATGATCGCACGAAGGACTTCCCGAAGCAGCAGCTCGAGTCCCGGCGCGTCGATCCGGCCGGACGGCACGGTCGTTTCCACCAGGATCGTTATGCCTTTTCGCTCGGTGTCGCTGCGAAGCTCACGACGTACGGCGCATGCAACCGAGCGAAGTGATACTTCCTGGTCAGCGGCGATTGGAAGAAGAGCCACTGCATCGCTGAGGCGATCAGCGATCAACTCCTCGAGAGAACGAGCGTTACGTCTGGCCATCGCTTGAAAGCGAGGATCCGCTCGTGCGTCGAGAGGTACCGACTCGTCGTTCATCAGAGCCAGGACACTCTTGATCGTGCCCAGCGGATTCCGCAGATCGTGGCGAAGATGTCGGAAGCGTTCCCGTAGTGCTTCCGAATACGCCTGCGCATAGCCACGTGTGGCGGCAAGTGAAAGAAGCGCGGCACGGCGTTGGAGGTACCGTGCGAGACGAATACCCTGTGCCGCATTCAGGCCTCCGGATTCTGTCTCGGCGACGGCCGTTTCCGCCGCATACAACGTCATGGCGGCCAGGAGATCCAGCGCCTTCATCGTGTAGTGGAGTGAGCTACCACGGATGAACGCATCGGATCCGAATTTCAGTCCGGCGGCAACGACCTCGTCAGACGCATGATCCTCCGATGTAGCAGAACCAAGGAGCACCCACGTGAGTCGTCTCGCAGATTCTGCATCGGCCGGCTCCGTGGCTGATACGTCATCCATGTGAGCGACGTGTTTGATCTGTGTCTCCCAGCGCAACGCGAGCTCGACCGCGTGCGTGCGGACGCGCGCGAGCACAGTCTCCTGTAACGACTCATAAGAGCGTTCGTCCATGGACGAGCGTACCGATGTCGAAGCAGATGGAGAGCGATCGGCAGATGGGGAGTTCACACCGACCCGCCATGCACCAAGCTTGCCACTCGAGCTCCCCTCACTCTCCACCATGCTGCTTGACCGGTCCAACTGACCGGCTGACATCGCGCCCGCGACGGTGCATCCGCCGGTCGACCCCTACCCCTCGTGCTCATGGCTGTCGCCCCCTCTTCATCAAATCGTTCGTCTGCACAGTTCAGTAGCGACGAGCGCGGGAAGGACGTCATTACTTTCCGCCTCGGTGCAAGACGACGATATCTGCTTACGGGCATCCTTGGGTTGGCGGGACTCGCAGCAGCGCTTGCCGGTATCGCACCGATCGGAGTCAGTCAAACACTGTTGATCTTCGCCGCCTGCGTTGGTGTGAACGCGCTGCTGACATACCTAGCGACTGGAACGCTGATGCATGCGTGGTGGATGCGCTACGCAGTCGCCGCACTCGACGTGAGCCTCGTCACTGTCGTCATTGGAATCATGGGGCAGAACTCGCTGGCATTGCTCTACTTTGCCGTAATCGTTCCCTATTCCTTCGACCGGGGTCGATCGCTTGGCTATTTCACTGCGGTACTGTCTGCGCTGGCTTTCCTAGCTGTTCGTCTTCCTTTCCCGAACCGCCCAGGCGAGTCGCCGTGGATCTTCGTGACAGCGGGTGCGATTCTCCTGGTTGCGTCTCAACTTGTCCCAATCGCCTCACGACTCATCGGCCGCATACGTGAGACTCGAGATGTGATCACGGAGGTCGAAGGTGGCAATCTGCTCGCACGTGCAGAAACAAAGTACACGGACGAGCTCGGTTTACTTCAACGAAGCTTCAACCGAATGCTCGGAGTGCTCGGACAGCTCATTGGCGTTGTACAGAGGGAGGCAGAGGAAGTCGCAGCACTGGCTGACCAGCTGGCTAACGCAACAGGTACACTATCCGCGAGCGGAACGCAGTTCGCACGAACAGCCGTGAATCTCACGAGCCAGTTAGAAACACAGCGGCAGTTTGCCGAAGATGGAACACATCACGTCCAGCAAGCGCTTGGAGCATCAGAGCGTCTCCGCGAGCGTGCGGAAGAGATGGAAACGAACGCGACCGAGCTCGTCACTGCCGCTGAGACAAGTCAAAATGCAATCGGCCGCGCGGCCGATGCGCTCGTCTCCATCAGCGATCGGGTTCAATCGACGGCAAAGACCGTCGGGACCCTCGGTACCGCCTCGGAACAGGTTGGTGAGTTCGTCGAGACCGTCACGCGGATCGCACGTCAAACAAATCTTCTCGCATTAAATGCTGCAATCGAAGCAGCGCGAGCGGGAGAACACGGTCGCGGGTTTGCCGTCGTTGCCGAAGAAGTCCGGAAACTGGCGGAAGAGAGTGCACGTGCCGCGAAGGAGATTGCCTCAACAATCGCCGTCGTACGGGACAATATCGCCTTATCGGTCGATTCAATGGATCAAGGAGAGCGTGAAGTCCGAGGAGCCGGTGACGTCGCCGAGGAAGCGAACCGAGCTTTGGGAGTGGTGCTTGAGGGCATCCGTCGGATCGCAGACGTGATCACCGAAGCAGCGATGATCTCTCGCACACAATCAGCGACCATGAGCACCTTGAGCGGCACAATGGATGGCGTGCAAGGTGTCGCTACAGAAGCATCAGCACGTGCCAATACCGGCTCACGGCTCGCAACCGAGCAGACACATGCTCTCGACGGCATGAGCACCACTTCCCGACAGTTGGCAGAGCTTGCCGACCGACTTCGGCAATCCATCAGCCGATTTGCAGTGGCCACGATGCCGTTCACCCAGGAGATGCGCTTGCCCGGTGTCGCTGTGATTCCGCAGTCGTCCAACCCGCTGGTGCGGTAAGCGGCCGAAGTGTCCGAAGGGCTGTCTCGTACGGGATGATCAGCTCGGCCCGAAAGCGGCTGAACATACTCGGCCCATCATAGCGTTCGCGAAATTCTCCCGCCGTGATATGAAGTAGCGTGCGTACATGACGGCCGAAGCTTTGTGGTGAGCTGTAGTCGAGATGATTGGCGACATTTGCGATCGAAAAGCCGGCATTCTCGAATAGTCGGGCTGCACGAACCAGTCGAGCCATTGCTAAATAGCGCTTGGGCGTCGGCACCCCGGCTCGAAAGAATCGACTCATCATCGTACTGGGTCTGACTTCGAGATGACGTGAGAGCAATCTCACGCTGCCGATCCGCGGTGAGCATGTGAGGATCGTCTCGAAAAAACGCCAGCAATCGTCTGGTGCGCCAGCAAGGTCGATAGCCAGTTGCCCAAGGACACTCCGTTGACCAAGGTCACCTGTATCAGCCATGAGTGCTCCGCGCAACTCTCGCCAGCCAGCAGGCAGTCGAACATCGACCAACCGTCGAATACCACACTGGCCCAGCGTTAGAACTGCATGTGGTGTGCGAAGCTCGAACTCACTGAGTAGTGCAACCGCCGGTATCCGAGGAAACTCTCGAACAAGAGATGCTACCCGACTGGGTTGTTGACTCGCGCAACTGACAGAGACAAGTACCGCTTGGACCTGCCGCGTTTTGAGATCCCGGATGAGATCGTCCACACTTTCCCGATGTAATGTGCGGTAGCAGCCCTCCCCGGCAGCATCGACACGAAGGCGCTCGGCCGGTGTCAGCAGAGTTGCAACCGGCGGAAGTTCCGGTCCCGTCTTTCCACCCTGAGTCATGGTTCACCTCCAAGAGTGCGAACGGCCAGCATGAATGGCTGGCGAGAGAAGTACAGGATGAGTCTACGGAGATGCGTCACTCCCGCGTCATCACGTGACGGGGTTAACTTGCAGAGGATGCTGTCGGCCGGATGGTCGCGGGTGCACTACGTATCCGAGGAAAGTCCGGGCTCCGTAGGGCGCGCTGCCAGGTAACCCCTGGGCGAGGTATCATTGCCTCGACGGAAAGTGCAACAGAGAGTAAACCGCCGATGACCTCAGCTTGCTGAGGCACAGGCAAGGGTGAAACGGTGGAGTAAGAGCCCACCGCGTGAATGGCAACATTCATGGCAAGGCAAACCCCAGCGGGAGCAAGGCCAAATAGGCAGCGAGGGGCGGCCCGCCCCGATAAAGACGCTGCGGGTAGGCTGCTCGAGAACGTGGGTGACCGCGTTCCTAGAGAAATGACCGTCCGAGCTCCGGCTCGACAGAACCCGGCTTACAGGCCGGCAGCATCCAACTCACTCTCACTCTCACTCTTACTCTCACTTTCTTGCCCCTTGCCCTTGCTTCAACAAATCGGATGCGCGGTAATATTGAATTAAGTATTAAGTATTACTAATTATTAAAAACGAGTTCTACTCTTCCTCACGTCGAGACAGTCGATCGCTCGTCCTCGCGTCCTGTAAAAACCCTTGTCGTGGTACCCACCGGCCGGAAAGTACTTGGCGGAGAGTCCGCCAGATAAGACGAACAATAGCAATGAGGGCGACCAATACAACAAGCGCGAAGGCAAGCGTGATATACGGATGGCTCCATATAGACAGGGCAAGCGTCGTGACTAAACCAAGCTCTGTTACGCTGGTAATGCCGTTGCTGATTGGCTCTGGCGATGCATCGATCGCATAACGCAGCCCGAGTTTCGTCGTATGCGTCGTAACTGCCAAGCCACCACCAACAAGTGCCGCAATAAGTACGAATGCCGGATCACCATGCCATGCAGTTGCGGCAGCAAGGGCCGCCGCCGCTGGAGGACGTATGAGTGAGTGGAGCGTATCCCAAGCTGAGGCAATAGCAGGAATCAACGACGCGAGAAACTCGATTGCCATCAAGATGAGCGCCGCGCCAATGACCCACCAGGACGTAAGACTGATCAGACTCCCTGGCAGTGGCCCAATCCATCCGAGTCGTGCTGCGAGACCGATGATTCCTACGGTTGCATAAAGATTGAGGCCGGCAGCATAGGCAACTCCCGCCGCCTGAGCCAATGTCTGAAGCGCATTCACTCACGCACCAGATTGATATACGGGGTGAACCTCGTAGATGTCTTCAGTCGACGAGCCGCAGTGGCATGACGAGACATAAATAGGTTGCTGGATCATTCCAGCCCTCGGGTTCTACAGTCGCCGCACGTTCTGGAGCCTTGAACGTCAACCGGACTTCATCGGTTGGGATATAGCGAAGAATTTCCAGCAAATAGCTAGCATTGAAACCGATATCAAGCTGATCTCCTGCATACCGAACCGCCAATTCGTCAGTTGCCTCTCCCAGATCAGGCGTTTGAACGCTGAAGCGTAGCAATCCGCTGTTAAAGGACAGACGAATACGATGCGTCTGATCTGACGCAATCACCGACATGCGCTTTAATGCGCTTGTCAAGGCAACTTTATCGGCAATTGCAACACGATCATTGTCACGTGGAATGACTTGATCATAGTTCGGATATGGCCCTTCGATCAATCGCGTGAATACGGAAGTAAACGGTGATCGAAAACCAAGATGATTATCACCTCGGGCAATCTCGAGCTCTTCGTCTGCAGGAAAGAGACGACGGATCTGTTCCAGTGCCTTCGGAGGGACAATAAGATCCGTGGCGGGCGCTCCAGTAGGCTTGATGGGTACTTCCATCTTCGCCAACCGGTGTCCGTTAGTCGCCACCATTCTCATTGACTCGGGCTTGAGCTCCCATAAAACCCCGTTCAGAATCGGTCGACTCTCTTCAGTACTAACGGCAAAGGATGTATGCGAAATCAACTTCTGCAGATCGCCGGATCGAATGCGCCAGCTCTCACTGAATCGAACAGTCGGAAAACTCGGAAACTCGTCCCGCGGTAAACCAAGAATCTTGAAATGAGATCTCCCACAATCCAACGTGACACGCTGCTCTCCCGCTGCTGCCATCTTTACCGGGGAAGGCGGAAGTTCCCGAGCAATCTCGGACAACTTTTTAGCTGGAATCGTAATGGCACCCGATGCCTCGACATCAGCTGCGACCTCAGTACTGACAGCAATATCGAGATCGGTCCCCGAAAGGCGAATCCCCTTGTCGGTCGTTTCCACCAGGATATTCGAAAGAACAGGAAGCGTAGTCTTGGCAGGAATACTCGCCGCGACTGCCGCCAACCCTTCCTGAAGCTTCTCCCGGGAGATCGTGAACCGCATCACCGCTCCTGTGTGCCAAGTGTGTGCAAACGGGACGTGGCTACTTGTTCTACTCTATGAGAATAAAATCTAGTAGTAGTCGTAGAGCCTGTTGAGTTGTGGACAAATCTGGCAACATCAATTTTCATAGAGAGTTATATGATGTCCCTGGCTGTGGATCGTTTGTGGAAGAGGTAGGTAGTCCACATAGGTGACCCAAGATGCGTTCCAAAATTTAAACAGCATGAGACCGTGAATTCTTTAGCTGGGGATAGAGTCTGTCTGGGTCAGCTACCTGGTGTGGACAAAGTGGTGGAATTCAGTCAGCTGGCAAGTCCTTCCAAGAGTGTCCGGAGTCGAGCGATTCGCTGTGCGAATGACGGATCTTCTCGAAGCATGCTTGTGACGCGTTCCAGACTGTGAATAACGGTGGAATGGTCCCGACCACCGAATGCAGCTCCGATTTCTACCAGCTGTAGTGCGAGGAGCTCGCGGATGAGGTACATCGCCACCTGGCGGGGGGCCGTCAGCGCCTTAGTTCGAGTCTTTGACCGTAGTCCTTCAGTGGTGACGCCCCACTCCTTCGCGACGATCTGCTGGATTGCGTTGGGGTTTAAGCCATTATTGGCTGTAGAGACCGATTCACCGGGTCGCAGTTTGTCGCGGAGAGCTTCCCGAGCTACGTCTACTGTAATTTCGCGGTGTTTAAGCGAAGCGTAGGCGAGGAGCTTGATTATCGAACCCTCAAGCTCTCTGACGCTAGACCGCACATGTTCGGCAATGAACCGGATGACATCTTCCGGAATGGTCATCTCGAGGTGATCGATCGATGCTTTATTCCGAAGAATTGCGATTCGGTGCTCCAGGTCCGGGAGCTCAATATCAGCAACCATTCCCCACTGGAAGCGACTGATCAATCGCGCCTCAAGACCTGGGATCTCTGATGGCGGACGATCACTGGTCAGAATGATCTGTCGGCCGGCCTCATACAGGGCATTGAAGGTGTGAAAGAACTCTTCCTGGGTTGATTCCTTGCCTTTCAAGAACTGGACATCATCTACGAGGAGTAAATCAGTCTCTCGGTACCGCCGCCGGAAATCTTGTGTAGTGCGCTCGCGGATGGATCCAATCATCTCGTTCGTGAATTGCTCGGTGCCAATAAACGTGATTCGTATATCCGGCTGCCGCTCTGAGACAGTATGTGCGACCGCCTGCATCAGGTGCGTCTTGCCGAGCCCGGTGTCCCCATATAGGAATAGCGGGTTATAAACGCGCCCCGGTGCCTGTGAGACGGCATGGGCTGCCGCTGCAGCCAGTTCGTTCGATTTTCCGATGACAAAATGCTCGAACGTATATCGTGGACTAAGATGTGCGCTGATACCGCCCTGTTTATGTCGCGATTCTGTCGCCGAAGCCGGTGGTGCAACGAATAAATCCATCTGGTTACGTGTCTTTCGTTCGGTGTGGACGCGAAAGACGACCGAGAGGGGATAACCGAGTGCAATTGGAGCGAGGCTTGTGAGCAGCTCAGCGTACTTCGATTCGTTCCAATCCGCGGCGAACTGGTCGGGCGATCCTACAATGATGGCGTTGCCTTCGAGAGCCAGGGGCTCGGTGGGCTCGAGCCATGTCCGGAACATCTGTTCCGGCAACTCAAGGCGCGCGCGCTCGAGAATGCGCGTCCAGACTTCTGTCGCCGTGAGCGTCATTGCGTTATGTGGATAACTTGGGGGGGACGGGGGAGCGAAGCTATCCGGGCCATGTGGAAAATGCAAACTATGAAGTGGCTCCGTCCGAACATTATTGCCAAAGGACAGAACCGTACTCGTGGTCAGATGCTTCAGGTGCCTTGACCTATCTCACTGTGCAGGCTAACTTTACCTATCTGTGCCGTAGCTTTTGATCAGACCGTTCTTGGAGTAGCCATGGGGAAGCCCACCTACCGTCCGCGTAACACGCGGCGGCTCAAGACGCACGGGTTCCGTGCGCGTATGGAAACGAAGTGGGGTCGCAAGACACTCGCCCGCCGTCGAAAGAAAGGCCGCAAGCAGCTTACCGTCCGTATCCCGGACAAGTACGCAGGAGCCTAAGACGCCTCAGGCGTCGCTAGGCTTTCTGCGACGTGCACGCATTACGCGAGGCGTGGAACTGCAACGTATCGCGCAAGAGGGGAAGCGTTTCCGGACCACTCATCTCGAGGTTCGGGCCATCGCTTCCCCTCTCGTGTCTCCACAAGGGACGCGAACACGAGTTGGGTTGATCGTCCCACGTTTTCGCCAGACCGCCGTACTCCGGAACCGACTCAAACGCCGACTCAGAGAGCTGTCTCGTACCCGCCTGCTGGTTACAGATGTCGCGGCGGATGTCGTCATTCGAATTCGCCCAGATGCGTATCAGGCAACTTTCGCGAGCCTGACGCTGGACATGGAACGGGCAATCACCCTACTCGTTCGGTGGAGAGCTCTGCTACAGGACTCGAGTGAGGAAGCGTTGGATACCACCGTGAGAAGAGACTCGAGCGACACCTAATGCGGATGCTGCTCGTTCTGTGTGTACGAGGTTACCAAGTCACACTCGGACACCTGCTTCCTGCGACGTGCCGCTATTATCCCAGTTGCTCCGCCTACGCCATTGAAGCGCTCGAACGGCATGGAGCACTTCGAGGCAGCTGGCTCGCACTCCGCCGTATCGGGCGGTGTCACCCATTCCGTCCCGGCGGCTACGATCCGGTGCCCTGAGAGGCCGAACGTCTCCAGGCTCTCCCATCTATGGACAAGCGCTTCTTCCTCGCGTTAGTACTGACGGCGATCGTCATTGTCGCCCCGCCACTGCTCTTCCCGACCAAGAGCACGCCGCGACCGCCGTCAGCGGTCGCAGACTCTACGACCCTATCCGTAGCCGCCACGACAGGAGGGTCACCTGGTCTACCGGCTGAGCAACCAGTGCCGGCAGCGGTCGTAATCCCTTCGTCTGCCAACAACGGCTCTGGGATCTCATCGCTTCAACCGACGGCGGTTGAGACCACCACAGTGCGGACCAGGCTCGCGTCTTACGCGTTTACCTCGCGTGGTGGTGCGCCTATCTCCGTCTCATTGGACAGCTATCCATCGCGTCGTCCACTCAGCGGGAAACAGCCCTCGCAACTTCTGCCACCTCGGATGGCGCTCGCGCACTATCGACTGGCGATCGGGCAAGACACTGTTGCGCTCGATACGGTGGCACTCCGGCCCGAGGTCAAAGCAAATAGCGCGGACCCCTCGCTCAGCTATACCGGAAGTGTGGCAGGCCGATCGATCGTACTGACCTATGATGTCGTGCCTGACAGCTTTCTGCTTCGCGTCTCGGCATCCGTAACCGGTGCGCCGTCCGGCAGCGCTCTCTTGGTCGATTTACCTCACACGCTGCGCTCGAACGAGCCTGATACTCTCGAGGACATCGGGCATCTTGCTGTTAGTTACCGGACGAGCTCCGGGGACATCGAGAGCATCGGGTTCTCAAAGCTCGACTCGACCGAAGTGCGTGGTGAAATACGACCAGTGAGCTGGCTTGCGGCGCGCAACAAATATTTCCTGGTCGCATTTCGGGCACCGACCAAAGCACCGTTTGCCGCCATCCGTCTCCACGGTGGTGGTCGCACTGGAAAGATTGCAAATAGCCTGGCAGCGACGGGGGTATTGCCACTGACGGCGGACGGGCGCGCATCCTTCGACATCTACGCCGGACCGCAAGACTTCGAGCGGTTGCAGAAGCTTGGCAGTGATCTGGACCAGGTAAACCCGTACGGCGGCTTTCTTCGAGGAGTCGTACAGCCATTCGCCGCGATCGTGATGCGTGTCCTGCTCTGGATCAAACGGACAACGCATCTCAACTATGGCTGGGTATTGGTGCTCTTCGGGGTGATCATTCGGCTTGCACTCTGGCCCCTGAACCAGGGCGCCATGCGTACGAGCATGAAGATGCAGCGTCTGCAACCCGAGCTTCAGGCGCTACAGAAGCGCCACAGCGACGATCCGCGGAAGCAGCAGGAAGCGATCATGAAGGTGTACAAGGATCACGGCATGAGTCCTCTCAGTCCACTTATGGGCTGTCTCCCGATGCTCCTGCCGATGCCTGTCCTGTTCGCCCTGTACTTCGTGTTTCAGAACACCATTGAATTTCGAGGAGTTTCATTCCTCTGGCTGCCAGACATCTCGCTTCGGGATCCTTATTTCATCACACCCATCATGATGGGGCTTTCGATGTTCGTGATGTCATGGGTCGGAATGCGGAATTCACCGCCGAATCCTCAGGCGAAGATGATGATGTACATGATGCCGGTGATGTTAACCGTGCTCTTCTTCAACTTCGCGTCTGGATTGAACCTGTACTATGCCGTCCAGAACATCGCGGCGATCCCACAACAATGGCTTCTGGCACACGAACGAGCCAAGCAGCCACCGGTCGTCACTACGGCGGTCAGAAACACGCCGACACCGGCACAGAAGGGGCGAACCTAGCGCGACGTGGGCACTCGCCCCTGAGCGTGTGGGCGGCATCACCGATATTCGGGGCGCGCTGTCGATTCGATGGCGCGCCCCGTGCGCAAAGGAGCTGTGTGAAGATCACGTACATCGGCCATGCGACGCTCCTGCTGGAGCTAAGTGGCGCTCGCATCCTGACCGATCCAAACTTCGACCGACACCTCGGCCGGATTCTCCCACGCATCTCGGCGCCCGGAATCGAGCTCGATGCACTACCACGGCTCGATGCACTGTTGCTCACTCACGCGCATGCAGACCACCTCTCGTTCGCGTCCCTTGACCGTCTGCCGAGAGACATTCCACTCTATGCTCCACCATCAATTGCCCTCTGGCTGAACCGGAAGGGCTATCGTCACGCGCAAGCAATTGCGCCGGGAGCGACGGTGCAGATGAACTCCGGTGGGATCAGACTTCACGCTGCTGCCGCCACGCACCAAGGGAGTCGGTACGGCTTCGATCGATGGCGCAGTGCTGCCAACATGTACCTGGTGGAGACCGATGCCGAGAGCCTGTTCTTCGCGGGCGACACAGCCCTGATGCCGGATACGCATTCTCTGGTGGAGAACACACTGTGGACAGCCAAGCGAGCGCTCGACGTCGCTCTGCTACCGATCGGTTATGCGCCAGAATGGAAACCAGGCTTCCGCCGCGGTCATCTCACGCACGAGGATGCGCTCGTGCTTTTCGAGACGCTGCAGGCACGCGCGTTCATTCCCTATCACTGGGGTACGTTCCGCCATGTAACATCGGGTGCCCATGACGCAATCGACCGACTGCGAGCGCTGCTCCCGACACATGCGGCACGTGACCGAGTGCACGTCATAGAGCCGGGCGAGTCGGTCGACCTGCCTCCGATTGCCATAGCATGAGCGCGTCGCACGGCCAGCCTTCGGCGCTGGATGCGCAGGTCATTGGGGACGGGGCTACGATCGCCGCGATCAGCACCGTGCTCGGACGGGGAGCACTGGCGGTGGTGCGGATCAGCGGTGCGGCGGCGGCGAGCCTGGCAAATCGCCTTCTGAGACCACCGCCGCTCGAGACGAGACACGCGATTCACACGAGCGTCTCCGATCCCAGCAGCGGTCTGGTCATCGACGACGTGGTCGCCGTGCTCTATCAGGCACCCAGTTCGTTCACCGGTGAAGACATGCTGGAAATCACCGGTCATGGCGGCACCTTCGTGCCTGCCAACATCCTGTCGGCACTCATCCGAGCGGGCGCGCGACAAGCAGAACCTGGCGAGTTCACGCGCCGAGCAGTGCTCAACGGGAAGCTCGACCTGTTGCAGGCCGAGGCGATCGGAGATCTCATCGACGCCCGCTCTGCCGCCGGACATCGGCAAGCCGTTCGGCAGCTCGACGGTGAGCTTACTCGACGGGTCGATGCCTTGAGACAGCGTATTCTCGAGCTGGAAGCATTGCTGGCTTACGACATCGACTTTCCCGAGGAGGACGACGGTCCGATCCCGAAGGAACGAATCGTCGCTGCTGCTGGCATGGCGCTTCAGGACGTTCGCGCGCTCCTTGCTACGGCAGATCAAGGAACGCTCATTCACGATGGTGCGCTCATCGTGCTGGCTGGTGCACCGAACACCGGCAAATCTACGCTGTTCAATGCACTACTTGGTGAGGCGCGCGCGATCGTCACCGAGATTCCCGGTACGACGCGCGATGCGATCGAGGCCGTGCTCGATCGGCCTCGGTGGCCGCTACGTCTCGTCGATACGGCTGGCCTGCGCGAGACGACCGATACACTAGAGCGGCTCGGCATCGAAGCCTCGGAGCGCTACCTCAATCGGGCAGCGCTCGTGCTCGCGTGTGGGGAGACTGATGAGGACGTGGAGCGCGCCATCACCATTGTGAGCCAGGTGAGCGTTTCACCGACACTCGGCGTTCTGACGAAGCAGGATTTAGTATCAAGTAGTGGTGGAATACACCGTCCTATCGGGGGCGCTGTCGCTGTCAGCGCGCGGACTGGCGACGGCCTCGGCGACCTACTCGAAACCATCGATGCACGGCTGGTTGCCGAGCGCGGTGAGCCCTGGATGGATGCGCCCGGTCTGACCCAGGCGCGGCATCATGTCGCGGTGAGTCGAGCCGTCGAAGAGTTGACCACCTTTCTCACAGTGATGCGCGACGCATCGCTACCGAGCAGCATTGCGGCGATTCATGTGCGAACCGCGGCCGACGCGTTGGCGGAGCTCGTGGGAGCCGTCAGGACGGACGATGTGCTCGATGTGGTATTCCGCCAATTCTGCGTGGGGAAGTAGACACCGCGCAGAGAATCATGCCGTGGCGGCGGCTCCACGAGCGAGCTCGCTGAGCTCCTGTGCGCTCGCCCGCACGGCCCAGGAGAGCCCGCGCTCCGCCACCGCTGCCTCAACCATACGAGCGCCAAGGAAATAACCGCTTCGCTCGGGCAGCACATACCGGTCGACGGTACGGGCCTCGTCGCTCATCCCGCCGGAGAGATAGCGCAGCCGAAGGCCTAACCCTGCACGATCCAGGTCCTCGCTAACCGCGCGCCCGATGACAGATTCGAGCTCTCGAACTCGCGCATACTGACGACGACCGAAACCGAAGTACTCCCACGGAGCATGTCCGGGACTAATCGCCTGCGACACGTGCACGGCGAGTCCCTCGTTCGCCAGCAACTCACGGAGAGCAGCCTGACGCCCGGTCTCCCAATACGAATAGTTGCCCTCTGCCTCCTCGATGAGGGAACGCATCTGACTGCGACTCGTCGGCGAGGTGTATCGAATCGCATGGGCGAACTCATGCGCGAGCCAGAGAGGAATCAGCTCGGGATCCAGACCGAGACCCTGCGTCTCGGGGTTCATGACCGATGTAAAATGCTCGAGGCAGGCGAAGGCAACGCCCTTGCCATCGACGACGAGCTCGCCAGCGTTGGCCGCACCGACTCCGATCATCAGGACGACATCAACATCGATGTCCTGCTCGAGCAGCCGTGCGCACAGTGCTTCCGTAGATCGCGCCAGGGCAACGACGTCAGTGCGATGGAGCATCTCTCGCAAGTCTGATCGGTCTGCCAGTGCCGTCGCGCGAGCAACGTCCAAGAAATGCGGTCCGTCTGGATCGACGACGTAGTTGTGCCAGTACGGCTCGAGAATGCGGCGGTTGGCTTCGAAGTAGCGTTGGTAGGCGGAGACGCGGTCGGTGCTATCGAGTACAGCGAAGAAATCAGGTAGCAGGTTGATCAGCATTCGACCGGGAAGCGACCTGCGGGAGGCAGCGCAGTGTCCCATCAGCGACGGGAGCGCCAAACAGCGGGCGCATTGGACGCGGAATGATAGCGGCGGCTGGTGAGTGGAACAAGAGAGTGTTCAAGACGCGCCGACCTTGGACCGCCAAGCTCGACGCACACCGGCGCACCGACGATGTCGGCCGGACTAGCACGACTGGCACGAAAATTTCCTTTGCAGACGTGCGAGAGCGTTGCATCCCGAGAGGTTGCCGAGGGAAGGGGTCATGACCACGCTACAACAGATCGAACTGCGCTGCCCGATCTGCGACACGCGATTCAAGTCGCAGCAGGTAATCTCGACGAACTCGTTCGGAGGAAAGCGCACGGACTTTCACGAGCGGGCCGCGGGCACTCAGCCGCTGCCCTTTCTCATCCATATGTGCAATCGCTGCGGATACTCGGGCGCGGAGCGGGACTTCACCGAGGAAGCCGACGTGACGGCTGGACTGAGGGAGCACGTGTGGAACGAGCTCGCGCCGCAGATCACTACGGGATCCGTTCTGGGATCGGAAAAATACGAGGCGGCAGCGAAAGTCGCGGAGTGGCAGGGACTCGATGCGAGGCACGTCGCCGATCTACTTCTTCGTGCCGCATGGTGTTGTGTGGACGAAGCCGACTGCGAAGCCGAGCGATTCTTCCGTCGGAAGGCCGCTTGGAAGTTCGAGGAGGCGCTCGCGAGCTTCGACGGAGTGGCGCGCGAGGAGCGCGCAGTGCTGGCATATCTGATCGGCGAGCTCTGGCGCCGAGTCGGCGACATAGGGCAAGCGTCCGCGTGGTTCGATACCGTGTGCGGCGAGGTCACCGATCTGGCGACGCAGCAGTGGGTGCTCGATGCAGCGCGCCAGCAGCGAGACTGCCCGCGAGAATGGTTCGGCTAGCGGCTGGGCGAGGTGCTGCGACTCGAAGGCACTCGCACCGTACAGGTCGAGTGCCCTTTCACCCCGCCGCTCAGACACCGTATCCGTCACCTCGTGCCGAAGAGCCGATCTCCAGCGTCGCCGAGCCCAGGCAGGATGTAGCCCTGTGCATTCAGCTCACGATCGAGCGAGGCACAATAGACCACGACATCCGGATGCGCGTCCGCGAGGCGCTGCACCCCTTCTGGCGCGGCGACGAGACACAAGAAACGAATACGTGAAGCACCGGCCCGCTTGAGCGAAGAGACCGCCGCCGCGGCACTGCCTCCGGTGGCGAGCATGGGGTCGAGCAGGAAGAAATCCCGCTCAGCGGCGTCACCCGGCACCTTGAAGTAGTAGTCCACTGGTTCGAGCGTATCGTGATCCCGGTACAGCCCGATGTGGCCCACTCGTGCAGATGGGACCAAACGCGCAACGCCCTCGACCATGCCGAGGCCCGCCCGAAGAATCGGTACGAGCGTCAGCTTCTTGCCACTGACCCGCATTCCCTTTGTACGCTCGAGTGGAGTCTCCACCGACGCTGGCTCGAGCTGTAACTCGCTCGTCGCCTCGTAGGCAATGAGCGTCGCGATCTCGTCGACGAGCTCCTTGAAGATTTTCGTTGGTGTGTCACGTGCCCGCAGGAGAGACAGCTTGTGCTGCACCAGCGGATGCGAGACAATGCGGAGCGTGGGAAAAGCAGGGGTGGTGTCCATGGGGCAGAAGCTACTAACTTCGCGCGCATGAAAGAATACCAGGCCGTCATGCTACGGCTGTCGCGCCATGCGCGCGATGACGAGGATGCGCTGACCGATCTACTGAACGAACGGAGTCGCAGTGGGTGGCGTCCAGCAATGATTTCGCAGGACGAGCATCGAGTGACACTCGTGTTCGAGCGGCCGGGCGACGTCGACGGCTGAGCACACCCGCCGGCGACGCCCAGCTGACTGGAGGGATGACCGTATTCCTCTCCCGATTCGAGTGTGGGGCGTGATCCATCCGGCTTCCGCCCCTGTTTACGTCTCTCTCCTCTCGACCACATCGCATGGAGATCGAGTTTGCAGGTGCCGCCCGCGAAGTCACCGGATCGTGCCACATCCTGCGCATCAACGGGAAGACGGTTCTCCTCGACTGCGGGATGTTCCAGGGTCGCCGAAGCGAGACCCGGGAGAAGAACGCCGCCCTACCAATCGCCGTTCGTGAAATCGATGCGGTGGTGCTTTCGCATGCGCACATCGATCACGCCGGTCGGCTGCCGTTGCTGACCGCGCACGGCTACCGCAATCCGGTCTACTGCACTGCCGCCACTCGTGATCTCTCCGCGGTCATGCTCGCCGACTCGGCGCACATCCAGGAGAAAGACGCAGAGTTCCTGGCGCGGCGGAACAAGGCCGTGGCGCCTCCGTTGTACGGCATGCGAGACGCAACGACCGCGGTGGAACGGATGGTCGGACTTCCGTACGACACCGCGTTCGACGTCGTACCGGGAGTTCGCGCGACGTTCACCGATGCGGGCCACATTCTTGGTTCTGCATCGGTGGCGCTCGATTGCCTGGAAAGTGGCGTGCGTACGCGAATCGTGTTCTCCGGTGACGTCGGACGGAACGGCCTGCCGATCATCCGTGATCCGAATCCACCGCTCGGAGCGGACGTCGTCCTGCTGGAGTCCACGTACGGCAATCGAGAGCACCTGCCCGTCGCCGGCGCGCGCGACATGTTGGCGCGTGTGATCACCGAGACGGCGGCACGCGGCGGCAAGGTGCTCGTTCCGGCGTTCTCGGTGGGGCGGACCCAGGAGCTGGTCTACGATCTCCACATCCTGGCGCGCGAAGGAAAGATTCCCGAGATCCCGATCTATATCGACAGCCCGCTGGCGATCGACGCCACGACTGTCTTTGCGATGCACCCCGAGATCTTCGATCAGTCGGAGGATCTCGTGCAACGGGTGCAGGAGCTGTTCAAGTTCTCGCAGGCGCGATATACCAGAGACGCGAGCGAGTCCAAGGCGCTCAATGCGCAGCACGGACCGATGGTGATCATTGCCGCATCGGGGATGGCCGAAGCCGGGCGCATCCTTCACCATCTGGCACACAACGCGGCCGATCCGCGCACGACCATCCTGATCGTGGGCTTTCAGGCCGAACACACACTGGGGCGCCGGATCGTCGAACACGCACCGGTGTTGCGCGTACTCGGCGAGGACGTGCCACTTCGGGCCCACGTGGAGGTGCTTGGCGGCTACAGCGCGCACGGGGATCGCCACGAGCTACAGGCATGGCTGGATCGTGTGCGACATGGTGCGGCGGCGCCCGACGTCTATCTCGTGCACGGTGAAGTGGACGCACAGGACGCGTTCGCCGAACAGCTCCGCGGCGCCGGCTATCCGTCGGTCGTGGCACCGGAACGGCACCAGAAGATCCAGCTGTGAGCGAACACCCGTCCGTCGGATCCACAGCGACAGATGCGCGCGCCCGGATCGTGGACGCGGGTGCGCGATGCATCACGCGCGACGGCGTCGCCGGTGCGAGCATGGCGGCGATCGCACTCGAAGCGGGAGTGAGTAAAGCGCTCCTTCACTACCACTACCGTGACCGTGCCAGCCTGCTTGCCGAGATCGTGGAGCACCTGGGAGCGGGGCTGATCGGTCGCGAACGCGCTGCCGTGGACCGGCTCGATGCGATGAGCGGGCTCAATGCGTTGTGGGGATGGCTGGACGACGAGCTGCGGCGGGGCGAGCTGGCCAGCGTCGGAGCACTCGCGCTGGTCCGTGAGGGACAGGTGCGCGAAGCATCGCGCACGGTCGCCGACCATCGACGGCGGAGCGCCGCGAGGACAGTCGAGCGATTGTTCGCCCAACTCGAGCTTGCGCCACGAGTTCCAGCCGCGATGATGGCTGAGGCGAGCGTGGCGTTCACCGACGGCCTGGCGCTGGACGTCGCAGGCGGATCGCCACGCGATCCGCGGGTCAGCTTCGATATCTTCTGGCTCGGTTTGCTCAGTCTGACTGAGTAACGCGTCCAAGCGCCGACTTCCGCCGACGAGCGATCGACGGCTAGCTTGCAATGAAATGCGTTCCTCGCGCCCGCCACTCGCGCGCCTCGCGCTCGCGGGGCTTGGGCTGCTGCTACTCACCTGGGCGGCGTCGCTGAGCGCCGTACTCTGGTGGGAGCGGCACGATCAGTCGCGACCGGTCGGCGCGATCGTGGTGCTGGGGGCGGCGCAGTACGTCGGACGTCCATCGCCGGTACTCCGGGCTCGGCTCGATCACGCGATCGCTCTCTGGCGCCGCGGGTTGGCGCCGATCATGATCGTGACGGGCGGCACGGGGACGGGTGACACGACCAGCGAGGCGGCCGTCAGCCAGCGGTATGCGATCCAACGGGGAGTGCCAAACCAGAAGATCCTCCTCGAGACCGAAGGCCGGACGACCAGTGAGTCGATGGCGGGAGTCGCGGCGCTGATGGGGGGGCAGGGCCGGCGCGACGTGTTGCTCGTGAGCGACCCATTCCACATGCTTCGATTGACGATTCTTGCCCGACGACACGGGCTGCAGCCCTATGCGTCACCCACTCCGACGAGCCCTATCGCGGCGAGCCCGAGCGAGCGGTGGAAGTATGCCCTCAGCGAATCGGTGAAAGCTCCGTTGGCCTTCATTCTAGAGAGGAACATCCGGTGAGGACCCGATATTTAGTAACATTATATCTCTTAATTACGTCGGGGGCGTTCGTCGCTCCGCTCGGTGCGCAGACCGCGCCCGGAGCGCCTGGTGTCCCGAAGCTGCGATTCGAGAAGACGACGCTGCCGAACGGACTGCAGGTGATCCTGCACGAGGATCACTCGACGCCAATCGTCGTGGTGAACACCTGGTACCACGTGGGATCAGGTGACGAGAAGCCGGGGCGAACGGGATTCGCGCACCTGTTCGAGCACATCATGTTCATGGGCTCCCAGAACGTGCCGGTGGGGCAGTTCGACAAATGGCTCGAGTCCGTCGGCGCGGACAACAACGGCACGACCAACAGCGACCGGACGAACTACTACGAGGTGCTACCGTCGAACGCGCTTCCGCTGGCCCTCTGGCTCGACGCCGATCGGATGGGACGGCTCCTCCCGGTGATGGATCAGGGAAAGCTCGACCTTCAGCGCGACGTGGTGAGAAACGAGCGCCGACAGAGCTACGAGAACCGACCCTACGGTCGGGCGTCTGAAGCAATTCTCGCCGCGCTCTTCCCGGCGACACATCCCTACCACTGGCCGACAATCGGGTCCATGACGGATTTGAGTGCGGCGTCGCTCGAGGACGTAAAGGAGTTCTTTCGCACCTACTACGCTCCAAACAACGCCACCCTCGTGATCGCTGGAGACTTCAATCGCGACTCTGCGCTGACGTGGGTGCAGCGGTACTTCGCCAACATTCCGCGCGGTCCACAGATGCCGGAACGTCCGGTCGTGCCAGCGTTTGCCGTGGCCCGAGACACCTTCCTCGTGATGGAGGACAAGGTCACCCTGCCGCGGCTGTACGAGACGTGGCACTCGGTGAAGCTGTTTCATCCCGATGACGCGGCGTTGGACGTGCTTGCCGACGTGCTTGCCGGCGACAAGAACTCCAGACTGTACAAGCGACTCGTGTTCGACATGCAGGTTGCGCAGGACGTGAACGCGTTCCAGAGCAGCGGGCGGCTCGACGGATATTTCCAGATCACCGTGACGCCCAAGCCAGGTCAGACTCCGAGCCGCATGGCGGCACTCGTGACCGAAGAGCTTGGCAAGATCGTACGCGACGGCGTGACGCCGCGCGAGCTCGCCCGCTCACTCAACAGCCGGCGTGCCTCCTTCCTGGACAACCTTGCCTCAGTGCTCGGCAAAGCCAATCAACTCGCGTCGTACGACTACAGCGCCGGAACGCCGGACTACGTGCAGCAGGATCTCGCGCGCTATGAGAAGATCACGGCGGCGGACGTCCAGCGAGTCGCGGTGAACTACCTGAACAAGCCGAAGGTGGTCCTTACCGTGGTGCCCGAAGGTCGGCGACAGCTGATGGCGACCGGAGGTGCCAAGTGATGCGCGCAACACGGGGAGCTCAGATGCAGCGCGTTTGCCTGGCACTTCTCGGCACGACGATGATCGGTGGCTGCGGAGGAGCGAAGGTCGTCACGACGGCCACGCCCATTCCAATCGCGCCCGCACCGGCGACCGCAACCGCGGTGGACCTCACCAAACCGCCAATTCTCGGGGCGGCGCCCTCGCTCAATCCACCGCAGATCACGACGCGGGAGCTGGCGAATGGGCTGAAGATCGTCGTGATCGAGCAGCACGAACTCCCACTGGCCGACGTCCTTCTCCAGGTACGTACCGGCGGCGAGGCCGACCCTGCCGGGAAGATGGGCACCGCCGCTCTATTGAATGCAATGCTTACCGAGGGGACCACGACGCGCTCGGCACTGCAGATCGCTGACCAGGCGGCGTACCTCGGAGTGCAGCTCGATGCGACGAGCGGATGGGAGCAGAGCACAGTGTCGTTGCACACGCCAACGGCGCAACTCGACAGCGCACTTGCTCTGTTCAGCGACATCGCGCTGCGGCCGAGCATGCCGATCGCCGACCTGGAACGCGTGCGCAAGGTTCGGTTGACGGCGCTCCAGCAAGTGCGCGACCGGGGACCGTCCATCGCGGACCGCGCGTTCGCCAGCGCGGTGTTCGGCGAGCAGCATCCGTACGGCCGACCGTTGGCCGGCACAGAAGGTTCGGTCGCAGCGATCTCGCGTGACGATCTGCAACGCTTCTACAACACGTATTTCCGCCCGAACAACGCAACGCTGCTCGTTGTGGGAGACGTCCGGCCGGACGATGTGGAGCGGCGCGCGCGCGAGCTGTTCGGCGCCTGGGCCCGTGCGGGCATCGCGCCCGTCACGACAAGCACCGCGAGTGGAGCAAAAGGAACCACGCTGGTCCTCGTCGACAAACCAGGGGCGGCGCAGTCCTCGTTCCGCATCGGCGGCGTCGGTGCGCCGCGATCGACGAGCGACTACTTCGCACTGCAGGTGATGAACACCGTGCTCGGTGGCGCATTCACGAGCCGTCTCATGCAGAACCTGCGCGAGACTCACGGCTACACGTATGGCGCCAGCTCCGGCTTTGGACTTCGTCGATCTGCGGGCCCGTTCATCGCGAGCGCCGAGGTCGTGACGGCAAAGACGGACTCGGCGCTGATCGAGTTCATCAAGGAGCTTCGAAGCATCCGCGACACCGTGCCCGCCGAGGAACTGGCGAAGGCGAAGCGCTATCTTCAGCTGGGGCTTCCCGCGAGCTTCGAGACGACGGGCGGAATCGCGAGCGAATTCCTGCCGCTGCTGACCTATGGAATCCCGCTCGACTTCTATGCGTCAGCGGTACAACAGTATGGCGCAGTCACGCAAGCCGACGTCCAACGCGTAGCGCGGCAATACGTCGATCCAGACAAGCTCACCATCGTGATCGTGGGTGACCGCAAGACGATCGAGCCCGGGCTACGCGCGCTGAAACCGGGCGAGATCATCATTCGTGACACGCGTGACGTGCTCGGGGCACCGCCGACCCCCTGAACACGGGCCAGACCGGACGAGCGGGGCGTGCCCATCGGCGCGCCCCGTTCCCGTTTGGCGCGAGAGGTGCGAGTTCGAGCATTCGCCCGGACTCTGGGCATGACATTCCGAGCAACTCATCACGATGCACATTCCGATTGAATCATTCACGCTGCCCAACGGGCTCTTCGTCACGCTCTCCGAGGACCACACCGCCCCGATCGTGGCGGTCAACCTCTGGTATCACGTCGGCTCGGCAAACGAGCGCCCTGGACGAACGGGCTTCGCGCATCTGTTCGAGCACATGCTCTTTCAGGGCTCGGCGAGCGTTGCGGCGAACGAACATTTCGAGCTGGTCCAACGCGCCGGTGGCACGCTCAACGGATCGACGTGGCTCGACCGCACCAACTATTTCGAGACCGTTCCATCCAACCAGCTCGAGCTCGCGCTCTGGCTCGAAGCAAATCGCATGGGATATCTCCTTCCGGCGATGACGCAGCAGAAGCTGGATACCCAGCGAGACGTCGTTCAGAACGAACGACGGTGGTCGATGGACAATCAGCCATACGGCACGTGGTGGGAACGCCTGCCGGCGCTGGTCTTCCCGGCGAGCCATCCTTTTCACCACTCGCTGATCGGTTCCATGACTGATCTCGACGCGGCGAGCCTGGACGACATCGCTCAGTTCTTCGCGACCTACTACACACCGGACAACGCCGTCCTCACGATTACGGGCGACGTCGACCCCGCGGAAGCCCGCGCGCTCGTCGCGCGACACTTCGGCCCGATTCCTCGTGGTGCCGGCAAGCCACCGCTCCCGGACATGACCCTTCCGTCCACACTCGGAGCGCCGGTGCGCGAAGTGGTGCGCGACGATGTCGTGCTGTCGCGGCTGTTTCTCGCCTGCCGTTCTCCAGCATTCGGCACCGAGGAGTACTACGCGGCGAGCGTGTGCGGAGCGATTCTCGGCTTGAGAAAGGGCAGCCGACTGCATCGAGTGCTCGTGCGCGAGCGACAGATCGCCGCGGACGCGCAAGCGTTCACCTACGACCTGGCCAAGGGCACTGATCTTCTGGTGCTCGACGTGACGGCACGCCCCGAAACGACGACCGATCAACTGGAACGCGCGGTCCACGAAATGCTCGACCAGCTGCAACGCGACGGAGTGACCGAGGACGAGGTGTCGCGCGCGACCACACTGATCGAAACGGATCTGATCATCTCGCTGCAGTCAGCGGGTGATCGCGCCGACAAGCTGTCGCTCTTCGCCACCTACTTCCATGATCCATCGCTGGTGAACGTGCAATCCGATCGCTATCGGGCGGTCACGGCCGAGCGCGTGACTGCATTCGCGCGTGCGCGGCTCGGTGCGGACAATCGGGCAAGCCTGTTGTTCATTCCCAAGGAGTCGACCGAATCGATGGACTCGACAGCGCTGGCCGGGGCGGGCGCACGATGACGCGCGACCAGATGACGGCGCAGGCGCCCATGCCGCGACCGTCTCCAACGACATCGCGCGACTATGCTTTCCCTCGGTTTCAGCGGCTCTCGCTGGCGAACGGAATGCGTCTGGTCGTCGCGCCGGTGTCCAAGCTTCCCCTTATCTCAATCACGGCGGTCGTCGATGCCGGTGCGGCGAGAGAGCGCCCATCCGAAGCCGGTGTCGCGGCGCTGACCGCGCAGCTGCTCCTGGAAGGGGCAGCGGGACTCGATGGTGCGGCGCTCGTCGACAGGTTCGAGCGGATCGGCACATCCGTGGATGCACACGCCGACTGGGACTCGTCCACCGTGTCGCTCACCGCGCTTTCGGAGCGGCGATCGGAGGCGCTCTCGCTCGTCCGCGATCTGTTGCGTGCACCGGACTTCCCGGACCGAGAAGTGGCCAGGCTCCGCGATGAGCGACTCGCGGAGATCCTCCAGCAACGGGCGGAGCCTGGCGCGCTCGCGGACGAGCAGTTCGCCCGCGCCGTGTACACACCGACGGCGCGGTTCGCGCTTCCCGCGAGCGGGACCGCCGCGAGCGTTCGCGCACTCACGCGTGACGTGGTGCGCGCCTTCTACACGGAGCATTTTCACCCCGCCACCACGACGATCGTCTTCGCGGGAGACATCACCGTCGAGGATGCCACTGCACTTGCCGAGCGATTGTTCGGTGATTGGAAAGGGTCGACGCTCGCGGTGCTTCCCGAGGCGGCCGACTCATCTCGAACGGCATCCATCGTCCGAGTGGTCGCGAAGGCCGATGCCCCGCAATCGGAGGTTCGCGTCGGTCACCTTGGTCTGCCGCGCCGTCATCCTGACTACTTCGACGTGACAGTGATGAACGCCATCCTGGGCGGATTGTTCTCGTCGCGCATCAACCTCAATCTGCGCGAGGCACACGGCTACACATACGGCGCCTTCTCGGCATTCGAATGGCGGCGGGCTTCGGGTCCATTCATGATCCACACGGCAGTGAAGAGCGACGTGACCGGCGCCGCCGTGCGCGAGATACTCAAGGAGATCGACGCCATGCGCGGCGCGGAGATTGGCGAGGAAGAGCTCACGCTCGCGACGAGCTACCTCGACGGAGTGTTTCCGATCCGCTACGAGACCACCTCGGCGATCGCCGCCGCGTTGGCGAACCTCGTCATTCACGACTTGCCGGAAGACTATTTTGACGAGTACCGAGCCCGCGTGCGTGCCGTGACCACCGCGGGCGTGCTCCGCGCGGCGCGACTACACCTGCACCCCGACCAGCTTCGGATCGTCGTCGTGGGCGATCCGGCGGTGATCGCCGAACCGTTGAGAGAGGCATCGGGCCTGCTGGTCGATGTCGTGACGCCCGACGGAGCCGAGGTTGCGGCATGAGCAGGAAGCCGACGGTCGTGACATCGGCGCAGCTCATCGCGCGATCCAAAGATTCGACGTCAGCCGCCCAGTTGAGCTCGGAACGAATCTTCACAGGGAAGATCATCAAGCTCGACCGCGATACCGTACGATATCCCGACGACAGCCAGGCGGAGCTCGAAATCATTCGCCATCCCGGAGCGTCGGCGGTGGTGCCATTCCTGTCGGATCCCCAAGGCGATGATCCGCAGATACTCCTGCTCCGACAGTATCGGTATGCGGCCGATGGGTACATCTATGAGATCCCCGCGGGCCGGCTCGATCCGGGTGAAGAACCGGCAGCGTGCGCGGCGCGCGAGCTGAAAGAAGAGACTGGTTGCACGGCGAAGTCGATGGTACCGCTGTTCACGATGCTGACGACGCCCGGATTCACCGACGAGGTCATCCATCTCTTTCTCGCAACCGAGATCAGCCATGGCGAATCCGCCCGTGAGGCCGATGAGTTCGTCGACATCATCGTAGTCCGGCTTTCGGAGGCGCTGGAGCTGATCCAGCGGGGCGAGATTCCAGACGGAAAGTCTGCACTGGCGATCCTCTATGCCGCCGGATTCAAGACATAGCGAGCAGGGCCAGCCAGCCAAACTTCGGGTCGCGACCCGGACAACCGAATGCCCCTGGGGAGTGTCAAAAGTGGACACTCACCGGGGGCATTCCTGTTCCGTGTACTGAAAAGTGGACGAGCGGACAACGACTCGCTGTGGAAGCCAACGCGGGTGTGGCCGGATAAGCGATTGATTGATAATAACTTACGCAGATATCATTCAGGGGAACAATTCGGCATGGCCCCTGCCTTACTAGGGGCGCGAAGAGGAACAGAAGCTGGGTGCAGGATCTGGTTCGTCGGAGCGCAACCCTTTCGCAGGTTCTGGGGGATATGACAATGGCTGACGTCGCAATGAAGCGGGTCGCCCAACGTGGGCCGACGATCCGTGAACAGTTGAAGGCGATGGACGACGCAGACGTCGTCACATCCTTCCTCGATGGTGAAGAGCGCGCGTTCCAGGAGCTGGTGGAGCGCTATCAGACGCGCCTGCTCAACTTCATCTACCGCACGATCGGTGACCGTGAGAAGGCGGAAGACCTGGTTCAGGAAGTGTTCATCCGGGTCTATCGTCACCTGCATCGCTTCGACCGCTCGAAGAAGTTCTCGACGTGGGCCTACACGATCGCGTCCAACCTGGCCAAGAACGAGCTGCGCAACCGGTCGCGGAACCCGCTCGTGCTCTTCCAGACGATGAAGGGAAACTGGGACGACGAAGACCGGCCCCTCCAGTTCGAGGACACGACCGCGCGTCCGGACGACCTCTACCGAAAGCGCCATCTGCGTGAGCTGGTGGCCGAGACGGTGGCGAAGCTGCCAGCGCACCATCGGGAGGTGTTCGTGCTGCGCGAGCTCGAGGGTAAGTCGTACGAAGAGATCGCCGAGATCACGGATTGCAACCTCGGAACAGTCAAGTCGCGTCTGAATCGCGCGCGGAACGCCTTTGCCGAGATCATCGAGCCCTGGGTGGACTGAGTCACTCCTCTGGTGAGGGGTGAGAGATGGGGCGCGCCGGCGGATGTTCCGACGCGCCCCATTTCTTGACGAGGCCGATGCCTCTCCGCGACTCGGGCCGGACTGCCGCTTTTCCGGGGAACAGGGTGTGATCCGCCGGGTACGGAAGGCACACCGGATGGACGACCCCTCGAGCCTACGCGCCGAATGAACTGTCGGGAGTTTCGACACAAGCACGACGCCTACGTCGACGACACGTTGAGTGGAGTAGATCTGGAGGCGATGGGGCGTCACCTGCGTCTCTGTACGACCTGTGCGGCGTTGGACACACGCATTCGCCGCTCGCTTCTCATCGCTCGGAATCTGCCGACGATCGAACTATCCGCGGCATTCAGTGAGCGACTGCAGATGCGTCTCGCGCACGAGCGGGCCCTGCGAGCAGCCACGTCGCGCGACGCAGGTTTCGGCACCGTGATGGACGTGTCGAGGCGCCACGGGGCTCCGATGATCGCGGGCGCGTTCGTGGCCCTTGCCGCAGGAATCGCCATGGCGGCGGGACTCGTGTTGACGGCGAGCGTGCTGCGAGGCGAGGACGAAGCGATTCGACTCGCGCCGGTCGTCGCATCGCTGCCGGAACCGGAGCCGTCTTCCCTCGCGATGCCGGCCATGGTCGCATCGATGCCGGCGGGGATGCCAGTGTGGCCGGCGGTGTTCGTCGCGCAGCAGGCGCCATGGCGTCTCGCGAGCGACGCCATGGGCCGCTAACTGCCGATCGGTACGGCCGCGATTCGTTCGCGGCCCGCACGTTCCCGCCTATATTTCTCCCATGGCGTCCGCAGGGGAGAAAGCACTTCACACCGCCCTCAAAAAGCGCGTCTTCGATCGGGTCTACTACCTCTTCGGCGACGACGATTTCTTGAAGGAGGGAGCGAGCCGGGACATCGTTGACGCCGCCGTCGATCCATCGACGCGCGACTTCAATCTCGAGATGCGTCGCGGCGGTGAGCTCGACGCCGAAGTGCTGGATGCGCTGCTGAGCACGCCGCCCATGCTGGCAGAACGCCGCGTCATCGTGATTCGTGATGTCGATAAGCTGAAGAAGCCAGCGCGCGCGTTGCTCGACCGCTATCTGGCCCGTCCGGCACACGACACGGTACTCGTGCTCACGGCGCCGAGCGGCGCGAAGTCCGACAAGGCACTCGCGGACCGTGCGACTGCGGTGGAGTTTGCGCTGCTGGACGGCGCCAGGCTTCCCAAGTGGATCACGTATCACGTGCAGACAGCACTCGGCCGAACGATCACCGAGGACGCAGTGGCTCTCCTCGTTGAAGCGGTGGGGAGCGATCTGGGACAGCTCGCGGTGGAACTGGAGAAGCTGGCGAGCTACTGCACCGAGACGATCGACGAACGCGCGGTAACCGACGTCGTCGGAGTGCGACGCGGGGAATCGCTGGGCGATTTGCTCGACGCCGTTGCGGCAAAGGATGCGAGCCGTGCCCTCGGGCTGGTGCCCGTGGTGATGCAGCTGCCGAAGACGAACGCGGTGTCGATCGTCATGGCGCTCACGACGCAGACGCTGGCGCTGGCCTACGCCGAAGCCGCGATGTCATCCGGCTTGGCGGCGCGCGGACTGTTCCCAGAGCTCATGACGTTACTCAAGGAAACCGGCGCCTACCCGATGCGACCATGGGGTGAGGCAGTCACGAGCTGGGCAAAGCACGTCAGTCGGTGGAATGCTACGGAGTTGGAATCTGCACTGACGGTCCTTCTGCACACCGACGCAGCGCTCAAGGACACCCGCCTCTCCACGCCAGAGCAGCAGTTGACCACGCTCGTGCTCGCCCTGTGCGGTGGCGCCGCCCGACGGGCGGCCTGACCACCGCGGTTTCCTCTTCCATTCTCGATGCACAGTCACGGCCAACGCGCCCTTCTGCTTCTTGCGACACTATCGTGTTTCGCCGCACCGGGTGAGGCACAGACTGGAGGCGCGGCGCAGGTGCTGCCACCGCTTCCTGCGGGTGACTCGATCTACCGACGCGCGCGCCGACTCGTCAGCGACGGGAACGGTGCCTTGGGTCGCGCCGTGGTCGATTCGATGGTGCGTGCCTCGACGGAGGGATCGCCCGCGTACGGCGATGCCATTTTCTGGCGAGGCGCGCTCGCGCAAACCGCGGCGGAAGCGGAGCGCGACTATCGACGTGTGATCGTGGAGTATCCCTTGTCGCCGTATGCCGACGACGCGCTGCTATCGCTTGCAGAGCTCGAGCAGGCGCGCGGCGACCGCACCGCGGCGTACCAGCATCTGCAGCGATTTGTTCGCGAGCACCCGGTGGGTGCGGCGCGCGCGCGCGCGGGGTTGGCTGCCGCACGCCTGGCGTTCGAACAGCGCGACATGACGCGCGGCTGCGCGATGATCGTCGACGCTCGCGCGTCGGCCGGCACCAGCGACGTCGAGCTGCGGAACCAGATCGAGTACTACGGAGGGCGGTGCGCCACCGTGGCAGATGCACCGGAACCGGCAGCGACCGTCGCCGCGGCGCCCACGCCATCGACGGCACCGAGGACTACTTCAGCTGCACCCGGACCAGTTCCGGCCGCCGTCGGTCGGCCCGCGCTTCCAGCTCCGCCAAAGAGGACGACATCATCCCGTACGCCGGCGAGGTCAGAGCAGGCCACATCCGCACCCCTGCGGCCAGAAGTGGCTCGATCGGCGCCGCCGAAGCCGGACAGCGTGCCGGCACCGAGAACTCCTGCTGCACCGCGCGGCACGTGGACCATCCAGCTCGCGGCGTTCAACACACGCCCTGATGCGGAACGACTCGTGGTGAAGCTGGCGTCGCGCGGCGTCAAGGCTCGCATCAGCGGCGAGGGGCACGCGCCCTTCCGTGTTCGTCTCGACTACTACGCCACACGGCAGGACGCTGCGGCCGCTGTCGCGGAGCTGAAGGAGCGCGGCATCATCGGCTTCGTCACGGAAGAGGCGAGGGCAAGCGGAGTGTCGTCTCCGTGAGCGGAACGGTCGCGACGCCGTTGATGCAGCAGTATCGGGAGATCAAGGCGCGTCACCAGAGCGCGATCCTGTTCTTTCGCATGGGCGACTTCTACGAGATGTTCTATGAAGACGCCGAGACGGCAGCACGAGTCCTCGGACTCACGCTCACGTCGCGCAACAATGGTGGTGCCGCCGAGGTGCCGCTCGCCGGTGTGCCAGTGCGTGCCGGTCAGGAGTATCTCCGCCGGCTCGTGCGTCAGGGCTATCGCGTCGCGATCTGCGAGCAGGTGGAGGATCCCAAGCAGGCCAAGGGGATCGTGCGTCGCGAAGTCGTGGAGACCGTTTCGCCGGGCGCGGCATTCGCCGACGATCTGCTCGATGGGACGCGCAACAACTACATCGTGGCACTTCGCGGAGCTGAAGGTCGGGACGACAGTCGCGGTCTGGTCGGCGTGGCCGCGGCGGACCTCTCCACTGGCGAGCTCCGATTGTGCGTCGTGCCGCGCGATGAGCTGGATGCGACGCTGGCACGGCTCGCTCCGCGAGAGCTGCTCGTTGCGCGCGGCGGCAATGTCCTCACGCGCACGGCAACGCTCGACGGAGCGCTCGTCTCCGAGCGCGAAGGATGGGAGTTCGACGAAGGGATGGCGCGCGACGATCTCGCCCGCCAGTTCGGCGTGCGCGGCCTGGACGGACTCGGACTGGAGAGTGCCGACGGTCCCGCGATCGGCGCCTGCGGCGCGCTGTTACGCTACCTGAACGAGCTGCAACCCTCCGGCGTGCCGCATCTCGCGCGCCCGCAGGTCGAGCGCCGCGGCGGCACGATGCCGCTCGATGAGATGACTCGCCGGAACCTGGAGCTGGTTGAGTCGCTGCGCAGCGGGAGTGCC
This sequence comes from bacterium, assembly GCA_039933415.1. Lineage (GTDB taxonomy): Bacteria > Gemmatimonadota > Gemmatimonadetes > Gemmatimonadales > Gemmatimonadaceae > AG11. Next base: position 98,611 of record JBDTOD010000001.1, read on the forward strand.
GACGGCACGCTCCTCTCAGTGCTGGACCGCACGACGACAGCGATGGGCTCGCGTCTGCTTCGGCAATGGCTGCTGGCGCCGCTGGTGCATCGTGTCGAGATCGACGCACGGCTCGACGCCGTGGATGCACTGGTTCGCGACGCGAGCGCACGTGATGCGTTGCGTACCGCGCTCGACGGCGTGCGCGACATCGAGCGGCTCGGTGGCAAGGCAGCGGCCGGCCGTGCCACCCCTCGCGAGCTGGCAGCGTTGGGCGCGTCGCTGGCGCGCCTGCCCGACGTGGAGCGTGCCGCGCGGCGACTCGACGGCGCGGGCGCGATCGGTGTGCTTCTCGCGAAATGGGATGCGTGCGCCGAGATGGCGAGTCGCGTGCTCGAGACGCTGGTGGAGCGTCCACCACTGCAGCTTGGCGACGAGGCCACGATCGCCGTCGGCGTCGACACGGAGCTCGATCAGCTTCGCGTGCTGCGCGACGGTGGCAAGGATGCGATCGCGCAGATCCAAGCGGTGGAGCGAGCGCGCACCGGGATCACCTCGCTCAAGGTCGGCTACAACAAGGTGTTCGGCTATTTCATCGAGGTGTCGAACACCAACCGGCATCTCGTTCCGGACGACTATCAACGCCGGCAGACCCTGACCGGCGGCGAACGCTATGTGACGCCCGCGCTCAAGGAATACGAGGAAAAGATCCTGACGGCGGCCGAGCGCATCGAAACGCGCGAGCGCGAGCTGTTCGAGACACTTCGCGGTGCAGTCGGACGCGAGATCGCGCGCATGCAGTGCGCGGCCCGGATCGTCGCCGAGCTGGACGTGCTGGCGGGGCTCGCCGACGTCGCCGCTCGCGAGGGATATGCGCGGCCTGTGCTGACCGACGGATTCGATCTGGAGATCATTGCCGGACGGCATCCGGTCGTGGAGCGCATGATGCCGCGCGACAAATTCATCCCGAACGACGTCCGACTCTCGGAGGACGCGCGCGTGATGATCCTGACGGGCCCCAACATGGCGGGCAAGAGCACGATCCTCCGGCAAGTCGGTCTGATCGTCGTGCTCGCGCAGGTGGGAAGCTTTGTGCCGGCCACCTCGGCGACGATCGGCATCTGTGATCGCGTCTTCACGCGCGTGGGCGCGAGCGACAATCTCGTGCGTGGTCAGTCGACGTTCATGGTGGAGATGTCCGAGACGAGTGCGATCCTCCATGAGGCGACCAGCCGCAGCCTCGTGTTGCTGGACGAGATTGGGCGCGGCACGAGCACGTATGACGGCGTCTCGATCGCGTGGGCGGTGAGCGAACACCTGCACGACGTCATCGGCAGCAAGACGGTGTTCGCCACGCACTACCACGAGCTGGTGCAGTTGGCGGAGGAATTAGTAGCAGTAAGAAACTATAACGTTGGCGTGCGCGAAGTCGGGGACCAGGTGTTGTTCCTTCACCGTCTGCAGCCCGGAGGCGCCGACCGATCGTATGGGATCGACGTCGGCAAGCTCGCCGGATTGCCGGACTCAGTGATCGCGCGGGCGCGCGAGGTGCTGGCGCTGCTCGAGGGCGAGGCGGAACGAATGGTGCCCACGTTGGCGCCGAGCTCCGTGGGCAGTGGGGGCTCACCAAGCGCGGTCAGCGGCGCGGATCGTCTCGCACGTCGCACGCCAGCCGCGCCCGATCAACTGGCGCTCTTCGGTTCGGCGAGCCCACATCCGGTCATCGCCCAGCTTCGCGACACGAACGTGAACACGCTGTCTCCCCTTGCTGCGCTTCAGCTGTTGGCCGAGCTCGTCGAGCGTGCCCGTGCCTAGTGGGCAACGATCACCGGAATCGATGCGACGCGAGCGGTTCGTGCGTCGGGCGTCGCTACATTGCGCCGTGAGAGTCTTCGCGCGCCACGCCACCACGATGAGCCTGATGACCGCGCTCATGCTCGAGACGGGCTGCATGGACCGCGAAACGTCACAGAAGGTGGCGCAGGCATTCCAGGCAGGTGCATCCACGCCCGATGAAAAGCCTCGCATGCTGAACACCGAGGTTCCCTTTCACTATCCGCCGGCGTTGTACGCGCGAAAGGTGCAGGGCAACGTGACGCTGTATCTGCACATCGACCGGGACGGACAGGTGCGGCCCGATTCCACTCATATCGAAGAATCGAGCGGTTATGCGGCGCTCGACTCCGCGGCGGTGCAGGGATCGCAGGAGCTGCACTTCGTACCGGCGAAGCTGCGCGGCGAGCCGATGGGTGTGTCGATCCTGTTTCCCGTCTACTTCCGGCATCCCGAAGCGCATGCATTGCCCGGCGACACCATTCTGAACCGAACGCAGCTACCGGCCTCGCCGGGAGAGAGATGAGCGCACCCTCGACCTCGACGACGCCGGGTGGACCCAGCGTCGTCAAACGCAACGCGAAGCCTTACGAGAGCGTGCTCGAAACGATTGGCTGGACGCCGTTGATCCGGTTGACGAGGATCACGCGCGGCGTTCGCACGCCAGTGTATGGGAAGGCGGACTTCTTCAACCCGGGCGGGTCGGTGAAGGACCGCATCGGGCTGCCGATCATCGAGCAGGCCGAGCGAGAGGGACGACTCAAGCCCGGCGGAACAATCGTGGAGGGGACGAGCGGGAACACCGGCGTCGGCCTCGCGATCGCCGCGGCGCTCAAGGGCTACCGGTGCATCTTCACGATGCCGGACAAGATGTCGCAGGAAAAAGTTCGGCTGCTCAAGGCGTTCGGCGCCGAGGTGATCATCACACCGACCGCGGTGGCGCACGACCATCCGGACAACTACGTGATGATGGCCAAGCGGATCGCGGAGGAGACGCCGAACTCGATTCTGGCAAATCAGTTCTACAATCAGACGAATCCCGACGCGCACTACGCGACCACCGGTCCGGAGCTGTGGGAACAGTCGGAGGGTCGAATCACGCACTTCGTCGCCGCGGCGGGAACGGGCGGCACGATCACCGGCGTGGGACGATACCTCAAAGAGCAGAATCCGAACATCGCGATCGTCGCCGGCGATCCTCAGGGCTCGGTGCTCGCCGAGCTGTGGCGGAGCAAAGGGGCGCACATGCCGGACGGGGCTCCGTACAAGGTGGAGGGGATCGGCCAGGACAAGCTTCCCGGCACGCTCGATCTGTCGATCGTGGACGACTACCGGACGGTGAGTGACCGCGACGCGTTCGCGATGGCGCGCCGCCTCACGCGCGAGGAAGGGCTGTTCGTGGGCGGCTCGGCTGGCCTGATCACCCATCTGGCGATGCAGGTGGCGCGCGAGATCGACGATCCCGACGCGTTCGTGGTGACGTTTCTCTGCGACACCGGCGAGCGCTATCTGTCGAAGGTCTTCAACGACGAGTGGATGCGGGAGAACCAGCTGCTCGAGCCGGATCGCGTGACGCTCGGCGATCTGCTGGAGCACAAGGGAGAGGGCGCACCCGCCGCGCTCGTCAGCGCAGCGCCTGGCCAGCTGGTGCGGCAGGCGCTGGGACTGATGCGGCTGCACGACGTGTCGCAGCTTCCGGTGCTGGAGGCGGGCGAGTGCGTCGGCAGCGTGACCGAGTATGCGCTCACGCAGCGCGGGTTGGAGAGCTCCCGGTTTCTCGACGCAGTGGTCGGCGAGGTGATGGACGAGGCCTTTCCGGTGGTCGACTCGTCGCAGCACGTGGAGTCGGTCCAGAAGCTGCTCTCCAAGGCGACGCCCGCGGTGCTCGTGCGGCGTGGGGGAACGATCGAAGGGATCGTGACGCGCAGCGACATGCTCGCTTACCTGATGGCTCGATGAGCGAGACGCGCTCGTCGCACCGGTGGACCGTTCATCTGACACAGACACACCAGACCCACTGACTCGTGCGAATCACGGTATTGATGGGTGGGACCTCTTCGGAACGCGACGTTTCGCTCGCATCCGGGCTGCGCATCGCCGAAGCGCTGCGGACGCGTGGCCACGAGGTGCGCCCGGTCGACACGGCGAAGGGGCCGCTCTCGGACGCCGATGAGCGGCGCATGCTCGCCGAGGGCGTGGTGAAGGCACTCCCTCCGTCGCCGGCGGAACTGGCCCGCATGCACGCGGACTCCGTCGCGGCGACCGCTGCGCGGCTCCCCAAGCGTGGCGACTGCGACGTGGCGTTTCTCGCGCTCCACGGCGGCCGCGGTGAGGACGGAACGATTCAGGCGTTGCTCGACCTCGCCGGCGTGCCGTACACCGGAAGCGGTCACCTGCCGAGCGCGCTGGCAATGGACAAGGATCTCTCGAAGCATCTCTTCCGCGCGTTCGATGTCGGCACGGCAAACTGGCTGATGGCCACGGATCCGTCGGCACCACCGGACACGGAGACGATCGAGCGTGCGCTCGGGTGGCCGGTGATCGTGAAGCCATCGAAGCAGGGTTCGACGGTGGGACTCTCGATCGTGAAGCAACCGTCCGAGCTGGCGCAGGCGATCGTCGAGGCGTTCGAGCACGACGACGAAGTGATGATCGAGCAGTTCATCGCCGGGCGGGAGCTGACGGTGGGGATCCTGGGCGGCGAAGCGCTGCCGGTTGGCGAGATCATTCCGAAGCACGAGATCTACGACTACGAGTGCAAGTACACCGCGGGCATGGCGGAAGAGATCTTTCCAGCGGCACTGACGGCCGAGCAGACGGCTGACGTGCAGGCGCAAGCTCGTCGGGCCTTCACGGCGCTCAAGCTGGGCGGTTGCGCCCGTATCGATTTCCGCATGTCCAGCGCGGGCGCCTTCTATTGTCTCGAGGCGAACACCTTGCCAGGCATGACGGCGACGAGCCTGATCCCGCAGGCGGCCGCGGCCGCGGGCATTCCATTTCCCGTGCTGTGCGAGCGGATCGCACTGCTGGCGATGTCGCATCCTGCTTTCCTCGGAGCCGGATCATGACGAAGCGCGACGACGTGCTCGCACCGGCTGCCGCGCTGGCCGGCATTCCAGCGGGGATCCGGGCGACCGGTCCGTGGGCAGGCCGACGTCAGCTGTTCGTCAAGTTCGCGGGTGTCGCCGAGACGGCCACGATGTACACGGCCGACGCATTGCGCAGCGAGCTCGCGCGCCTGGCGCAGCGTTCGGTGTATCACTCGATCGCGATCAGTGGCGGTGATCCACTCGCCGAGGCAACGTTTCTGGCGGCGGCGTTGGCGGGTGGATCACCGCTCGCGGTCATGCTCGATCACGACGGACAACGTCCAGAGTCGCTCGACGTGATCCTTGGCTCGCTGGCGTTGGTGCAGGTGACGCTGACGGGAGTGGAAGAAGACGCGAAGGTGGCTCGTGCGATGGCGACGCTGCGTCGCGCGTCGGAGAAACATGTGGCGCATGCCCTCGTACTGGCCCCCGAAGCGGACGCGAGTGACGAGCGTCTTCTGAGGATCGTCGAGCAGACGAGCCGCGCGAGTGCGGAGGCATCCGTGGTGCTGCATCCGACGACCGACAGTCTCAGTGCGCGGGATCGCCGGTGGCTCCTCTGGCTGGAGCGTGCGGCGGCGGCACACGGCGACGTTCGGCTTCTTCCGCGACTTCCCGAACCGACGGGAATGCGGTGACATGATGCCGCGTGCGCGGAACCCGCAACGCGCGCGACGGTTAGTACGTTCATAGGTTGGGTGGCCGGCGCACTGTGTCCAGCCGGATCACGCAGGATCTCGAGCAGCGTCAATGGCGATTCCAACTCTCTATGAGGACCATGACCGACCGCGCATGACGCGGGCGGTGCAGGTGGTGCTCGCGATCAACGTCGCGATGCTCTTTCTGCAGTGGGCCGTCGTGAGCGATGCGGACGCGTTTGCCGTGCTCGGGTTCCAGGCGGGAAGCCTGCAGCGCACGCTGTGGAGTGCGGTGACGTACATGTTCGTGCACTACGGTGCGATGCACCTGGCGCTGAACATGTATGCGCTCCTCGCGTTCGGCCCGCGCCTCGAAGCGGCGATGGGAACGCGTGCGTTCACGCTCTACTATCTGTGGTGCGGACTGGGTGGAGCGGTGGCGCACATGCTGTTCGTCCAGCAAGGCTTGCTGGTCGGTGCGTCGGCGGGTGTGCTCGGCGTGATGTTCGCCTACTGGCAGCAGTGGCCAGAGGAGCAGGTGCTGCTGTTCGGAGTGATACCCGTTCGGATCTGGACCGCCGTCGTGCTGCTTGGCGGAGCGATCCTCGCGTTGGGCGCGATCGGCGCGGGTGCGCCGGTGGCCGGCGGGGAGCGGATCGCGTACGCGGCGCACATCGGCGGGATCGCGTTCGCATGGCTGTACATGCGGACTCCGCCAGCCGCGAGCATCGAACGGCTGCGCCAGCGGATCTCACCGGCGCCGGACTACCCGCAGGACGAGACGCCGCGGGCGATCCCGCGCACGCTGCCTCGCGCGAGAACGCAGCGCGACGAGGTGGACGAGATCGTGGCGAAGAGCAAAGCGGTGGCGGCGCAGCAGCAGCGTCCCGTGACGCGCGCCGTGGCCACGCCGATGCCGCTGTCGCACGTCGACGACGCGGCCGAGCTTGATCGCGTGCTCGACCAGATCTCGCTCCGAGGGCTCGAGAGCCTCTCCGACGCCGAGCGTGCGGTGCTGGACGAGTCGGCGCGACGGCTGCGCGGGGAAGGGTCGTAAAAAGAAGAGCCCCCCGGACTTGCCGGGGGGCAGTACCGCCAGGCCGTTCTCCCGGCGGCAACGGCCGGCCCAGAGGGGACCGGCACTCTCTCAACATATGGTCGACGACCGGCCGGGCGCCAGAGTCACTTGAAACCCGGTGGGGAGTGAAGAGTGGGGGATGGTGGGTGATACACGGCCTCGGGATGCTTTGGCGTCGCGGGGCCGTTTGGTTTCACCTCCCACTCCCCACTCCGTCGTGCGATCTTCCGGCATGCCAAGACCAGAGCTGCTGGAGACATTTCCGAACCCCTATCCGGGACGGGGCTACGAGATCGCGATGGAGTGCCCGGAGTTCACATCGCTCTGCCCGATGGGCGGCATCGAGTCCGATGCGGAGGAGCTCAAACAGCTCGAGGGCGGCGCACCCGACTTCGCGACGATGCACATCACGTATGTTCCGGGCGACGTGTGCGTCGAGCTGAAGAGTCTCAAGCTGTATCTGTGGAGCTTTCGGAACGACGGGATCTTCTACGAGCGTGCGGTGAATCGAATTCTCGATGATCTCGCCAACGCGGTGACGCCCGTGTGGATGGAGGTGGTGGGCGACTTCAACATCCGCGGTGGGATCAAAAGCGTGATCACGGCGACACTGGGCGCGCGCACCAGGGGCTGACGCGCCGCCGGCCGCACGCGACAAAAAAGACAGAGGGCCACGTTCACCGAGTGAACGTGGCCCTCTGCCGTATGCGACTGCTGCCGCGAGCTAGAACTCCAGGCGAAGTCCGAGCTGCGAGCGCCAGAAGTTGCTCGACGACGTGCTCGAGACGGCGTACTCGCCACCGCTCGGCAGCGTGAAGTTCACCACCGGGACGGCGGTCTTGATGTCACACGCCGCGGGGGTCGTGGTGCAACCCGTGCCGGCCCAGCCGATGTGCGTGACGAGCGGGACGTTGCTGTTGATGGTCGCCGGCGTGAACGGCTGCTTGCCCCAGTTCTTGTTGAGCAGGTTGCCGAAGTTGAAGATGTCCCACTGCAGCGACACGCGCTCGCCACGGACGCTTGGCAGTCCCTGACGAATCGAGACGTCGACGAGATGTGTGAACGGATTGCGGCAGGAGTTGCGCGTCATGATCCGACCGCGCTGACTGCTCAGACACGGCGAGGCCGCGATGAAGTTCTCCAGCTCCTGCGCCTGGGTCGTGGCGGACCGGGCTCCCTGCGCGCGGAACTGAATCTCGGCCGGATCAAGGGCGTTCTTCGGCACGTAGAACAGGTCGACGGTATTGAAGCCGTCGCCATTCATGTCGCTCGACGTGCCGCCACTCGAGGCGTACACGTAGTCGTGCGGAGCGCCGGAGACGCCGCTGTACGTGAAGGTGACGTCCGTGCCGAAGTTGCGCTTCCACTCGAACGTGCGCGAAATCAGCGCGTTGATCTTGTGCGGCTGGTCGAACAGGCTGATCCCGGTGGCGAGCGCGTCCACCGGTCCCGAGATCGTGCGGCCGAACTGGGCGTTGGACAGCGCCGTGCTGGAGGTGAAGCTCTGCACGTCACGCGCACGGGAGTACGTGTAGGCGACCAGCGCCTCCCAGTTGTCCGCGTACCGCTTCCGGAGCTGGGCGGTGAGATTGTAGGCGTAGTCCTTGTTCTGGTTCTGCAGATCGACCGCGGTAGAGAAGCGCGCGGTGCCGCCGTTCGCGGCCACACTCGCGGGTGGGATCAGCGTCACCTGCCCGTTCGCCGGGTTACCGACCGATGCATACACCGTGCGGCCGGTCGCGCTGGTGCCAGTGGACGGACCGACGTTCAGGTTTGCGAAGAAGAGCTGATTGAGCGTCCGCGAGTACAACCCTTCGAGGGTACCGATGAGGTTCCACGGCAGCTGTCGGTCGTATGCAAGCGACATGCGCAGGGGCTGTGGGAACTTGAGACCCTTCGCGAGGAGGTTGACGTCGCCGATCGGCTTGATGCCAAGGCCATTGCGGCAGGAGGTGATCGAGGCGGGATCGACCTGGAACGCCGGCGCCGTACCCGCGCTGCCCTGGGTGTTGCAGTTGAGGAACGTGATGATGTTCCCCGAGTTGACGTAGGCGTTCTCCATCCAGATGTACGGCGGCGTACCGACAAAGAGGCCGATGCCACCGCGGACCTGGTTCTGCCGATCGCCCGTGGCGTCCCAGTTGAAGCCGATGCGGGGCGAGAACTGGAGGGAGCGCTTCGGGACCTCGTCCGTGCGGCGTCCATACGCCGAGTCGATGGGGGCGTTGTAGCCGACATCGTCGAGCGCGCTGCTCACATCGAAGCGCAGGCCGGCCGTGATGGCGAGCCGACCGGTCGGCGTCCACTGATCCTGCGCATAGAAGGCGTTCTGCAGGCCCGTGTAGTAGACGTTGCCGCCATCCTTCAGGATGATCGCCTTGCGGAAGGAGTTGGCGTTGCCGACAGCCATGCTGTCCAGGTTGCGGAACGACCAGACTCCGTACGAGCTCTGGGTGAATGCGTTACGCAGCGAGACGTACTCATTGCGCGTGCCGACCGTGATGGTGTGGTTGCCCATCGGACGGAAGGTGAAGTTCTCGGTGAGCTCCCAGGTCTTCGTATCGAGCTGGTTGCCCTGCGAGAACTGATCGGCGCCGCCGATAATGGCCGACGTACCGTTGATGCCGGAGACCGTGTTGATGCGGATCTGCGGGAACGCGCTGAGCGGATCGCGACGGTTGAACCACTTGTTGTAGCCGACGAACAGCTCGTTCGAGGCGCCGCTGGCGAAGTTGGAGAAGAACTGCAGAACGGGCGCGCTCTTGACGTTGCGGAAGTTGTGGAAGTTGTCCGACGTCACCGCAGTGGTGGTGGTGCGTGCGTTCTGTTGACGTAGCCGCTCGCCGTCGCTGTAGTTGTAGCGGAGCACCATGCGATGGACGTCGTTGATCTGGTAGTCGAGCCGCGCGAAGACGTTGGTGAGCGGGTTGGGGATGTTGACGCCACCGGCGCTCCCGACGTCCGGCGATCCGAGCTGCTTCATGAGCGCGAGGAAGCGCGCGAGCGTGTCGGGCTGCAGCGTGAACTTCTGTGCGGCACTCGTGGGCTGGTCGGCGTACGGGCCGGTGACGGGGGTGTTCTCCGTGGTCCACTCGTTCGCCGTGAAGAAGTGCAGCTTGTCCTTGATGATCGGGCCGCCGAGCGAGAAGCCGGTCTGCGAGCGATTGAACGGCTGGCCGCGCACGGCCGCGGTGTCGGCGCCGTAGTTCTGGTTGCGGAAGGCGTGGAAGACGGAACCGTGGAACTCGTTGGTCCCGTTCTTCGTGATCGCGTTGAGGAGCAGTCCGCCGAAGTTGCCCTGTCGGACGTCGAACGGCGCGAGCAGGATCTGGAGCTCTTTCACCGCCTCGATCGACAACGACTTGGCATTGACCTCGGCGCCGGGCGCGCCCGTGCTACCGAGGCCGAAGACGTCGCGCTCGGTGGCGCCATCGATCTGCACGTTGTTCATGCGATTCGACAGTCCACCGGCCGAGGAACCCGGTCCAGTGGACGAGACTTGTGGGGCGATCTTGACGAAGTCCGTGATGTTGCGGCTCGTCGTCGGCAGGCGCTCGAGGACGGTCCCGGAGATGCTGGTGCGAGTGCCCGTGTTCGTGGCGCTGAACTCACCGGCGTTCGTCGTGGCGACGACCTCGAGGCCGCTGAGCTTCGCGACCTGCGCGCTGAGGCGGAAGTTGAGGGTGAGCGTCTGCGACAGCGGCACAATCTGGTTGTCGATGGTCTCCGGCGTGAGGCCGATGCGGCGCGCGCTCACCGCGTAGGGGCCGCCGGGCTCGAGGTTCTGCACGCGATAACGGCCGTCATCGCGAGTCTGAGCGCCGACCGTGAATCCCGTGGTCCGGTTGCGAATGACGACCTGCACTCCCGCGAGCGGTCGGCCCGCGTCGTCCGTCACCGAACCAGCGATCGCGCCGGTCGTGATTCCCTGGGCAACGAGCCGACCTGGAAGGAGGGAGACGAGCGCGGCGAGAGCCACGCCCAGCATCCAACGCGTAATCCTCATGTGTGTGCTTCCCATATTGAAGTTTGGCGCCGAAAGCGGCGCCGCACGGAGCTCCGCCAAACGAAACGGCTGAGCGAGGCGAGAGAACGTTGCCCGACAGAACACAACGACACCCGGTCGGGTCGTAACGATCGGGTCACCGGGTAGGGCGAGTGGGGCGGCTGCGGCCGTCGGGTGGGGGAATACTCGACGACGACGATGGGCACCAATCTACTTTCCGCCGAGTCCAGCCGCGAGGCGATTTCCTTGACAGCATGCCCCATGCGGGGAGTGCTCATCCGGGACTCGCATGACGTGCACCACACGACCTCCGCGAGCCGCGTCACCGTCACAGGAGTCGGTCAGTTCGATGCGCCACGACGCGACGAGGGAGGCAGGCTACACAACGGCCAGACTGCGTGCCGAACCCACAATTGGCGACGCAGGGCTTGACGGGGACCACTGCCCGGCCTAGACTGACTGTCACAACTGATTCTCGTGGTGATTTGCCGCCTCTTGCCGCCACGCTAAATAAGGAGCTAAAAAGCGACTCGCCTGGCGGCGCTGCATGTACGCCGGGTTTTTTTGTGTCCAAATCGGCCGATCACTCGATCTCTCGCATCCCACGATGACTCGTTCCTCCGCTCACGCTCAGATCCGGTCGCGCCTCGTGCGCGCGAGCGAGATTGCGCGCGGCCCAGCGGGGATGGCGAGCATTAGCAAGCGCGGATGCATGTGCATCTCCATGTGCATGTGCATCGGCTGTCTCGAGGGCATTCGCCCTGACACAGCGCAGCGGCCGGGATTCGCGGAGAGGAGCTGAGGCAGAGCACTCCGACACACCCCACGGGATCCCCGGCCGCTCAGCACGAGGCGGCCTTTTTTGTCCAATCTCGCGAGCCCGCTCGCCGACCCTTCACCGAGGCACGAGTCACGATGAGCACCGCCACTGCCCCCGACGCCACGACCGCGAACGCCAAAGGCTACGTCCACCCGGAGGTGCTGGTCACCACGGAGTGGGTGGCGCAGCACCTGAACGATCCGACGGTGCGCATTCTCGAGAGCGATGAAGACGTGCTGCTCTACGACCTGGGCCACATCCCGGGCGCGCAGAAGATCGACTGGCACACCGACCTCAACGACACGGTGGTGCGCGACTACATCTCGCGCGATCAGTTCCAGACGCTCCTGCGCCGACTCGGCATCGACGAATCGACGACCGTGGTGTTCTACGGCGACAAGAGCAACTGGTGGGCGACCTACGCATTCTGGGTCTTCGAGCTGTTCGGCTTCAAGAACTCGAAGGTCGTCGATGGCGGGCGCGCCAAGTGGGAAGCCGAGGGCCGTGAGCTCTCGACCGACGTGCCGACGTACGCCGCGACGCAGTACGTGGCGGGTGAGCGCAACGACGCCGCGATCCGTGCCTTCAAGGAAGAGACGCTCACGCACAGCACAGCCAAGCGCCCGCTGATCGATGTGCGGTCGCCGGACGAGTTCAGCGGCAAGAAGACGCACATGCCCGAGTATCCGCAGGAAGGCGTGCTCCGCGGCGGTCACATACCTGGCGCGAAGAGCGTTCCGTGGGCCCGCGCGGCCAACCCGGACGGGACGTTCAAGACGGCCGACGAGCTCCGCGCGATCTATGAAGGTGAGGCGGGCCTGAAGAAGGACGACGACGTGATCGCCTACTGTCGCATCGGCGAGCGGTCGAGCCACACCTGGTTCGTGCTCAGCTACCTGCTCGGCTACGACACGGTGCGCAACTACGACGGCAGCTGGACGGAATGGGGCAACTCGGTTCGCGTTCCGGTCGAGAAGTAAGCGCTGTGCCATCCGTGCCGACGCCGTCCTCGTCAACCATCAGCGCGCGCTTTGCGTGCGTCGCCCTCGGGTGGCGCGCGTGAGACCGCGTGCAGTGGTGCGCGTGCCGGCGTCGACGTCGAACCTCGGGGCTGGCTTCGACTACATCGGTGTGGCGGTCGACCGCTGGCTCACGGCGTCGGTCGTGATCCAGCCGGAGCCGGAGGCGACGACCTCAGTGCAGCGGGGCGGCACGCTCGCGCAGCTGGACGTCACGCCGGACGAGGACTGGATCGCGGTCGGCGTGGATGCCGCGTGCAAAGCGGCCGGTCGGCAAACGCCGCGCGCGCTCCGCATCCGGACCAGCTCGCAGATCCCTGTCGCGCGGGGGCTCGGCTCATCTGCCGCAGCCGTCGTCGCCGGGGCGACCGCCGCCACGGGGATTCTCGGATTGTCGCTCACCGACGAGCAGTTGCTCGACGCCTGCGCCTTCGTGGAGGGACACGCCGACGGTGTGGCGGCAGCGATCTTCGGTGGCGTGCAGGTCGCGCTGCCGGGAACGGCGCGGCGCGTCGCGACCTTGGTAGTGGCGAAGGGATTGTCACTCGCGTTCGCCGTGCCGGACTTCGGCGTGGCGCCGGGGCACGCGCGGAGCGCACTGCCGCGCGACGTGTCGCATGCGACGGCGGCGCGCGCGGTCGGGTTCGGTTCCGCGCTGGTGCACGGGCTCTCGACGGGGGACGGCGAGACGCTGCGTGCCGCGCTGGACGAGGACGTGCTGCAGGTGCCGTTTCGTCGTCCGTTCGTCCGTGGCTTTGATCTGGTGTGCGCGGCAGCACGACAGGCAGGCGCGTTCGGTGCAACGTTGAGCGGCTCGGGGCCGACGGTGGTTGCGGTCGTGCCCGAAGAGCAGGCGCACGCGGTGACCGAGGCGATGTGCGAGGCGTGGCGCCAGCAGGGCGTGCAAGCCGCGGGATTCGTCAACCCATCGCAGGTGGATGGGAGAAGCATGGTTGTTCGTCACGATTGCGAAGACGTGCCGGCGACTGCCGGCGCGGCGGGCTGGACATGATCGCGGACCGCTCGCTCGGTGCCAGTGCGCTTTCACCTTTGGTCGGAGACAGGTCATGGCCGTAACACTCTTTCTTCCCACCGTTCTCGCGAAGCTCGCCGAAGGCAAGGCGATCGAATCGAGCGGTGACACGGTCGGCGCAATCGTGGCCGACGTGGCGACACGTTATCCGAATCTCGCACCACGACTGCGCGACGAAGCGGGCAAGCCGTATCCGTTCGTGACGTTCTACCTGAACGACGAGGACATCCGCTTCCAGGGCGGCTTCGACGCGAAGGTGAACGACGGCGACGAGCTCACCGTCGTTCCGGCGATCGCGGGAGGCTGAGCGCATGGCGACCGCGACGAGACCGCTCGCGACGCAGCTGGAGGAGCTCTCGACCGACGAGATTCTCCGCTACAGTCGTCACCTGATCCTGCCCGAAGTCGCGCTGGAAGGACAGCAGCGCCTGAAGGCGTCGCGCGTGCTGCTCATCGGAGCGGGTGGTCTCGGTTCACCGCTCGCGCTCTATCTCGCGGCGGCTGGCGTCGGGACGATCGGGCTCGTGGACTTCGACGTCGTGGACGTGACGAACCTGCAGCGGCAGATCGTCCACGGCACGAGCGACGTGGGCCGGCCGAAGCTCGACTCGGCGAGGGACCGTCTCAGGGACATGAATCCGCACGTGCACGTCGAGGGCTACGAGACGCGGCTCACGAGCGAGAACGCGCTCGAGATCGTGCGCGACTACGACATCGTGATCGACGGCACGGACAACTTCGCGACGCGCTATCTCACGAACGACGCGTGCGTCATCCTCGGCAAGCCGAACGTGTATGGCAGCATCTACCGCTTCGAGGGGCAGTCGTCGGTGTTCGCCACGGAGGACGGCCCGTGCTACCGCTGCCTGTATCCGGAGCCACCGCCGCCAGGCCTCGTTCCGAGCTGCGCCGAGGGCGGCGTGCTCGGCGTGCTGCCCGGATTGGTCGGAACGATTCAGGCGACGGAAGGGATCAAGCTGCTGCTCGGCATCGGCGAGCCCCTCATCGGCCGACTGCTGCTGATCGACGCACTGCGCATGCAGTTCCGCACGATGAAGCTGCGCAAGAACCCCGACTGCCCGGCCTGCGGCACCCACGAGATCCGCGAGCTGATCGACTACGATCAGTTTTGCGGCGTCGGCGGCGATCCGCTGGAGAACCAGGACGGCATTCCAGAGCTGACGCCGGTCGAGCTGAAGGCGAAGCAGGCGCGCGCCGCCGACTTCGATCTGATCGACGTGCGCGAGCCGCACGAGTGGGCGATCGCGCGCATTCCGGGCGCGAGGCTCGTGCCGCTGAGCGCGTTCACGGATTCGCTGTCGTCGTTCGATAGTGCGCGCGACATCGTAGTGCACTGCAAGATGGGAGGACGCAGCGCGAAGGCGGTGCGTCAGCTCCAGGCAGCGGGCTTCAAGAAAGTGTGGAACCTGGCTGGTGGCATTCTTCGGTGGAGCGACGACGTCGATCCCACCG
>JBDTOD010000002.1:0-97328 GCA_039933415.1 bacterium
AGCCCGGGCTCTGACCCCGGGCTCTGACCCCGGGCTCTGACCCCAATGGTCAGCGCTGCGACGGTCAGCCCCCATATGCACGGACGGCCCTCCAGGCATTCTGGGGGGCCGTATGCCAATCTGGATACTCAATACCAGTATACCCGCGTACTTCAGTGGCCGTTCACGGAGTCAGTCCCGCTCCGGTCCCGGCTCCAGCTCCGCGCCTCCACTCCCCGCACTTCCGAACTTCGGCGCCGTGATGCCGCCCGCCGTCGTGCGAGGCGGGTTCGGCGCGTCGCCCCGGGGCGTGCCGTCGGTCGTGGAGATCTCTTCGGTGTCATCCAGGTCGTGCGCGCGCGTGTCCAGCTGCTTGTCACGCTCTCGATCCATGCATTCCTCCTGTCGGTGCACGACCAAGTCCTGCATGGCATGTGCCCCGGGCGAACCCGCCGTCCACTAGCGAACCCTGCCGCGATCGCTCGCACTCATGCGTCGACGACGGTATCGTTCGCGCGCCAGCGCGGTCCACCCAAGGGATACGACGAATGACGATGCCGCGGCCCGACGTCGCGCAGTCTATCTCACCGCCGCGGCCCGGTCATGCCGACGCGGGGCGCGCGGCGTGGACCTGGATCGTCGTCACCGCGGCACTCGCGACGCTCGGCTATCCCATTGCACGCTGGGTCGGTCTCGGCCCCGCCGTCGGCCCGTGGGCTTACTGGCCCATCCAGGGCGCGCTGTTCGGAATTCTCTTTCGTCGGCCGTATCGCGAGTGGCCGGCCCTCGGCGGCGTGGCGGTGCTGGCGCAGTCGCTCAGCATCTACCTCATTCGCGGCGACCTCGCCGGTGGCGCGACGATCGTCGGCGCGCTGACCGGCGTCGCGCAGGCGGCGATCGGTGCCTTCATCGTGCGACGACTGCAGGCGCGCGATGCACCGCTCGAGGGCGCAACAGACGTCGCCAGCTTCGTGCTCATCGCCGTCACGCTCGTTCCGCTCGCGATCTCCCCGATCTCGGCATTCGCGTACGGTCGCGGACTCGGGCTGCCGTTCAACGCGGCGTGGTGGCCACTATTCGTCGGCAACTCGCTCAGTGTCCTGATCTTCGCGCCCCCGTTCATGTGCTGGGGACGGACGGTGCCGGGCGACGAGCCATGGCTCGCGCGTCCCGCCGAGATCGCCGCGTGCATGGTCACGATCGTCGCGATGTCGCTCGCCGTCTTTGGCGCGGCCTCGAGCTGGGTGCGCTACGTCGCGCTGCCGTACTCCATGTTCCTCGTGCTCGCCTGGGCGGCGATGCGATGCGGCACAAGGTGGACGAGCATCGCCATCGTGATCGTCGCGAGCATCGGCTCCTGGTGCTCGGCCCGTGGCTACGGTCCTTTCGGTTCGGCCTCCGTGCTGTTCGAGAACGGCGTGCTCGCGCTTCAGGCGTATCTCGCGTTTGCCGCCTTCGCGTCACTCGCGCTCGCGGCGCTCACGCATCAGCGTCGTCGCGCATACGCCACGCTCTCACTACAGAGCGCCGTGCAGGACGCCTTCCTGGAGAGCTCCACCGAAGCGCTGATGCTCAAGGACATGGATGGTCGCCTCGCGCTCGTGAACCGCGCAGCGGCGGAGTCGTTCGGACGTCCGCGCGAGCAGATCCTGGGTCTCCGCTTCAGCGAGCTCGGCGACGCGAAGTCGGCGGAGCTGATCGCGAGCCACGATCGACGCGTGATCGAGCGTGGCGAGGCGATCACGTTCGACGAGACGCTCAGCGACGCCACGCGAACGCTTCACTTCCGGGTGACCCGCTTCCCCGTGCGAGATCACACCGGCGCGATTCGCTACATCGGCATCACCGCCCGCGACGAGACGGCGGAGCGCGAGCTCGCCGACCGGCTCCACCGCGCGCAGAGCGTGGAGATGCTCGGCCAGCTCGCCGCGGGCGTCGCGCACGACCTGAACAATCTGCTCACCGTGCTGCTCGCGAACACCGAACTCCTGGCCGAGCTGCCCGGACGGAGCAGCGAGGAACGCGAGCTGCTGCACGACAACGCGGAATCGGCGGCGCACGCCGCTCGGCTCACCGGACGTTTGATGGCGCTGGGTCGCCGGGAGACATTGCCCGTCGCCGCAATCCCCGTGGACGACGTGCTGCGCGAGCTGAAGCCACTGCTCAATGCGCTCGTTCGCGGCAACGTGGATCTCGTGCTCGAGCTCCACGCAACGGACGCGCGCGTCGAGATGGACGCGACCGCGCTCGAGCAGATCGTGCTCAATCTCGTGTCGAATGCTCGCGCCGCGATCGTCGAGGATGGGCGCATCACCGTCTCGACGTCGGTCGTCGTCGAGGGGCCCGCCGCTGGCCCAATTCCTCCGGCCACGCGGCGCCGGCTGCGCCTCACGGTCACGGACAACGGGAGTGGGATGAGCGGCCCGACGCTCGCGCAGATCTTCGAGCCATTCTTCACCACGAAGACTGGCGCCGGCGGCACTGGCCTCGGCCTGTTCACCGTCTCGGTGCTCGTGCGCCAGGCGGGCGGCGCGATCTCCGCGACGAGCACTCCCGGCGAGGCGACGAGCTTCCTCGTCGACCTGCCCCTTGACGGCGAGCGCTGACGCGCAAGCCCGTCCGACGCGCTATGGCCTGGCCGCGATGCGAATCTTGCTCCCTTCGTCGAGATCGGCGTTCGGCGTGGTGACGATCGTCGAACCGTCGACCAGTCCGTCGGTGATCTCGATCGTCGCGCCGTAGTCGCGACCGACCGACACGGACTGGAGGTGCACCGTGGCCGTCGACCCCGTCGTCCGATTGACGATCATCACCTGCGGCCCGCTCGATCGAATCACCAACGCCGCGGCGGGGATGACGAGGGGCGGCGTGGCGCGCGGGAAGTGCAGTGTCACCTGCGCATACATGCCGGGCAGGATCGCGAAGTCGCGGTTCGGGATGTCGATCTCCGCGAGCAGGGTGCGCGTCGCTGCGTCGAGCGACGCGGACGTGCGCGCCAGTCGTCCGGCGAACTTGCGACCCGGAATGCCCTGCACCTCGACGTCCGCGTCGAGTCCCGCCCGCACCGAGGTGGCATACGTGGCGGGGACGGTGACGTAGGTGCGCACGGTGTCCACCTGCGCGAGGCGGAACAGGCTGCCCGCGCTCGCGGACGGTCCGCCGTTGGTCAACGGTGAGCTGGTCGCGCCGGCGACGGTGATGAGTGAGCCGATGTCCACGTTGCGCGCGGTGATCACGCCCGTGAATGGAGCGACCACGCGCGTGTACTCGCCGGTCTGCACGAGGCGGCGCAGGTTCGCGTCGGCGGCGCCGGTGTTCGCCTGCGCCGACGCGAACGCGGCACGCTTCTGATCGAGCTCCTGCCCGGTGACCGCGCTGTCGCGCGCCAGCGATGTCCAGCGCGCCAGATCCGCGCGGGCGAGATCGAGCGCGGCGCGCGTCACGGCCGCCTGTGAGCGCGCCTGCTGCACGTTCTGCTCGAGCTCGGGCGCGTCGATGTCGGCGAGCACCGTGCCCTGCCGCACCAGCGCGCCGATGTCCGCGTGCCAGCGTCGTACGTACCCACTCACCCGCGCATAGATCGCCGACTCGTGGAGCGGCTGCATCGTGCCGGGCAGCGTGACGACGCTGCCTGGCGTCGCGCGCTGGACGTGCGCCACCTGCACCACGGGCGCGCTGTCGCGAGCGGAAGCGTCGGCGAGCAGCTCGCGGTGTACGGTCACGCGGGGGATCACCGTGATCACGAGCAGCGCGAGCAGCACGACGGCCGAGATGATCGCGAGACGCCGAAGGCGCGCACCGCTTGCCGGCGCTACCGGTGGTGCAGCGTTCGACGCCGCGTCGTGCGGCGTATCGCGCGCGCGCTCCTCGTCATCCGGCATCGGCGTGGTGCTCTCGGGAAGGGTCATCGCACGGGACGGAGCATGCCCGGCGTGCCCGTCTCGTCGCGGCCGCGTCGTGCGCGCTCCGCCGATTCGGCGGGCTTGTCCGCACGAAGCACGCTGTAGATCAACGGGACGATCACCAGCGTGAAGAAAGTAGCGACCAGCAGGCCGCCGATCACGGCGCGGCCCAGCGGCGCGTTCTGCTCGCCGCCCTCGCCGATGCCCAGCGCCATCGGCAGCATGCCGATGATCATCGCCAGCGCCGTCATCACCACGGGGCGCAGTCGCGCGAACCCCGCGTCGACCGCCGCTTCCAGCGCCGAGCGTCCCGCTTTGCGCTGATCGTCGGCGAAGGTGATCAGGAGGACACTGTTCGCCGTCGCCACGCCCATCGCCATGATCGCGCCCATCAATGACGGGACGGTGAACGTCGTATGCGTCAGGAAGAGCATCCATACGATCCCCGCCAGCGCGCCTGGCAGCGCCATGATGATGATCAGCGGATCCACCCAGCTCTGGAAGTTGATCACCAGCACGAGATACACGAGCAGAATCGCGAAGAGGATACCGAAGCCGAGCCCTCTGAACGACGTGCGCATGCTCTCCACCTGTCCGCGCATCGTCACCTGCGTTCCCTTCGGCAAGGTCGGCCCCGCCTTCGCGACCACGTCGTCGATGGCGCGTGCCACGCTGCCCAGATCGCGGCGGTCCGCGCTGGCGTACACGTCGAACACGGGCTGGGCGTTGTAGTGGTTGACGACCGCCGGCGTCACGCCGCGCGAGGAGGTGGCGAGGTTGCCGAACAGCTGAAGACTGCCCTGCGCCCCTCCGGACTGGCCGCCGATCGGCGTGCGCTGAATCTCCTCCATCGTTCCCATCTTGTACTGCGGGGTCATCACGCTCACGCCATACTGCACGCCGTTCGTCGGGTTGAGCCAGAAGTTCGGCGCCGTCTGGCCGCTCGAGCTGAGCGAGATGAGCAGGTCGCTCGCCACGTCGCGTTGCGACAGCCCGATCTGTTGCGCCTTCGTGCGGTCCACGTCGAAGCGCATCTCCGGCGCGTCCATCACCTGCTGCACGCGCACGTCGGCCGCGCCGGGGATCTTCGCGATCTCGCGCGCCAGCGAGCGCGCGACCTCGAAGTTTCTCGGGTTGCGCCCGGAGACCTGGACGTCGATCGGCGCGGGAAGCCCCAGGTTGAGCACCTGGTTCACCATGTCCGCCGGCTGGAAGAAGAAGGTCACCCCGGGAAACTGCTTCGGCAGCTCGCGGCGTAGCGCGCGCACGTAGTCCCACGTCGGGCCCTCGTGATCGGCCTTGAGCTGTACGAGCATGTCGCCGTCAGCCGATCCGACCGTCGCGTTGGACCCGATGGCCAGCGCAACGCTGTACGTCGTGAGACCGATGTTGTCGAGCACCAGCTCCAGGTCGCGCGCGGGGATCGTCCGCTTCACGACCTGCTCGACCTGCGCGAACAACCGCTCCGTCTCCTCGAGCCGCGTGCCGGGTGGGGCGCGCAGATGAAGCTGGAACTGGCCACCGTCCACCTGCGGGAAGAAATCCTCACCGATCGCCGGCACGAGCATCAGCGACAGCACCACGAAGCCGGCCCCCGTGACGAGCACCGCGCGGCGATGCACCATCGCTCCGGCGAGGATCGCGTGATATCCCGCGCGGAACCGCTCGAACATCCCCTCGAAGCCGACGGAGATTCGCTTGAAGAATCCGTTTCTCGGCGTGCCCGCGCTGTGCTCGGCGCTCGCCGCGAGAAACGCCGAGCCCGGGTGAGCCCCCGCACCCGCGTGCCACGCGTGCTCCCTGAGCTCCGCCGGCAGCATGAAATCCGTCATCGTCGGCACGAGCGTCCGCGACAGAAAATACGACGCCGTCATCGCGAAGATCACCGAGAGCGCGAGCGGCCGGAACAGCGCCGCCGCCGGTCCCGAGAGCGCGAAGATCGGGAGGAACACGATGCAGATCGACAGCGTCGACACGAATGCCGGGACGGCGATCTGCTGCGAGCCGTCGATGATCGCTTTCCGCAGCGGCGAGCCCAGCTCGATGTTCCGATGGATGTTCTCGATCGCCACCGTCGCGTCGTCCACGAGAATACCGACGGCGAGCGCCAGCCCGCCGAGCGTCATCACGTTCAACGTCTCACCCGCTGCCCAGAGTCCGATGATCGACGTCAGCACGCTCAGCGGGATCGACAGCGCGACAATGACGGTCGAGCGCCAGCTGCCGAGAAAGAGCAGGATCATCAGTGCCGTGAGGCACGCGGCGAGGACGCCTTCCCGAACTACCCCGTTGATCGTCGCCCGCACGTAGACCGACTGGTCGGCGAGCAGCTTGAGCTGCACGTCCGGCGGCAGTCCGGCCGACACGGAGGGCAACATGTTCTTCACGGCGTCGACGATCGCCAGTGTCGACGCCTTTCCATTCTTCACGATGGAGATGTACGTGCCGCGATGCCCGTTCTCTCGCACGATGTTCGTCTGCACACCGCCGCCCTCGCGGACCTGCGCGACGTCGCTCACGTACACCATCGCGCCGTTCACCTGCTTGATCGGCAGGTCGCCCAGCTGGCGCACGGAGTCGGTGCTGGCGTTGAGCCGCACGTAGTACTCGCGCCCTCCCATCTTCGCCGAACCGGCGGGGAGCACGACGCTCTGCGCGTTGATCGCGCGGCTCACGTCCCCGGCGGACAGTCCCTTGGCGTACAGCGCCTCTGGATCGATGTCCACGTTGATCAGCCGCTGCACGCCGCCGAACGCGGGGAGCACGCCGGCGCCGTGCACGGTGCCCAGCGGCACGCGAATGAAGTTGGTGCCCAGGTCGCTGAGCTCCGCTTCGGTGCGCAGCGGACTCGCCACGCCGATCTGGAGGATCGGCACGTCGGTGGCGTTGAATCGCACCATGAACGGCGGTGACATCCCGGACGGCATCTGCCGTGTGATTCCCTGCGACGCCGCCGTGAGCTGGGCCATGCCCGCGTCCACGTTCGCGTCGGGTTGAAAGAACACCTTGATGATGCTCTTCCCATCGAGCGACTGCGACTCGATGTGCTCGATGTCGTTCACGTAGCTCGAGTACACGCGCTCGGCCACTCCCACCACGCGCTGCTCCATCTCCTTCGGAGAGAGCCCGCCGTAGCTCCACAGCATCGACACGACCGGCACCTTGATCGCCGGGAAGATGTCGATCGGCATGCGCACGATCGCCACGATGCCGAACACGAGCATCAGGATCGCCACGCAGACGAACGTGTACGGGCGCTTGAGCGCGAGGAGCACGATCCACATCGTCAGCGCACCGTCATGGCGTGAGCGAGCGCCCCACGAGCGCCTCCAGTGTGGCGCGTGTCACGGCGTAGTTGTACCGCGCCGCCACGCGTCCAAGCTCAGCCTGGGTCACCGCGAATTGCGACGTCAGCTCGTCGAGCGACGTCGAGATTCCCGCGCGATAGCGCTCGGTCTGCACGCGGAGATCCTCGCGCGCGGCCTGCACGGCGTCGTCCGCGAGGGCGACGTTCTGTTCGGCCAGATGCAGCCCGCTCAGGAGGCGCGCCGCGTCGCTCCGCACCTGACGCCGAATGTCCAGCGCGCTCGACTGCGCCACCTGCGCACCCGCCTCGGCCCGCGCGATCGCGTCCTCGCGTTGGAAGCCGTTGAAGAGGGGCAGGGAGGATCCCACCGCGACCTGCCAGCCCGGACGCACCGCTCCGACGATCGTCGTCTGGCGCGCCCAGTTGTAGCCGCTCGTCAACCTGATGTTCGGAAAGTAGAGCGAGCGGGATGCGCGCACGATCGCCACGCTCGCCTGCTGCGCCGCCTCCGCCGATTCCACCGCCGGGGCCGACGTCACCGCCAGCCGCGTGATCTCGGAGTCCGAGAGCGCGAGCGGCGTGGGCTCGAGCGAGGCCGGCGCTCGGGCGCCGATGGGCCCGTCGGCGCCAACGAGCCGGCCGAGCGCGAATGCCGCAGTCTGGAGCGTGTCTCGTGCGGCGAGCTGCTGCTGTCGGGCGGTGGTCAGCTCGAGCCGCGCCCGGAGCTCGTCCGACTTGGTCGCCGTGCCCGCGCGCACGCGATCCTGCGAGTACTTGAGCCCACGCTCCGCTCGTGCCACCCGCGCCGCCGCGACACCGAGCAGCTCGGTACCGCGCAGCGCTTCATAGAAGCTGCGTTTGGCGAGGAGCGTGACGAGAAATTCCTGCGACCGGTCGCTGGCCGTCGCCGCACTGAGCTCCGAGCGCGCGCGCGCCTGATCGGCGCCGCGTCGGCCGCCGGTGAACAGGTCGAGCGAGGAGGACACGCCGGCCGAATACGCATCGGCCCCCGCGCCGCCGATCGCGCCTCCCGAGGGAGTGCTCGCCGCGCTCGACACGTTGGAGCGCAGCGCCGCCGTGCTGAGCGACAGGCTCGGCAGGTATGCACCGCCGCTCACTCGCACGCCCGACCGCGCCACGCGCAATCCCGCCTCTGCTTGAGCGATCACCGGGCTCGCGACGAGCGCGCGCGCCACGACGGTGGCGAGATCGAGCGTCGAGTCAATGTGGAGCGCGTATGTGGAATCGCTAGTCGCGGACGGCACGGGGCTCTGCGCGTGCGCACGCAAGGCGACGGCGCACAGGGCGGCGGCAAGGAGAGTCGAACGCATCTCTACTCGGTACGTCCGCGGAGAGAGACTCGTTGGACGTCTGCGGTGCGGACTGACGGGACGACTATTCGCTGACCGCGTCGTAGATCACGATCTTGCTCCACGATCCACCACAGTTCTCGCGGAAGGCATCGTGGACGGGGTGCACCTGATATGCGTCCTGAGCCTCGGCGTCGGCGAACGAGAGCACCACCGCATACGAGTAGCTCTGGTCGATGACTGCCCTGTTGGTCGCCGCCGGCACGCCGATGAACCCCTGCTGGACGCCGTCGATCGTACAGAGCGACCGGATCCCGTCCATGAAAGTGGACTGTGCGGCGGGAGAGAGGTCGTCGCGAAGCCAGAAGTAGACGGAGTGCACGAACATCGGTGATCTAAGGCTAGTTGAGAGGATGTGACGGGCGACCGGCACGCTCGCCTCGCCTGGTTCGTCGGCGCCTATCTAAAACACACCAGACGGCGAATCCGTGAAGGCAAAAAGTCGTTCCAATCTGGCGCAAAGTAAACAGGCGCGAGCAGAAGTGCTCGCGCCCATTATACGACGTCTTTACGACGTCTTTCAGCAGTTCGGTTGCCTATCCCCGAAGTTGCAACGATTTACGGAGCGGTTCTGCGTCCGCTCGTTGCAGTACTCGGACGAGCTGTGAGGGAGGCTCAGCAATTCTCCGCGAACACGTACACGTACGGGGTGTACCGACCCAGCGTGGCGTCGTACACGTCCACAGACACCCTGTACCAGCCGCCGGAATAGAAGGTGTATGATGCAGCCGAAGTGTAGTTACCAATGTAGCTCCCTCCAAACTCCCAATCGTAGGTGTAGGGAGCCGTTCCGCCAGACGCACTGACCGACCAATTGTACTCGGTGCCGATGCACACGTGGTCGCCGGGAGAGCTAGTTCCTGGGCCGCTGATGGTGGCGTTCAGAGTGTACGCAGATCCCCGCGCAAGCTCAGCCGCTGAGAGCGTGGGAGCTATGCCTCCTACCGCACCGAGACTCGAGACCATGACCGCCAGCGACGCTTGCAGGAGCCGTTTGTAGCTAAGCATGTTGTGCCTCCATCTTCCTGGGACGAATCGGAATGATGCCGGCATCGGCTCTGGAACCTTGAACCGTGCAGTCCACAATAGCAAACGATTTCCGAGAGAATGCTTAGATCGCCGACATCGCGGAGCCAATCGCGAGTTCACGATTCGAGTTCGAGATAAGAAAGGGGCGCTCGGCGATCGCCGGGCGCCCCTTTCTTCAGAACTCCCGCGGTTAGAAGCCCGGGTTCTGGTGCAGATTCGAGTTGAGGTCCAGCTCGGACTGGGGCAGCGGCCAGAGGTAAGCGCGTGCCGGGAAGGCGCGGGCCGAGGCCGGTTGCTGTGCCGTCACTTTTGTGCCGGCGGCATTGATGTAGTCGATGCCCAACGCTGCAGGAGCAGGCATCACGGTCGCGGCGATCTTCCACCGGCGGATGTCGAAGAGACGCAGCCCTTCGAACGCCAACTCGACGCGCCGCTCGAGGCGAACGTCGGCCTCGGTCAGCGTGGTGAGCGAGGGCATGTTGACTCGTGCACGTACGAGATTGAACGCCGCGAGCGCCGATGCATCGGGTTGACCGAGGGCGACCTTGGCCTCGGCGTACATCAGCAGCACGTCTGCGTAACGCATCAGAATCGCGTCGATGCCGCCGTTGCCGCGATCAGCTTTGTCGGTGAGGTCGATGTACTTCCGGATGTTGAACCCGGTGACCGACACGTTCTGATTGCCAAGGTTGAACGCTTCCGGCTTGGTCGAGAGACCCACCGGACGTGAGTCGAAGATTCCACCATCCCACGGAGCGCCGGGAAACAGGATCGTCCCGGCGAATCTCGGATCACGATTGTCCCACTGGGTGGGCCCGTTCGGGTTCGGGTACGGCGCTGAGTTGTAGAGCGGAGACGTCGTGATCGGCAAGCCGTCCTTCATCAGATACGCATCGGCCAGCGAGCGGAGCGGAACCACCGAGCCACCAGCGGAGTTCGTCGGTGGACCGTACTCGCCGAAGATGTTGTTGTTCTGGCCGTTTGCCTGCGCGGTTTTGGCGTAGAGATGCGCGAAGATGATCTCCTTGCTGCCCTCGCCGGCGTAGCCGAAGAGTTGCGCGTAGTCCGGGTTCAGTGTGAAGGCTCCGCCATCGATCACCTGTTTCGCGGCGTCGGCCGCGATCTGGAACCGGCCGGCATACAGTGCGGCGCGCGCCTTGTAGGAGAGCGCCGCCCACTTGGTCGCGCGCCCGACGTCCGCGCCGGTGTACGACGCGGGGAGCACCGCGGCCGCCTGATCGAGATCCTGAATGATCTGGTCGTAGATCTTCGTCGCCGGCGTGTTGGACAGCGCGCGCGCCTCAGCGTCGGTCAGCGGCGTGAGCGGCATCGGCACGTCGCCGAACAGGCTGACGAGCGATAGATATGACGACGCTCGGAGAAACTTCGCCTCGGCGATATACCGTGCCTTGCGGGTCGGGTCGATCTTGCCGGCAGGAATTCGGTCGATGTTCGCGAGGAGGATGTTTGTCCGCGCGACGCCGTTGAAGTAGTTCACCCACAGGCCGCGTGCATACCCACTCTGTGGATCAAACGTCCCGTCAGTGTAGACATAGCGGTTGTCGAACTGCTTGTTCACGCCGCCGTTGTCCGTCAGGCCGTCGAGGCCGATCACTTCGAACCAACTGGTGAGCGTGCTGTATGCGCCCGTGACGAACAGCTGTGCGTCGGCCTCCTGCGTCCAGAAGATCTCGTCGGAGACTGTCGTCGGAGATGTGACGTCGAGCAGTTGGTCCGACGACTGACATCCGACGAACGGCGTCGCCAGGATGAGTGCGCTCAGGTAGAGATATCTCGATTTCATCGGAGAGTGATGAGATGAAGGCAGCGAATAGAAGAGGGATTCCGCGAGAGTGGGCCGATGCAGGGTGCCGGCGCGACGCGCCGGCGCCCTGTCTCGGCTGCGTGCTGCGTTAGAAGCCGAGACTCGTGCCGACGCTCCAGTTGCGCGTCTGGTAGTAGTACGTCGCGCGCGTTGAACTCGGGTTCGCCTCAGGCGGCACGATACCCTTCAGCGGAGACCATGTGTACACGTTGGTGCCAGCGATGTAGAAGCGCGCGCTGCTCAGACCACCGCGAGCGACGAGGTTGGTCGGCAGCGTGTAGCCGAAGTTCAGGTTCTTGAGGCTCAGGTACTTGCCGTCGCGAACGTACCAGGAGTTCGAGCCCGGCGCGTTCTGATTATGGTCCGAGCGGAAGGTGAAGCGCGGCCACTTCGCGTCGGGGTTCGACGGCTTCCAGTAGTCGAGCAGATAGGTGCCGAAGAAGTTCTCCCACGTCGGCCCTTCGATCAGCGCGCCGTCGAGGAAGACGTCCTGCTTGCCGACGCCCTGGAGCAGCATGCTGAAGTCGAAGTTCTTGAACTGCGCCGACATGTTGGACCCGAACGTGTAATGCGGGAACCGATCGCCGATGATCACGCGGTCGTTCGCGTCGATCTTGCCATCGTTGTTCTGGTCCTTGTACTTCAAGTCTCCCGGACCGGTTTTGGCATTCTGCGTCGCCCAGCCCTTCACCTCGGCGGAGTCCTGGAAGATGCCGACGGCCTGGATGCCGAAGATCGAGTTGATCGGATAGCCCACGCGCCGGATCGACGGCGCCGGATTGTTCGCGGGGTTGATCTGGTCGCCGCCCGGCAGGCTCGTGACGCGGTTCTTGTTGTCCGCCACGTTGAAGCCGATCGAGTAGTTCAACGACTTGAGGTTGCTGCGCCAGTTGACGGCGGTTTCCCAGCCCACGTTGCTGACAGCGCCGGCGTTCTGAGTCGGCGCCGTATAGCCGATCAGTGTGGAAACGGGCACAGCGATTAGAATGCCTGACGTCTGCTTGTTGTAGACGTCGCCAGTGAACGTGAGGCGGTTGCTCAGCAGCTCGAGATCCACACCGACGTTGGTCTGCTCCGTGCTTTCCCACCCAATGTCTGGGTTGGCGATACGACCAGGCGTCGCGCCGGCGGCGAGCGCGTTGTTGAACGCGTAGTTGCCGCTGTTGATGTTGACGGTCTGCTGGAACAGGTAGTCGTCGATGCGGTCGTTGCCGAGCCGGCCCCACGATCCGCGAAGCTTTAGATCGTTGATGAAGCCGAGGTGATTCTTGAAAAACGTCTCGTCCGACACGCGCCACGCAACGGAGGCAGAAGGGAAGGTGCCGTATTTCCTGTTCGGTCCGAAGCGCGACGACCCGTCATGGCTGAGGTCGAACTCGAGCAGATACTTGTTATTCCAGGCGTAGTTGAGCCGGGCGAACTCGCGCACGAGTCTCGAATCGCTCGCCTCACTGACGGTGCCCTGAAACGAGGCATCGCCATTGCCAGGAAGCTGCAGGTCATTGCTGTATGCGCCCGAGCGGCTCGCTTGCGCGCGATCGTACGTGCTCTGGCGCTGCTCGTAACCCGTGAGCAGGTGGACGAGGTGAGAGCTCCGAAATGTTCGCTCGTACTCGGCCGTCAGCTGCGCGTCCAGATTGAAATTGTTGCGCCGGTCGTCGAACGAGTTCGTGCGGACGTTCGACATCTTCGCGACGGTCGGCGTGATGACCTCATCGTAGAACGCGTACTTCGGCTGGAAGTCCAGGCCGCGGAAATCCTTGTTGTCCGCCTCGAACTGCGCGCCGAAGTTGAGGCCGTTCTCCATCTTGTAGTTGGCCAGCGTGTTGACCGACGTCGTGATCCAACGCGACTTCACGTCGCCCCACTCCTTCAGGATAGCCAGCGGATTGTAGGCACTCTTACTCCAGCTGTACGATCCATCCGGATAGGTCGCGAGCGACGTGGGGGGCGTGTCGTGCAGCGCTCGGAACTCCGCTTCCCCCTCGCCGCGCGGACGAACGGTCTTCTCATCCATCAGCATCAGGTTCGCCTGTGCTGTCAGACGCTTCGAGACGTTGAAGTTCGAATTGGCGCGCATCGTATACCGCTTGTAGAACGCCGGCGCCGTCAGCACCCCTTCCTGGTCGAAGTAGTTCCCCGATAGCGAGAGCGTCGCCAGATCGTTCCCGCCCGACAGGCGCACTGTCTGGTCGGCCATCGGAGCCGTCTTGTATATCAAATTGAACCAATTCGTATTCGGATACTTGATCGGATCGAGCCCGTTCGCCGTGCTGTCGATGTACCCGGCGGAATACTTCGGTGCCTGGCCCGAGTTCACGTACACCTCATTCACCGCGCCGAGCTCCGTGCGGATGTCCGCTCGCTGCGGGAGGTCCTGCGCCTTCTGCTGCGCGACATAGCCGTCGTAGCTGAGCTTGAGGCCACCCGTGTTCCGGCCACGGCGCGTCTTGATGATCACGACGCCGTTCGCCGCGCGCGCGCCGTAGATCGCCGCGGAGGCAGCATCCTTCAGCACCGACACGCTCTCGATGTCGAGCGGATCCAGATTGTTGATCTCGCCCACCACGCCGTCCACGAGGATCAGCGCGCCGTTGTCTCCCAGCGTGCCCGCTCCGCGGATGCGAACCGTCGCACCGTCCGAGCCCGGTCGACCGCCGAAGTCCTGCACGGTGACGCCCGGCATGAAGCCCTGAAGTCCCTTCGTGATGTTCGAGACTGGCCGCTTCGTGATCTCCTCGCCCGCTACGACTTCGGTCGCTCCAGTGACGTTGGCCTTGACCTGCTGGCCATAGCCCGTCGAGACGACCACTCGTTCCAGCTCCGTCGCCGCGCGCGCCAGCCGGAAGTTGACCGTCGCGGTCTGTCCGGCGGCGACCGTCAAGCTCTGCGACTGCGCCGCGTAGCCGAGCAGGCGGGTGCGCACGGTGTGGCTTCCGGCGGGAAGGCCGACGAGGGTGTAGCGGCCATTCTGGCTGCTGCCCGTGGCGATGCTCGTGCCGTCGACGCTCACACGCGCGCCCACGATCGGGGTACCCGCGGAATCGGAGACGAGCCCACTCACAATGCCCGTCGCCTGCGCTGACGCAGTTGACGGCGCGACCGTGAGCGCGATGGCACACACTGCCAGGAGCAACCGTGTAGAGCGGTTGATCAGGGACATCCAGGCCTCGGTGGTAGTAAGGGTGTTGAGGGGGTCCGGTACGGGCGTGCAGGACCAACTTCGGTGGAGCTCCGGCGTCGCCCGTTGCTTCGCGGGCGGTACGATAGCGCGGCGTCGTATGTTACGCGAGATGGCAAATGCAGTTTTTTTGAACGCAATCGAACGTGATCGATCGCCGCGCAGTTCGAAGGACCGGACCCCCACGCAAACCCGGCCGTCACAGGGGAATACGTTCGTTATTTCGTCCAACGTTTGGAGCAATCACGCCGGTTCCTGGCTCCTCAATTCGAACGCTCAACCGGCCCCGGCCGTGAAGTGACACGTTGCATGCCTCGGCGCGTCCATTCATGAAAGGGCATCCTCCAGCGCCTCACCCACCGCCTCGCTCGGCTCACTCCATCCGTTCGATTCTGCCCGTCACGTCATGCTCGGCCTGAGCCCCTGGCTCTCGCTGCTCGCCGTCCTGCTCGCCGTCCTGCTCGCGCGGTTCGCCACGCATGAGGCAACCGGCGACTCGGATCGCACGCCGAGTGGGATCGCGCGTGCAGCCGAGCGATTGCGCCGAGCGGCCGAGTCCCGCTCGGCACTCTGGGTCGCTGGCGTCGCCACCGCGGCCGCCACGTGGTACGCATGGGGCTCGCTCCACCGAAGCGCCGTCGTACACGATGAAGCCGCCTATCTGCTGCAGGCGCAGCTCTTCGCGAACTTGCGCTGGACGGCCTCGTCGCCAGCGCTGCCGGAATTCTTCGAGCAGCTCTACGTCAACCTCTTGCCGGCGATCTCGTCCAAGTATCCGCCCGGCACCTCGCTGCTGCTCGCGCCCGGCGTGATGCTCGGACTTCCCGGGCTGCCCATCATCCTCATGAACGGGCTCACCGGTGCGCTCGTCTTCGCCGTCGCACGCCGGATCGGCGGTGGCCTCACGGCGACGCTCGCGTGGGCGATCTGGATCACCTCGTTCCCCGTGCTCTACTTCCACGCGATGTACCTCTCCGAGGTACCGTCGAGCCTTGCGTGGCTCGGTGCGTGGTGGTCGCTGCTCGCCTGGCGCGAGAGTGCCGGTCCGCGCCACCTCTGGCTGCTCGGTACATCCGTCGCCCTCTGCGGCATCACGCGCCCGCTCACGGGCGTTGCCCTCGCGCTCGTCGCCGGCGCGTTCGTGGCGTGGACGATCGCCCGGCGCCACGGATTCTCCCGCGAAACGATCACGCGTGAGGGCCGGCCCCTCATCGTCGCCGCGGCCGGTGCAGCACTGATCATGGGCCTCTGGAGCTGGCGCAGCACGGGAGACGTGCGAACCTCTCCGCTCGCGCTCTACACGAGGACCTACGTCCCGTTCGACCGACTCGGCTTCGGCGCGCGGCAAGACGAGCGGCCGTCCGCTCGCCTCCCGTGGGACCAGCGCGTCACGAGTGAGTCCTTTTACGAGGAGCACCGCCGGCACACGACGTCGGCACTCCCGATCATCGCGTTCTCTCGCGCGCGCATGATCGCGCATGACATGTGGTACGACTGGCGCGGCGGGCTCGCCGTCCTCGCCATCGTCGGACTGTTCGGCGCGCCACTGGGGCTCTGGCTCGGCATGGGCATGCTCGCCGTGCAGCTTCTGCTGTATCTCCTGTACGCGCATCCGTGGACCTGGTCCCTCTACTACATCGAAGGGCTGCCCGTCCTCGCGCTCGTCACCGCGCTGGGTATCGCGCGGGTGCACGCGCTCGTCGTCTCGGAGCGGAGTCGCGATCAAGCATACGCGCTCGGCACGCTCGCCCTCCTGCTCGCGGTGATCTATCCGGCCGCGCGGACGCTTCGCCTCGTCCGCGGGCAGATCGCGCTCGACCACGGCTACTACGACGGCTTCACCAGCCTGCTTCCGCACACGGCGAGCGGCGCGATCGTGTTCGTGCGCTATGCGCCGACGCACAACGACGGGCTCAGCCTCGTCCGCAACGTCCCCGACCGTGACGCAGCGCCGGTCTGGACGGCCTACGACCGAGGCGCCGACAACGCGCGGCTCGCGGCCGTCGCACCTGGCCGAGCGCTGTTCCTGTTCGACGAGGCCACCGGGCGCCTGCAGCCGCTTTCGCGCCCCGTGCGCGCGGAGTCCGCCGCGCACTGACGGCACTGGCGTGCGTTGGAGCACCGCTCCACTATTTCGCGCAGTCGCGCGGACGCATCGCGCGAGTGATTTCGTCCTCCCGCGCCATCACCAGGAGTGACCACGCATGCTGGCTCGACGACAGGCCCCCACCTACGACGTCTGCATCATTGGCTCGGGCGCGGGAGGCGGAATGTCCGCCTACGCCCTCACGCGCGCCGGCGCGCGAGTCGTGATGCTCGAGGCCGGGCCGGCCTGGTACGCATCGAAGAACGGGATGATGCTCACCCCATCGTACGCCACGCCTCGCCGAGGCCGCGCCACGAAGACGCGCCCGTTCGGTGAGTTCGATGCGTGCGACGGCGGCTGGGAGATCGAAGGAGAACCTTATACGAGAGCACCCGGCACCGTATTCGATTGGTGGCGTGGTCGCATGCTCGGCGGTCGAACGAATCACTGGGGCCGCATCTCGCTGCGCTTCGGACCCGAGGACTTTCGCGGCAAGACGCGTGACGGACTCGGCGACGACTGGCCCATCGGCTATCAGGATCTCGCGCCGTTCTACGACAAGGTGGATGACCTCATTGGCGTGTTCGGCAGCAAGGAGGGGATTCACAATGAGCCGGACGGCAAGTTTCTCCCGCCGCCAAAGCCGCGCTGCTACGAGCTGCTCGTCAAGCAGGCGTCCGACCGGCTCAAGATCACCTGCATCCCGTCGCGCCTCTCGATCATCACGCAGGCCAAGCCAGGCCGCGCCGCGTGTCACTACTGCGGCCAGTGCAACCGTGGCTGCACGACCAAGTCGAACTTCTCCAGCCCCGACGTCCTGATCGCTCCCGCCCTCGAGACGGGACGGCTCACGCTGCTCACCAACTCGATGGCGCGCGAAGTGACCGTCGGGAAGGACGGCCTCGCGACCGGCGTGTCGTACATCGACAAGGCCACCGGCGAGGAGCGCCACGTCGCGGCGAAGGTCGTCGTGCTTGCGGCGAGCGCGTTCGAGTCGGCGCGGCTGCTGCTCAACTCCAAGTCGTCGATGTATCCGCAGGGCCTCGCCAACTCCAGCGGCGTCGTCGGCAAGTACATCACCGACACCACCGGCACGAACGTGTCGGGCTTCATCCCGAAGATGGTCGACCACGTGCCGCACAACGAGGACGGCGTCGGCGGCATGCACGTCTACATGCCGTGGTGGCTCGACAACAAGAAGCTCGACTTTCCGCGCGGCTATCACATCGAGGTCGGCGGAGGGTTGGGTCAGCCCTCGTACGGGTTCATGGGTGGGATCGACGCCTATCCGGGCGGCGGTGGCTACGGCGCGAAGCTCAAGGAGGATTATCGTCGCTACTACGGCGCGATGATCGGCTTCTCGGGTCGGGGAGAGCAGATCCCCAACGACAACTGCTACACCGAGATCGATGACACGACGGTGGACAAGTTCGGCATTCCCGTACTGAAGTTCCACTGGCAGTGGAGCGATCACGAGCTGAATCAGGTGAAGCACATGCAGCAGACCTTCCGAGCGCTCATCGCCGAGCTGGGAGGCGAGCCCGCGTCCGACATGCCGACCAAGGAGCTGGGCTACGGCATCGCGGCCGGCGGTCGCATCATCCACGAGCTCGGCGGCACGCGGATGGGAAGTGACCCGAAAACGTCCGCGCTCAACGCGAACTGTCAGGCGCACGACTGCAAGAATCTCTTCGTCGCCGACGGCGGGCCATTCGTCACCCAGGCCGACAAGAATCCCACGTGGACGATCCTCGCCCTCGCGTGGCGTACGGCCGACTACATCACGCAGCAGCGCAAGGCGGGAGCCCTATGAGCGACGAGCATGATGTGCCAGCGAATGAGCCGGACGCCGCGGCCAATGGTCCCGTGAGCCGCGGCGAACACAGTGCGTCCGCGCCCGTCAGCCGGCGCGCGGCACTGCGAGTCCTCGGCGCCGTGCCGATTGCCGGTGCGCTCGGCTCGAGCATCGCGTGGGGACAGCAGGCGACGCCGCAGCAGGGGCAGTTGCCCAAGGGACACGAAGCGCCAGCGCAAGTCGCCCCGAAGGTCGGCCCGACCGGGTCGTCGGCGCCCAAGCACGGATTCTTCACGGCCGCCGAGTTTCGCACGGTCGGCGTGCTCGCCGACGACGTGATCCCGCGCGACGCGAAGTCCGGCAGCGCGACCGACGCAGGCGTGCCCGCGTTCATCGATTTTCACCTCGGATTGCCCGAGACGATCGAGAGCGACCGCTACGCGATGCGTGGCGGACTCGCCTGGCTCAACACCGAGTCTCGCAAACGCTTCAAGAAGAACTACGCCACGCTCGTCACGGCGCAGCGTCATGAGATTCTCGACGACATCGCGTGGCCCGGAAAGTCCAAGCCGGAGTTCAGTCATGGCACGGCGTTCTTCACGCGCTTTCGCGACTTCGTCGGCATGGGCTTCTTTTCCAGCGCGATCGGCTGGAAGGATCTGCGCTACGAAGGAAATGTGTTCAATCCCGATTGGCAGGGCTGTCCCGAATCGGCCATGAAGAAGCTCGGCGTGAGCTTCGCGGCGATGGACACGCGCATTCCGGTCGAATGACGGAGAAGCTCGGAGTCGGTTTCGTCGGCGGCGGGTTCAACACGCGCTTTCACATTCAAGGATTCACGAACATCCGCGACGCCGACGTGCTCGGTGTCTGGAGTCCCGAGCGCGACCGCGCCGACAGCGCCGCCGCGCTCGCGCGCGCGCTCGAGGTCGGCGACTGTCGCGCGTACGATTCCATCGAAGCGATGGTGGCGGATCCAAGGATCGACGCGATCTGGATCTCCGGGCCGAACCACGCCCGCCTCGAGAACGTCGAAGCCATCGTGGCCGCGATCGAATCGGGTCGCGGCACCCTGCGCGGGCTCGCGTGCGAGAAGCCGCTCGCGCGCAATCTCGACGAAGCGATCCGCGTTCGTGATCTCGCCGCACGCGTCGGACTCGTGACGGGCTATCTCGAGAACCAGCTGTTCTCGCCGCACACGGAGACCGGGAAGAAGCTGCTCTGGGCGCGCGGCGCATCCGTCACCGGACGGCCGTATCTCGCCCGCGCCGCGGAAGAGCACAGTGGTCCGCACTCGCCCTGGTTCTGGCAGGGCAAGCTCCAGGGCGGCGGCGTGCTCAACGACATGATGTGCCACTCGGCGCTGCTCGTGCGGCATCTGCTCACCAGGCCGGGCGAGCCGCTGTCGAGCGTGCGGCCGATCAAGGTGACGGGAAAGATCGCGAGCCTGAAGTGGTCGCGACCCGAATACGTGCGGGTGCTCGCCGAAACGATGGGCAAGGAGGTCGACTATGCCCACACGCCGTCGGAGGATTTCGCCAGCATCAACATCGAGTTCCAGACGAGCGACGGGCATCGCGTGATGGGCGAAGCGAGCACATCGTGGAGCTACGTCGGGCCCGGTCTGCGTCTTTCGGCGGAGCTGCTCGGCCCCGAGTATTCAATGAAATGGAATTCGCTCGACTCGGGTCTCAACCTGTTCTTCTCCCGCGCGGTGCAGGGGAAGGCGGGCGAAGATCTGGTCGAGAAGCAGAACGCCGAGATCGGGATGATGCCCGTGGTTCCCATGGAAGCCGCCGTGTACGGGTACGAAGCCGAGGACCGGCACTTCGTGCGCGCGTTTCTCGGCAAGGAGCCGCCGCTACTCACCTTCGACGATGGCGTCGACGTCGTCGAGATGCTCATGACGGCATATCGCAGCGCGGAGGAAGAGCGGACCATCGCCTTCCCCTCGCCGGGAATTCGCGAGTTTCTTCCCGCCGTCGCGCGCGGTGCGTGGCGCCCGTGAGCGCTGCGGAGTTCGACGTATCGTGCACCGAGCCGGGCGGACCAATCCGTTCGGACAACCAGACACCCTTTCGAGTCTTGCATATGAAGCGCTACGCTCTCGCTACGCTCGCCATCGCCGCGACCATCTCCCTCGCTGTGCCGGATATCTCGCGCGCGCAGGCCGCCGAGAAAGCCGCTCCGGCTTGGCGCAACCTCCTCGAGCCCTCGTTGGGTGCCTGGCGCGGCTACAAGGAGCAGGGACTGCCGAAGCAGTGGACCGTCAAGGACGGTGTCCTCTCGAAGTCGACCAGCGCGAACGACCTGATCACGAAGGACGAGTTCCAGAACTTCGAGCTCGTATGGGATTGGAAGCTGCAGCCAGGCGGCAACGCGGGCGTGTTTTACCACGGCAACGAGGAGGCGGAGAAGATCTACTTCACCGGCCCGGAGTATCAGCTCCTCGACGATGCACGTCACCCCGACGGCAAGAGTCGTCTCACCGCGGCCGGCTCGGACTACGCGCTCTACCCCGTGGCGGCCGGCATTGTGAAGGCCGCCAACCATTGGAACAGTTCGCGAATCATCGTGCGCGGCAAGCACGTGGAGCACTGGCTCAATGGCAAGAAAGTCGTCACGTACGAGCTCGGCAGCGCGGACTGGGAGAAGCGGCTGAAGGCGAGCAAGTTCGGCACAGCGGCCCACTATGGTCGGCTCGAGCGCGGACACATCGGCATCCAGGGCGACCACGACGGAACGCTATGGATTCGCAACATGAAGATCCGCGTGCTCCCCTGAACACCACTCCTTCATCATCATGAGACGGTAGATGAGCGAAGCAAACGACATCACCCGGCGTGAGGCACTCGCCCGCACCGCCATCCTGCTTGGCGGTACGCTCGCGGCCTCCTCGATCGCCGGCGCGCAGAGCGGAACGGCGTGGCTGACGCCGTCCGCCCAGTGGCGCGCGCGCACCCTCTCCGCGTCGCAGCTCGACCTCGTGTCGACGCTCGCGGAGCACATCATCCCGCGTACGAATACGCCGGGCGCTCGCGACGCCGGCGTCGAGCGGTTCATCGACGCGATCCTCACCGACTACTACGCCGCGGAAGAGCGGCAGCGCTTCGTGACCGGGCTCGCCGACATGGACGCGCGCGCGCAGAAGGCGCACGGCGTGGCGTTCCTCAAGACGACGAAGGCGCAGCAGATGGCGTTGCTCACGGCACTCGACGCGGAGTCGTATCCGCCGCAGCAGCTGTTGGCGAAGGCGGAGCCGCTCAGCAGCGAGCGGCAGCGAATGCGGGACTCTCTCGCCCGGCAAGCGAGCACCGGTCCCACCATCAGCGACCCGACACGTGCGGCCGCGGATGCGGCGGGCGATCCGGCCGCACGCCGAGAGCTGCAGAAAGGCTGGTTCTTTCGCCGCGTGAAGGAGCTCACCTTGCTCGGCTACTACACCTCCGAGGCCGGAGCCATGACGGAGCTCAAGGTGAATCCGATGGGCGTCTATCGTGGCGACATTCCCTACCGCAGCATCGGCCACTCGTGGGCCTGACGCTCCTCTCATCGAGTCGCACAACATGACTGACAAGCAGCAGGACGAGTACGACGCGATCGTCATCGGCAGTGGGATCAGCGGCGGGTGGGCCGCGAAGGAGCTCACCGAAAAGGGACTGCGCACGCTCATGATCGAGCGCGGCCGCGAGGTGGTGCACGGCAAGGACTACGTGACGGAGCACAAGAACACGTGGGAGATGCCGCTCCGCAACGCGCGACTCGCGCCGGACAAGCAGGGCGCGGAGGACTATCCGGTGCAATCGCGCACTGGCCAGTTCCGCGAAGCGACGAAGCACCTCTACCTCCGAGACACCAAGCAGCCGTACGAGGAAGTCAAGCCATTCACCTGGATCCAGGGTGATCAGGTGGGTGGCAAGTCGCTCATCTGGGGCCGACAGGTGTATCGGTGGAGCGACCTCGATTTCGAAGCGAACCTGAAGGACGGCACTGCGCCCGACTGGCCGATTCGCTACACGGACATCGCGCCGTGGTACAGCTATGTCGAGAAGCACGTTGGCGTGAGCGGCGAGCGCCTCGGCCTCCCGCATCTCCCCGACGGCGAGTTTCTGTCGCCGATGCAGATGAACGCGGGCGAGAAGTTCGTGAAGGCCGGTATCGAGCGGCACTTCAACGGCCGCCACGTGACGATCGGCCGCGTTGCGATCCTGACCGCGAACCACAAGGGTCGCGCCGCCTGTCACTACTGTGGCCCGTGCGACCGTGGGTGCTCCACCGGATCGTACTTCTCTACCCAGTCGTCCACGCTGCCCCCCGCGATGGCGACGGGCCGGCTGACCGTGCTGCCCGACTCCATCGTGCATTCCCTCGTCTACGATGCGAAGACGCATCGTGTCTCCGGCGTGCGCGTGGTGAGCACGACGACGAAGGCGACGCGCGAGTACAAGGCCAAGGTCGTCTTCCTCTGCGCCTCGACGCTCGGCAGCGCGCGCATCCTGCTCAACTCCAAGTCGTCGACCTTCCCCGAAGGCATCGCCAACTCCAGCGGCGTCGTCGGACACAATCTCATGGACCATCACTTCCGCGCCGGCGCATCGGGCCGGATCGACGGACTGAACGACCACTACTATCAGGGCAATCGTCCCAACGGCATCTACATCCCTCGGTTCCGCAACCTTGCCGACGCGGCGACGAAAAAGGAGTTCGTCCGCGGCTTCGGCTATCAGGGCGCTGCGTCGCGCGAAGGGTGGGGACGTGGCGCCTCCGCCCCCGGCATCGGTGTCGCGCTCAAGCGGCGCCTGCACGACGCTGGCGGTTGGCTCATGAGCATCACCGGATTCGGCGAGGCGCTGCCACGCCACGAGAATTTCGTCGCGCTCTCCGACAAGACTGACGAGTTCGGAATTCCGATCCTGCGCATCGACTGCAGCTGGGGTCCGAACGAGCTCGCCATGCGCAAGGACATGCAGCAGTCGGCGGTCGAGATGCTCGAGGCGGCGGGATGCAAGAACGTCGTCGGCAACGACGACAACAAGCCCGGTGGGCTCGGCGCCGAACCCGGCCTCGGCATCCACGAGATGGGAACGGCTCGCATGGGACGCGATCCGAAGACGTCGGCGCTCAACCAGTGGAACCAGGCGCACGACGTTCCGAACCTGTTCGTCACCGACGGCTCGGCGATGGCCAGCTCGTCGTGCGTCAATCCTTCCATCACCTACATGGCTCTCACGGCGCGCGCGGTCGACCACGCGGTGCGTGAGATGAAAGCGAGGAACATCTGACATGGATCGCCGGAAATTCTTCAAGGTCAGCGGCGCCGCCGGTGCGGCCGTGGTCTGGGGCGGAAGCCTCGCGGGCTGCGCCACCTCGGGCGTCGCGACGGCATCACCTGCCTCTGGCCCGTTTCCACTCTCGTCGGTCGGCCTTCAGCTCTACACGGTGCGCAACCTCGCCGACAAGGATCTCGACGGCACCATGGCGGCAGTCGCTGCCGCGGGCTATCCGCTGGTGGAGACGCACTCGCTGTACGGAAAATCAGCCAGAGACCTTCGCGCGATCCTCGACAAGCACGGACTCCGCACCGCGTCCGGTCACTATGGGCTCGCGGAGCTCGAGAGCACTCCGGACACGGTGTTCGCCACGGCGAACACGCTCGGTCAGGAGTTCGTCGTGCTCAACTGGCTCGATCCGGCGCATCGCAGCGCCGAGTTCTATCGCGGCTTCCCCGCGCTGCTCAACAAGTTCGGTGCGCAGGCCAAGGCCGCTGGCCTGAAGTTCGCGCACCACAATCACGACTTCGAGTTCGATATGCTCGGCGGCACGACCCCGGTGATCGAGACGGTGATCGCCAACACCGATCCCGCGCTCGTGTCGTTCGAGGTGGATCTGTACTGGGTGTACAAGGCGGGCGCCGATCCGCTGCGCTTCGTGGAGCGCCACGCGGGTCGCGTCGCGATGGTGCATCTCAAGGACAGCACCCCCGCGCCGCAGAAGGCGATGGCCGACGTGGGGAGCGGCGTGATCGACTTCGGAAAGGTGCTCGACGCGGCGAAGCGGACCAACGTGCGGTATGCCTACGTCGAGCGCGACGACGCGACCGATGCGTTGGGAAGCATTCGTAACAGCCGCGCCTTCCTCGGCACCTTGTTGGCCGCTCGCTAGCCGCCGGGGTCAGAGCCCGGGGTCAGAGCCCGGGGTCAGAGCCCGGGCTCTGACCCCATTCTGCCCACGTGGCAGCGAGGCGACTTTTTCTGTATCGTCCCATGTCGAATCTCGAGACGGATGGGTCCGTGCATCACGACATGAGACAGCACGTGAAGTCTTCGGCGCGTCGCGTCGCACTCGCCGTTGCGCTCGTCGCGATGACGCTCGTCGGACGTTCCACAGCCCTTGCCGCGCAAGCGGCCGTCACCGGCGCAGTGCGAGACAGCCTTGCCGGCGCGCCACTGGCTGGTGCGCGAGTGGAGCTTGTGTCCGCCGCCGACCCGAGCGCCGGTCGACGCGCGATCGAGACGGACGCCGAAGGCCGCTATCGCATCGACGACGTCGCACCTGGCCGGTACCTGATTGGATTTCTCCATCAGCGGCTCGATGTGCTCGGACTCCAGATTGAGCTTCCGCCGGTCGAGGTACATCGCGCCGATACCCTCGTGCGTGTGGACCTCGCGGTTCCGGGCGCGCGCTCGATGAGCCATGTCGTGTGCGGCGTGCGCGCCGACTCGAGCGCGGTAGGCCTGCTCATGGGCCGCGTGGTGAGGGCGGAAACGCGCGAGGCGGCAGACCGCGGACGTGTCACCGCGCGTTGGCGGGAGCTGCTCGTGAGTCGCAATGGCGCGCAGTGGCGCGATCGTGAGATCACCGCCGAGGCCGACGACGCAGGCCGCTTTGTGGCGTGCGGTCTACCGACGAACGTGCCGCTTGCGATTCTCGCGACGTCCGGTACCACCCGCAGTGGTGAGGTCGAGCTCATCGTGCCGGAGACGGGAGTGCTCGAGCGCGACCTGCTCATCGCCGAGCCGATGGCGGCGTCGGACAGCGCGCCGAGCGGCGTCGCCTCGGTTGCGCTGGTACAACCCGCTCCGGCGCGTCGCTACGCTCGGCTCACCGGGCACGTGCGCCGCGAGGCGCGCGACGAGCGAGTCAGCGCGCAGGTCGCCATCCGCGGGAGCGATGGCGCCGAGCGCATGGCCGTGACCGATGCCGACGGCGCCTTCGCGCTCGACGAGCTTCCGGCGGGCACGAGAATGCTCGAGGTGCGCGCAATCGGATACCAGCCCAAGCACGTCGTTGTGGATCTCGTCGCCGGCGAGACGACCGCATTGGACGTCGTGCTCGACAATCACGTCCCGGTGCTCGACACCCTGCGTGTGCGCGCGCGTGAGCCCGAGCGCGACTGGACCGGCTTCACGGAGCGCTCGCGCGGACCGTTCGGCTCCTTCATGAACGAGGCGCGCATCAAGTCGATGCGGCTCACGACGGCGACCGATCTGCTGCGCACGATGCCCGGAGTGCAGATCATCCCCACCGTGTCGGCTCGCGGCGGGATCATCACCACGCGCGGCGCCAATCTCTTCAACACGCCGTGCATGCCCGACGTGTACGTGGATGGCGTGCAGGTGCCGGACGGCGCCGCCTCCCTCGATCTGTATGCGCGACCGACGGAGCTGGTCGGGATCGAGCTGTACGTCGATATGGCCAGCGTGCCGGTGCAGTACCACCGCGGCGCATGTGGGGCCGTGGTGGTGTGGACGCGGAATCGGCCATCACCAGCCGCGCACCCGTCGCGCTGAGGCGTCGACTTCGTGTCAACGCGATCAAGGCGAAACCCGTGAAAGAAGAGGGGCCACGCGCTGCGAGCTACGGCAGCTTCCGAATCCTCGCCGCAAATCCTCCCCCCGGCGCCAACTTCAACTCCACCTTGTCCGCCGCCCTCACCGCGCGAGTCTCCTTCCGGTAGTCCAGCGCGTTGCGATCCGCGTTGATCCCGTCGGCCCACGAGTCCATCGTGAACGAACCGGCTCCGAGGAACGAGAGATCGAGCGACAACGTGCGGGCCGTGCCGTTCGTCATCGCGCCGACGAACCATTCCGCGCCGCGGCGGCGGGCGATCAGCACGTAGCCGCCCGCCTCGCCCGCCAGCGCGCGCGTGTCGTCCCACAGCGTCGGCACCGCGCGGAGAAACTCCATCGACTCCGGCTCCCGCTCGTACTCCGACGGACTGTCCGCGAGCATCTGGAGCGGGCTCTCGAACACGACGTACATCGCGAGCTGGTGCGCACGCGTGCCCTGCGCCATCGGCCGGTCGAACACGACGCGGAAGTCGCGAGTCTGCGCGTTGAGCATCGCACCGGGCGTGTAGTCCATCGGGCCGGCGAGCATGCGCGTGAAGGGCAGCGTGACGTTGTGCTCGGGCGTGACGTCCGTCGCCCACTTGTTGTTCTCGGCGCCGTGAACGCCTTCGAAGGTGAGGACGTTCGGCCACGTGCGGTTGAGCCCCGCCGGCTTGTGCGCGCCGTGGTAGTCGACGAGCAGGTGCCGAGCCGCCGCCTCGCGCGCGATGCGGTAGTAGTAGTTCACCACCTTCTGATCGTCGCGCTGCATGAAGTCGACCTTGATGCCCTTGATTCCCCACCGCTTGAACAGGTCGAGCGCCGGCGTCATCTGCGCATCGAGCGTGCTCCACGTCGCCCAGAGGATGATGCCGACATTCTTCGTCGCGCCGTACTGCACGAGCGCCGGCACGTCGATCCCCGGCGACTGGGTGAGCAGGTCGCCGAGTTTGTACCAGCCCTCGTCGAGCACGATGTAGGGAATGTCGTTCTTCGCCGCGAAGTCGATGAAGTACTTGTACGTGTCGTTGTTCACGCCGGCGCGAAAGCTCACGCCGCGAAGGTTCAGGTTGTTGAACCAGTCCCAGCTCACCTTGCCGGGCTTGATCCACGAGACGTCCGCCAGTCGCGACGGCGCGGCCAACAGATAGACCATCTGATTGAGCAGGAGCTGTCGATCTTCGTCGGCGACCATCACGATGCGCCACGGGAGCGGCCGCCTCCCCACGGTGCGCGCGATGTAGTCGGCCCGCCTGGTGACGAACACGTTCCGGTCGTTGGCCGCGCGCTCCTCGAGCGCCGCCTGTGGAAAGAGGCCGACCAGGCCGGGACCACCCGCCGGAGGCGCGACGAGATACATCCCCGCATAGTCCTCGAGCTGCGACTCGGTGATGGCGATCTTCGGGCCTCCCTTCAGCGCCACCAGCGCCGGCAGCAGGGCGCGCCGTCCGAATGTCAGCGTGTCCAGCCGCACGCGGTGGAAGGCCGGCTCGTAGTGCGTCATGAACGTCGTGTCGATGCCGATGAACGCCTCGTTCTCTCCCGACACGGCGAACGTCGCTTCTTCGCCGGCGATCGTGACGCTGTCCGGCATCGCGAGCACCCACCGATATGCGACGCCCTCGTTGTACGCGCGGAACTCGAGGTCGTAGCCATCGAAGCGGAGCCGCAGCTCGTTGTAGTGGTCGGCGATGACGGCGGTCTTGGTCGGGGCGACCGGACGTACGCTGTCCCGGACCTGTCTCGCCGCGCGTTCCCGAACGATCGCGCCTGGGCCGAGCCTGCGGCCCCCGGCAAGAATGATCGAGATCGGCGAGGGATCGAGCACTGACCGTCCACCTCGGGACACCGAATAGCGCACGCGGTCGGACACTTCGATGGTGACGCTCATCGCTCCATCTGGCGACGACGCGTTGAACAGCTGGGGACGCTGCGCGGCCGCCGGAAGGGCGAAGAGCGAGAGGAGAGTCAGCAGGGTCGCGGGGCGTCGCATGCGAGTGTGTGCGGGGAGAGGGCCTTGGCCGGGCGGCAGGAGACGCCGGCCCGACGACGTGCGAAAGTGCGCCGCCCGTCGGCGCGCGGCAAGGCGGGAACACGGGGCCGCACTCGTGAAACGCCTCGCTCGGCGATAGCGTAGAGTGGTCGGACGCCGGATACGGTCCGCCATGGCACTCGTCACACCCCTTCGCCCCTTTTCCTGATGCCCGCTCAAGAAGCACCAGCTCCTCCCGCGCCGCCCGGCCTACCAGGTCAGGTGAAGGTGGAGGGGAAGATCCTCACGAGCCCGCAGGCCGTGTACAGTGGTCTCGTGCATCAGCGTGAGGAGCTCAAGAACCAGATGGAAGCGCTGCGCGAGGAGCGTGGCAACGTCGGCACCTGGCTCCGCAACGAGGGGATGGACCAGACCGATAAAGTCGGACTCCAGCAGCGCATGACCACCATCGACGCGCGCATTGCTGCGCTGGACAAGCAGATCGCCGTCTCCGACGCGCAGGTGGCGAGCGCCGCGGCCGTGCCCGGCGCCGTCGTCGAGCAGGCGCCCTATCATCGCGAAGGGCCGCCGGAAGAGGCGTTCGTCCTCGGCGGGGTCTTCCTCTTCGTCGCCATCTTCCCGATCTCGATCGCCTACGCGCGCCGGATCTGGCGGCGCGGCGCCTCCGTCGTCGCGGCG
The DNA here is from genome assembly GCA_039933415.1 of bacterium. GTDB lineage: Bacteria > Gemmatimonadota > Gemmatimonadetes > Gemmatimonadales > Gemmatimonadaceae > AG11. Next base: position 28,975 of record JBDTOD010000002.1, read on the forward strand.
CTTCCCACCGACATCGTCGAGCGCTTCTCGCAGCTCGATCAGGCGGTGGAGTCCATCGCCGTGGAGGTCGAGCGCATCGGCGAGGGCCAGCGATTCATCACGCGCGTCCTCTCCGACGGGGGCAGCCGAGCGGCACTCGGCGAAGGCGCCGCCCGCCCCGTGGAAGTTCCGGCCCGCGACGCGGCTCGCGAGGTCCGCGGCGGACAGAGTCGCTAAAGAACATTTTCAAGAGGTCAGTTTTCAAGGGGGTCAGCATCGTTGCAATTCGCCCATGCAGTGGTGCGTTTTTCAACGATGCTGCCCCCCCTGACCCCCCTGATCGTCCTGCCCCCCTTGATCGTCGTTGAAATTCGCCCATGTGGTGGGGCGTTTTTCAACGATGCTGACCCCGTGATCGCAACGATGCTGACCCCGTGATCGCCTGGTCGAGTCCTACTTCTGCTTCACCGCCACCCGCGCGCGACCGGTCGCCTCCGCGCGCAACAGCATCCCGTCTCGCGTGACGAACAGTCCTTTCACGGCGACGGAATCCACCGTGGCCGACAGCGTCACCGCGTCACCGAGCTTGCGGTTCAACCCGCTCAGGAGCAGCGCGCGACCCTTCTCGAGCGCCGGCTCCGCGCTCAGGTGCGCCTTGTCGCGCAGCATCGTGCGGAGCTCGTCCGACCGCAGCCACGCGTAGCCGTTCACGATCGTGCTCTCCGTCTCCAGATCGTAGTCGAGATCCGGGACGGTGACCTCGCTGCGACGGGCATCGTAGCGCGGCGTGCCGATCAGCCGGAGCCGTCCCGCCGCGTCGCCCACGAAGGAGAGCGCCAGCACGAGCCGCCCGCGCGACGCGGGCATCACGGAGACGTCCTGCACCGTGACCGTGCGTCCCGCCTTCGTGAGCTTCCGGTTCGCCAGTGCGCTCGTGAGCGCCTTGTTCGCGGTCCCGTAGTCCACCAGTCCCTCCATCTCGATATGGAAACCGTCGGTCACGGTATCCTGCGCGAGCGGGGGCGGGCCCCCCGGTTTCGTCTCAGGCGGCTCGGCTCCCGTGACGATGCGAGGGCGCGCGTCGAGGGTCACCGGGACCGTCAGCACCTTCGCCTCGCCGCTGACTCGCCCCATCCGTAGTTGCTCCGGCTGAAGCGCTAGCCAGACGCCATCGGTCAACGGAATCGGCCGTGCGAGCATCGCCCACCAGCCCTCCACATGCTTCGTCAGGTCGACGGTCCCGACCTTCCGGTCGATCGCCTTGAGCTGTCCGCCGATCGCCGATCTCGCCGCGCCGACGACACGGTCCGTCACGTCGGTGTGCAGGATGCCGACGTCACACCGGTCACGCTGCTCGCTCGTCGCGGGCTGGATCTTGACGAGCCGCGCATGCGACACGAGATGCCACTCCGGCGTGAGCGTCAGCGGCGTCGCGAGCTCCAGCACGATGCGTGGCCGCTCGTCGTTCCCGCCGCAACCGGCGCTGAGCGTCGGTCCGATGGGCGGCTTGTAGTAGCCACGCGCCGAGTAGGCGAGCGTCGCTCGCAGGTGCATCTCGCTGCCGCTCGCGAATGCCGTGAACGGTCCACGCTGCGCCTCGAAGGCGTAGTGCTTTCTCGAGTCGCCCTTGATCTCGCGCACGCTGTCCATCGAGCCGAACGTCTTGGGCACCACCTCCTCGACCTTCCGGAGCACTGCCGTGATGTCGTACTCCAGCGGAACGCTGAACCGCGAGAGCGGCATCGGCGCGGGGGCGGGTACGGCCACGTCCGGCGGGGCGGCCGTCGTGGAGCTCGGTTTCGTGTCCCGCGTACAGGCCGCCAGCATCAGCAGGACGACGACGCCGAGGCGGGTGGTCGCCAACGTGGCGCCCCGTACGGCAGATTGGTATGGCATTGCGGCTCCGGAGATCTGACTGCGCCAACGCTGATTCAAGAGATGGACCGCTCGGCCGCGTCCACTCATTTTCATGGAGGTCACATGACGGTCGATCCTCGCGCAGGTAAGCTGCCGGACCCTTCGATGCTGGCCAACATCCCGCGTCTCGTGTCCGCGTACTATACGCGGCATCCCGATCCCGCGCGTCGCGACGAGCGGGTGTCGTTCGGGACGTCGGGGCATCGAGGGTCGTCGCTGACCGCCTCGTTCACCGAGTCGCACATTCTCGCCATCACGCAGGCCATCTGCCAGTACCGGCGCGAGCAGGGCATCGACGGGCCGGTGTTTCTCGGTATCGACACCCACGCGCTCTCCGAGTCCGCCGTCGGGAGCGCGCTCGAGGTACTCGCGGCGAACGAGGTCGCCGTGATGATCGACGCACAGGGCGGCTACACACCAACGCCCGCCGTCTCACACGCGATCCTTGCCTACAACTCCGGCCGCACGTCGGGCCTCTCCGACGGCATCGTCGTCACGCCGTCGCACAATCCACCCGAGGATGGTGGCTTCAAGTACAACGGCACCAACGGTGGCCCGGCCGACACCGCAGCCACCGGATGGATCGAGCGCCGTGCGAACGAGCTGCTCGCCGACGGACTGCGTGAAGTGAAGCGCATGCCGCTCGCGCGCGCGCGCCAGGCGGCGACGACACACCGCCACGACTATCGCGACGGCTACATCTCGGATCTCGGTGCAGTGCTCGACATGGATGTGTTGCGCGGATCCTCGCTCAAGCTTGGCGTGGACCCGCTTGGCGGGGCTGGGGTCGCCTACTGGGGGATGATCGGTGAGCGCTACGGGATTCCGCTGACTGTGGTGAGCGACGTGGTCGATCCGACCTTTCGCTTCATGAGTGTCGATTGGGACGGCAAGATCCGAATGGACTGCTCGTCGCCGTACGCGATGCAGCGCCTCATCGCGCTGCGCGACGACTTCGATGTCGCGTGGGCGTGCGATCCCGACCACGATCGCCACGGCATCGTGACGCGCAGCGCGGGGTTGATGAATCCCAATCACTATCTCGCCGTCGCGATCGACTACCTCTTCCAGCGCCGCACGGGGTGGCCGGCCGGCGCCGGGGTGGGGAAGACCGTCGTGAGCAGCAGCATGATCGATCGCGTCGCGGCGAGACTCGGCCGCCGGCTCGTCGAGGTGCCGGTCGGCTTCAAATGGTTCGTCGATGGGCTCATCGCCGGCACGCTCGGCTTCGGCGGCGAAGAGAGCGCGGGCGCGTCGTTTCTACGGCGTGACGGAACGGCATGGAGCACGGACAAGGACGGATTGATCCTCGGCCTGCTCGCCGCCGAGATCACCGCGGTCACCGGTCGCGACCCGGGTGAGCACTACGCGGCCCTCACGAAGGAGTTCGGCGCGCCGGCCTACGAGCGCATCGACGCACCGGCAACGCCGGAGCAGAAGCGCGTGCTGTCGCGACTCTCGCCGGAGCAGGTCACGGCGGGCGAGCTCGCGGGCGAACCGATCATCTCGAAGCTCACCACCGCGCCTGGCGCCGGCGCGCCGATCGGTGGCCTCAAGGTGGTGACCGCGAGCGGCTGGTTCGCCGCGCGTCCCTCCGGCACCGAGGACGTCTACAAGCTGTACGCCGAGAGCTTCCAGGGCGACGCGCATCTGCGGCGTATCCAGGCGGAGGCGCAGACCATCATCGCATCCGCGTTCGCCGCGGGCTGACGTCGCGAGTCGCCGCATCATCGGACGTCGAGCTCGCCACGGGCCTTCGCGGTCGCGTGCGCCCCATTCCGCTCCGGTAGCCGGCGTGCCAGTATTGCCGCGCGCAACTCCTCCCGCGCGCGCTCCGTAGGCATCCCCCGAACACCCCACTGCAGCGTCGCCGCCGCCGCGTGGGAGTCGTCGCCGCGACAGGTCACCAATGCCATTGCTCTCTCTTCGCGGACGCGTCGCGCGCATCGCTCGCGCGATGCTCCGTGCGACGACGCTCGTCGTCATCGCGTCGTGTGTCGACGCACGCGTACCGACCCAGCTCGCGTCCATGCGCGTGGTGCCTCCAGACACCGTGACGCGGGGGACCGACACGACGACGTCGCCGCCCGACACCGCGGCGTCGGTGCCCGATACGGTGAACACCGCTGCGCCATCGTCGCCGAATGACGAGGCACGAGTCGCGGAGTTGCCGCGGCGCTCGGTCGCGATCACCTACCCGCGCATCGAGCGAGACGTGCACGTTGCCGCGGGCGCCGACCTGCAGGCGGCGATCGACGACGCTCGACCCGGCGACGCGCTCCTGCTCGCGCCTGGCGCGACGTACGAAGGCAACTTCGTCCTCCGCAACAAGGGCGAGTCGGATTCGTGGATTGTCATTCGCACCGATGTGGACGACATCACGCTCGGTGCGGCCGGTGCTCGCATGACGCCGAGCGTGGCCCGAGCCGCGCGTCTCGCCACGATCGTGAGTCCGAGCAGCAGAGCCGCCCTCATGACGGAGCTTGGCGCGAATCACTACCGGCTCGTCGGCGTCGAGGTGACCGCACGCGAGGCGGTGGGAGACGTCAACGCGATCATCCGGTTCGGCGACGCGTCCTCCGCCCAGAATTCCGTGGCGTCGATCGCGCACGACCTGATCATCGACCGCAGCTACGTGCACGGCACTCCGGTGTTGCAAGTGCGCCGCTGCCTCATGCTCAACAGCGCCACGTCGGCCGTCATCGATTCCTGGCTGGGCGAGTGTCACAGCAACGTCAGCGACTCGCAGGCGATCGTCGGATGGAACGGTCCCGGACCGTATCTCATCCAGAACAACCATCTCGAGGCCGGTCACGAGGTGCTGGTGTTCGGCGGCGGCACGTCGACCATCGCCGACCAATCGCCGTCCGACGTCACGGTGCGCGGCAATCATGTGACTCGCCCGCTCGCGTGGAAGGGCGTGTGGCAGGTGAAGAACCTGCTCGAGACGAAGCACGTGCGCCGCTTGCTCGTGGAGGGCAACGTCTTCGAGAACAACTGGGCCGACGCGCAGGCGGGCTTCGCCTTCGTGCTCAAGTCCGAAAATCAGAACAGCGACACCCCGTGGACGCAGTCGACGGACATCACGATCCGCTACAATCGCATCCGCAACACGGGGAACGGCTTCAACCTCGCGGCGAACCCCTCCGGGTTGCCAGCGCGGCCGGCGGCACGCATCGTCATCGCCGACAACATCATCCAGAACGTGAACGTCGGTCCCTACAACGGCGACGGCCACACGTTCCAGCTGCTCGGTGCGCTCGCCGACGTCGTGTTGACGCACAACACGATCACCAGCGTCGGTGGGCAGAACGCATTCGCATTGCTGCTCGGCAGCCTGCCCGTGGCCGAGCGGCTCGTGGTGCATTCCAACGTGATGATGCACGGCGGCTACGGGATCAAGGGCGGAGGCACCGCCGAGGGGATGCCGTCGCTCGAGCACTACGCGCCGGGTGCGAGCGTGCGCGGGAATCTCATCGTCGGCGGTGGCAATCCGGCCGCGTATCCCGCCGGCAACTTTTTCTTCGCCACGCTGGCGGATGCGGGATTTACCCAGGTGGCGGCGGGCGACTATCGGCTCGACGCATCGAGCGGCGCAGCGCTCGCCACGGACGGAGCCATCGTCGGCGCTGACGTCGACCGGGTGGATGCCGAGACTCGAGGAGCCGTCGTCGACCCCTGATTCAGGGCCTCGATCGCGTCGTCGATGCGCGGAGGCGAATTCGCGGGGCATCTGTGATTTTCCGCACAGACGCGCCATTCGAACGTCGATAAGATCGTGCATCCTCGCCCTCGGCGTGCGCGTCTCGCGCCGATCGCGAACCCGCCTGCAGTCGCTCAACCCGCATCCGATCGCGCGCTTCGTTTCCTCTTCGGGGAACATTTGAGTATTCGCGTGACGGGCACAACAGTCCCTCGTCGTAGATGCGTCAGCGATGCGGATCGTCGTGTCGTGTGCCGCAAGTCTTGGTGGTCGATTCGAGCAGCGCGAATACCGGTGCGTGCCCTATCGTGTCGAGCGGTGAGCTGAGCTTGTAGGTGTCGTTCGCAGTTCTTCCTTTTTCATTCACAAGAGCAGTTGACCGGCAAGATCGCTTCCCTCTGAAGAGGGATCGCGACAAAGGCAAACTCGGCGAAAGCCGGGGACGCAAAGCTACGAGGCTAACGCGACGATTCGGTCGCTACGCTAGTCGGGCCGCCGAACGAGTCCTTCGGAGGGTTGCCGCATGCGTCGTCACACGAGGAGTGGCGCGACCGCCATGGTCGTGCTTTCGCTGGTTGTCGCAGGATGTGGAGAGAAGTCGCCCGGAGCCACCGGCACCACACCAACGTCTCCCACCACGCCGGTCGCACCAGGGTCCACGCCGATCGCGCTGGCGCGGAAAGCCGACACGCTGCAGGTTGACGAGTCGATCCAGCTGACGGCCATCGTGCCACCGACGCCTGGCGCAGTGCCAGCGACAGTGTGGACGAGCTCCAACACCGACGTCGCCATCGTCACGCCGACGGGCGAAGTCTTCGCCATCAAGTCGGGCATGACGATCGTCACGGTCACGAGCCGCGGCGCGAGCGATGCCACGACGGTCACGGTGAAGCCGAGTGTTCGCGAGGTCGCGCTCGATGCGGACACGCTCGCCATCAGCGTGGAGGAGTCCGTCCAGCTCCCCTTCCGCGTCACCGACAGCGACGGCAACTCCGTCAACCTGAACAATCACAGCGTCGAATGGACGTCCACCGAGCCTGATGTCGCGCCGCTGACCGGCGATGCGACCGTCACCGGTCGGACGCTCGGCGTCTCCGACGTGATGCTGCGCGTCGACGGCAAGTACGGAAAGACCAACGTCCGCGTGCTCCCACGCCCACTCGCCACGATCGTCGTCGCGCCGGCGAGCGTGGCGCTCGCCGTCGGCGACAAGGTGCAGCTCGCTACCAGTCTGTTCGACATCTACGGAGCGCCCCTCGCCGTCGGCGGACGCAACGTGATCTGGAGCAGCAGCAATCCCGCCGCGGTGAACGTGACCTCGGATGGTCTCGTCGTCGCGCTCGGCGCGGGTCACGCGGACGTCACCGCGAGAATCGACAGCAAGAGAACCGTCGTCGCCGTTGACGTTGCTCCGTTCAAGTCACAGCCCACCACACCTGCTCCGGTGGCGACCGTTGCTGTGACGTTGAACGCACCAAGCATTCAGGTCGGCCAATCCACCCAGGCGAACGCCACGATCAAGGATGCGGCGGGCAATATCCTGTCTGGTCGTACGGTCGTGTGGACGACGAACGAGCCGAACGTCGCGATGGTGAGTGCCACCGGGTACGTCACCGCCGTCAAGGCGGGGAACGTGACCATCAGAGCCACGACGGGTGGACTGACGGGCAGCGTGCTGCTCGCCAGCACGGCACCGTCCGCGCCCGCTCCGGCGGCCGTCGCCTCGGTGGTGGTCACGCTTGCCAAGTCGCCGGTCATCGTCGGACAGTCGACGCAAGCGAACGCAGTGTTGAAGGATGCGAACGGCGCGGTGCTGACTGGTCGCGCGCTCGCATGGGTGTCGTCCGATGCGAACGTCGCGACGGTCGACAACGTCGGATTCGTCTCGTCCGTCAAGGCCGGATCGGTCACCATCACCGCCAGCTCCGGCGGCAAGACGGGCAGTGCCGTGTTCACGTCCAGCCTTCCCGCCCCGGTCATCACCAACATCGTGCTCACCGCGAGCGTCACGACGGTGAAGATCGGGCAATCGGTGCAGGTCACCGGCGTCGTCATGGACAAGAATGGCGCGACGGTCACCAACGTGCCGATCAGCTGGTCGGCGTCGCCGACGAGCATCGCGACGGTCACCTCGTCCGGCGTCGTCACGGGCCGCGGGGCAGGGGTCGCCACCATTACGGTGAAGGCCGACACCGTCGTCCGTACGCATTCATTCACCGTGCTCGACACGGCAACTGTCCCGACCACCCCCACGACTCCGACCACGCCCACGACGCCGACGACGCCGACGACGCCGACCACGCCGACCACGCCGACGACGCCGACCACGCCGATCTATCCGGGTGGAGCCCGCGGACCGACGGACGGTGGCGCCACGCCGGCCGAGCTGCCGCGCCTGTCGGTGAACACCAGCTATCCGGCCATGACGCGTCAGGTGAAGGTCCCGGCCGGCGCCAACCTGCAGATCGTGCTCAACCAGGCGCAGCCCGGCGACGAGCTCCTGCTCGCGCCTGGCGCCTCCTACGTCGGCAACTTCACGCTGCCGAACAAGGGGACGAGCTCGGCCTGGATCGTCATCCGTACCGACGTGGCCGACGCGGTCATTGGAAACCCCGGCACGCGCATGACGCCGACGCGGGCTGGCAACGCGAACCTCGCCAAGATTCAGTCGCCGAACTACATGTCCGTGATCACGACGAACCTCTCCGCCAGCCACTATCGCTTCACTGGCGTCGAGATCGGCGGGACCTCGGCCGCGGCGAACATCAACGCGCTCGTGCGCTTCGGAGAGTCCCTGCCGACGCAGAACACGGTGGCGTCCATCGCGCACGATCTGATCATCGATCGCAGCTGGGTGCACGGCCTCCCGTCGCTGGACCTCAAGCGCTGCCTGCTGCTCAATAGTGCCACCTCGGCCGTCATCGATTCCTGGCTCGGCGACTGTCACAGCAATCAGGGTGACTCGCAGGCCATCGTCGGCTACAACGGCCCGGGTCCGTACCTCATTGAGAACAACCACCTCGAGGCCGGCCACGAAGTGGTCGTGTTCGGCGGCGGCTCGGCGACGATCGTCAACCAGTCGCCCTCCGACATCACGATGCGCGGCAACCACATCATGCGCCCGCTCGCCTGGAAGAACGTCTGGCAGGTGAAGAACCTCCTCGAGACCAAGCACGTGCGCCGGCTGCTCGTCGAAGGCAACGTGTTCGAGAACAACTGGGCCGACGCGCAGGCGGGCTTCGCCTTCGTGCTCAAGTCGGAGAACCAGAACAACGACAACCCCTGGACGACGAGCAGCGACATCACGATCCGCTACAACCGCATCCGCAACACGGGCAATGGCTTCAACCTGGCGGCGAACCCGTCGGGCATCCCGGCGATCCCGGCAGCGCGAATCACGATCACGGACAACATCATGGAGAACGTCAACGTCGCCCCGTACAACGGTGACGGACACACCATGCAGCTCCTCGGCGGGCTCTCCGACATCGTGATGCGGCACAACACGGTCACGAGCGCGGCGGGCGGCAGTGCCTTCACCGTGGTGCTCGGCAGCCTGCCGGTGGTGCAGAAGCTCGTAGTCCACTCGAACGTCCTCGTCCGCGGCGCCTACGGCATCAAGGGCGGCGGCCAGACCGAAGGTTCCATCTCGCTCAACCACTTCGCGCCGGGCTCGCTCGTGAGCAACAACATCATCACGGGCAGCGTCACGCCAGGCTCGTATCCGGTCAACAACTGGTTCCCGGCCACGCTTGCGCAGATCGGCTTCGCGAGCCTTGGTGCCGGCGACGTCCACCTCAGCGCCTCGAGCGCCTTCCTCAGCAAGGGCTACGACGGCCGAGAGCTGGGTGCCGACGTCGATCAGGTCAATGCACTCACCGCGAACGCGGTGGTGGCGCCGTAACACCGGGGACAAGGGGTCAGAGTCTGCGACTCTGACCCCGCTGGCAGGCAACGATGGTGCACAGCATGAAAGCGGGCCGCGTCGATCTGACGCGGCCCGCTTTCACTTGCCGCCGACGAGAACCGTGTCAGTCGGACTTGAACCGGCCGTCCGTGAACTTGAGGATCTTCGCGGGCACGCCGCCCATCACGGCCATTGCGGGGACGTCCTTGATCACGACGGCGTTGGCCCCGATGATCGCACCGTCGCCAACGGTGATTGGACCCAGCACGCAGGCCCCCGGTCCGATGTAGACGTTGTCGCCGATCGTCGGCGCGCCCGCTCTCGGCGGGCCCCCATCGTCCACCGTCTTGCCGCGCCCGCCGATCGTCACACCCTGCGCGATCTCCACGTTGCGGCCGATCTTCGCGCGCGCGTGGATCACCACCGCGACGCCGATGTGCGTGCACGTGCAGCCGGGACCGATCTCGGCGCTCGGCTCGATCGAGCAATTGTAGATCAGATAGGTGAGCCGGTACCAGATCTTGGGAAGCACCGGGATTCCCTTCCGGTGCGCCCAGTTGCCGACGCGGTAGAACGTGATCGCGTTCACTGGAATCGATCTCCGCCGTCGTGCGTCGTGTCGGCTACCAATTGATGCCGTGGTACTGCGTGTTGTCCGACAGCCGGTCGCCGAAGATCCGCACCAGATCCACCACGACCTGGCCGTCCGTCAGCTGCTTGTCCACCGTCCGGAACGCCGGCGTGGCGTTGCCGATCACGACGACCTCCGACCGCTCCACCACCCGGTCCATCGAGTCGTCGACGAGGGTCCAGATGTGCGGGATCTCCTTCTCGATGTACTCGCGGTTGGAGCCGATCAGGTTGGCGCTGGACACGTCGCGGTCGAACACCGCAACATCCATCCCCTTGCCGATCAGCATCTCGATCAGCGTCACCATCGGCGACTCGCGCAGATCGTCGGTGCCCGCCTTGAACGACATGCCCAGGATGCCGACCTTGCGCTTGCCCGTGGCGAGGATTGTGTTGTACGCCTTCTCGATCAACTTCTTGTTGCTCTCCAGGGCGGCGGCGATCATCGGCGTGTCGACGTCGAGCTGGCGCGCCTTGTAGCTGAGCGCGCGAACGTCCTTCGGGAGGCACGAGCCGCCGAACGCGAAGCCCGGCCGCAGATACGCCGGCGAGATATTGAGCTTCGTGTCCTCGCAGAAAATCCGCATCACCTCGTGGCTGTCCACCCCCACCGCCTTGCAGACGCCGCCGATCTCGTTGGCGAACGTCACCTTCACCGCGTGGAACGAGTTGCACGCGTACTTGATCGTCTCGGCAACACCCATCGCCGCGACGTGCACCGGCGCGTCGATGCCGCTGTAGAGCGCCTTCACCGACTCGGCGCTCCGATCGTCGTGCGCGCCGATGAGCGTGAACGGCGGCGCGTAGAAATCCTTGATCGACGATCCCTCGCGCAGAAACTCCGGATTGCTACAGGCACCGAAGTCCGTGCCGAACTTCTTGCCCGATGCTCGCTCGAGCGCGGGGATGACCGTGCCGTCCACTGTGCCCGGGAGCACCGTGCTCCGGATCACGACGGTGTGCCAGCGATCCACGTCCCTGAGGGTCGTGCCGATCTCCGTGCACACCCGCTCGATGTACTGCAGGTCGAGGCTGCCGTTCGGACGACTCGGCGTGCCGACGCAGATGAGCGAGACGGTCGATGAGCGTACGGCGTCGCCCACGTCGGTCGTGGCGCGAAGCCGGCCGGCGGAGACCATCTCCGCGACCAGCTCACTGATGCCGACTTCGAGTATGGTGCTCTTTCCAGAATTGATCATGTCGACCTTCGCCGTGCTGACGTCCACTCCCACGACGGAGTGGCCCTCCTTCGCGAAGCAGGCCGCCGACACGCAGCCGACGTAACCGAGACCGAATACACTGACAGTGGTGTTCATCAAGAGCTCATGGACATGGCGGGGATCGGCCGGTCCGGTACGGAGGCGGCCGCGGAGAGACAACGTTCGGCAAACTGATCTGCGACTGACGCCCAGCCGAAGTGGGTACGGACCTGCGTGGCGGCGGACTGGCCGATGGCGGCTGCCCGCGCGGGATGGCGCAACAGTGTGATCACCGACTCGGCGAAGGTCGCCGGATCGTCGGCCAGGATGATGTGCTCGTTGTGCCGGACGTCGAGCCCTTCGGCTCCGATCGTCGTGGACACGACGGCGCGCTCCATCCCCATGGCCTCGTAGATTTTGATGCGCGTGCCGCCGCCGATGCGCAGCGGAACCACCACGACGGCGGCTTCCTCGAGGAAGGGGCGCACGTCGGGCACGGTGCCGGTGATCGTCACGTACGGGCGACCCTCGCCCAACGCCTGCACCTTCGCGGACGGCCTTCGTCCGACGATCGTCAGCGTCGCGTCGGGCACGTCTCGCCGAATCGCCGGCAGGATCTCCTCCACGAACCACGCCATCCCATCCTCGTTCGGCATCCAGTCCATCGACCCGGTGAAGACGATGTTCCCAGGCCGCTGCGCGACGGTTCGCGATGGGCGAAAGAAGTCGGTGTCCACACCCGTCGGGACGGACGACACGTTGCGCACGCCGTACTGCTCGCGGAACACCGCGGCATCCTCGGGCGAGACCGCGACCACGTGGTCGAACCGCAGGCACTGCTCGCGCTCGAGGTTGCGCATCCGCCGCCACTGCTCACCCATGTACGCGCGAAGGATGGGATTGGTCGCCACCTTGGTGCGTCGCTCCCAGATCATCGCCTCGACGTTGTGCTGGAAGAGCACGACGGGGCAGGGCAGGCCGTCGGGCACGTTCAGCGCAGGGATCAGGAAGTCGCAGACCACTACGTCCGCCCGGTCGCTGCCCCTGCCGCAGCGCGCGCGAATCGCGTCGGTCATCGACGTCGCGCGGTACGGGGAGACGGCGAACGGCAGCGACGAGAAGACGTTGGCCAGAATAGCCATCGCTCGCCGCCATCCCTTCAACGGAGCGGTGCGCCACGGCACGAGCACCAGATCGTCGCAGTATTCGCTGGCGCGCGCGCGCTGCTCCTCCGTGCTCGTCCCGTCGTCGAGAGCGATGTAGGTCACCCGGTGACGGTCGCGCAGGCGGCGCAGCATCTCGTACGTGCGGATGCGGCCCCCCTTGTCCAGCGGATGCAGGAGCTCGTTCTTCAGCCAGAGGATGTGCATTCGTATCGTCGGGCGTCGGCGCTAGAGAAGGTGCAATCGGTCGGCCGGCTCACCGTCGACGACGACGCGATGCCAGATCTCGAGGTTGACCAGCGACCACAGTCGCTCGCTGTGATCCTCGCCCGCCGCATGGCGCGCGACGAGCGTCTTGATTGCGTTGGGGTCCAGGAGCCCTCGGTCCAGTGCCCGCGGTGACAGCACGAGATCGTCGATGATCCCGCGGTACGCGCCGCGGAACCATGCCCCGATTGGAACGGGAAAGCCCATCTTGCCCCGCGTCAGAATCTCCGCGGGCAGCACGTCGCGCATCGCTTCGCGGAGGATGTACTTCGTCGTCCCACCGCGGATCTTGAGGCGCTCTGGCAGCCGCGCCGTGAACTCCACCAGCGGATGATCCAGGAACGGCACGCGGCTCTCGATCGAGGCCGCCATGCTCATCTGATCCTGCTTCATGAGCAGCTCGTGCAGGTAGGTCTTGGTGTCCACGTACAGAAGACGGTCGAGCAGCGTCTTCGCATCCGAGCCGGCCATCAGCGCGGTGGCAGTGGCATAGGGATCGTCCGTCGTCAGCCGGCGCCGAAGGGCAGGCGAGATGAGCCCCTTCTGCTGCTCGCGATTGAACACGGCGAAGTTGTCGAGATACAGCGCCTCGAGTGTGGCCGGCCGCGCCAGGAAGGTGCGGAGCGCGCGCTGCCGGGTGCGTGACGCGGGCATCGCCTCGATCCCGGTGCGGACCATCGATCTGAAGGCCGATGGCGTCGCCGCGTGGTACGCGCCGCCGAGTCGCATGTTCATGATCGTCTTGGTGTACCGCCCGTAGCCGGCGAGCGTCTCGTCGCTGCCCTCGCCGGTCAGCACCACCTTGACGCGCTCCGCGGCGAGCCGAGACACGAAGTTGAGCGCCACACTGGACGGATGGGCGAGCGGCTCATCCTCGTGCCACACGAGCGCCGGCAGCGCCTCGAAGAACTGCTCCGGCGATACCAGCACTTCGTGGTGGTCCGTCTTGAACTTCGTCGCCACGATCCGCGCGTAGGCCAGCTCGTTCGCCTCGCGTTCCGCGAACCCCACAGAGAACGTCTTGATCGGCTCGTCCACGAGCTGGCTCATGAGCGCCGTGATCGTCGCCGAATCGATGCCCCCAGACAGGAACGCGCCAAGCGGGACGTCCGCCATCAGCCGAAGCCGCACCGCCTCCTTCAGTCGTTCCCCGTACTCGGCGATCAGCTCCGCGTCGGGACGTGCGTCCTCTGCCTCGGCCTCGAACCGCAGATCCCAGTACATCCGAGTGCGGATCTTTCCGTTCTGCCAGACGAGCGTGTGACCGGGCAGCAGCCGTTTGATTCCCGCGAGCAGCGTGCTTTCGCCGGTCGTGGCGTGATTCGCCAGATAGTCGGGCAGCGCGTTCTCGTTCACCGAGGCGCGCACCATCCCGCTCGCCAGGATCGCCTTCATCTCTGAGCCGAACACCAGCGAGCCGTCGTCGAGCAGCGCATAGTACAGCGGCTTCACGCCGAACCGGTCGCGCGCGAGCGTCAGCGTCCGCGATCGGCGGTCCCACACCGCGAACGCGAACATGCCGCGCAGCTCCTCCGGCGTCGCCTCGCCCCGCCGCTCGAAGAGGCGGATCACCGTTTCGGTGTCGCAGTGCGTCTTGTATTGCACTCCCTCCGACGTCAGCTGTGCCATCAGCGCCGGATGGTTGAACACCTCACCGTTGTACACGATCTGCAGCGCGCCATCGTCGCTCGCCATTGGCTGCTGGCCGTGCGCGACGTCCACGATGCTCAGGCGCCGATGACCCAGCGCGACCCCGGGCTCCATGAACACACCGACGCCGTCCGGCCCGCGGTGCGCGATCGTATCGCGCAGACGCGTGAACGCCGCCTCGTCGATCGAGCGGTTGGAACCATCCGGGATCACGATGCCGCAGATGCCACACATATCGTCAGTCCTGCCCTGAAGAACGAAGCGATGAGGTCTCGGCTCTCCAGCGGCCGAGCTCGAGGCGAGCCGCGAACAGCGCTCCCCCCGCGACCTCGTGACGCTCCAACTCCGCCCCTTCGGCGAAGCTCGCACCCAGAAGATAAAGTCGTTCGGTCACGCCGTCGCCGCGCGCGGTGAGAATCGCGCACTCCGCGTCGCTCGAGACGCCTCCGAGCTCGATCGTCGCCGAGTCACCTCGACGAAGCACGGTATCGTGGAACTGCCGTCCGACCACTTCCGCACCCAGCGGGCCAGGTGGCGCCGTCAGCAGACGAGCGTGCGCCGTTCCGGGCACGAGCAGCGTGACCGAATGCTGGCGCCCCGTCCCCGTTGCGGTGTATTCGACGCTCGGCCCCTCGCGCTTGGCGCCATACGCCTCGGATCGCCACGAGGTGCCCGCTCTCAGCGTTCCATCGCCGATCGTGATGAGCTGGAGCAGCACGACGTCGTCGCGCGAGGGGTCTGTGACCTGCGCATCGGAGTCGCTCGCGCTGCGCAGCGTCAGGTCGGGCGTGCAGTGCCAGTGCGCCGTCCAGCGATGCCCCAGCTCGGCGTCGATGATGTCGTGCACGACGAAGTAGCGGCCGTGCAGCAGCAGCACGCTTCGCTCGTGCACGGCCGGATCCGACAGACGACGATAGCCGTCGTGCGAGCCGCGCCAGAAGTCGTACGCGGGCGATGTCGACCAGGCGTGCGTGGTCGTTCTCGCCACGCTTCGCCAGTGGAACAGCCCCCCGGTCACGGAGGAGCTCTCATCGTCCACCGTCACCGTGTTGTGCTGAGCGGTCGAGCGGAACTCGTCTCGAGCCGCTCCTGTGTAGCTGAACGTTCCGCCGTCGGTGAAGATCGTACGGCCTCCCGCCGCCAGCTCGATCGACAGCGCGTCCGCGTGCGCATGGCCGCAGTTGAGCGAGCCGTGAGGCCCGCCGTCGATCAGCGCCCACGTGGCGGTCGGTCCCCATCCGTCCCGCATCACATAGAATCCACCGTCAGCGAATCCGCGCGACCCGCTCGTCGGCGCCACGGGTGGGTGGGTGGCGAGCGACGCCGCACCCTTCGCTCCGAGGAGCCAGAGGCATTCCTCGATGGCATCACCCGCGACGCATCGCATGTCGCTGCGGCCGAACAGTGCCGCGCCCGTGGCGAGCGTGGGCCGTGCGTCAAGAGAGGACAGACCGTCGAGGCGCGTCAACCGTCCGCCGTCGTCGTCGCCGATGAGCGGCACCGTGCCGTCGGGATGCACGGCGTGCACCAGGAACTCCACGAGCCGTTCGACGCGTTCCCACATCACCGAGTCGCGCGGCCAGCCGTTCGCGTCGGACAGCACCAGCGCCTGCTGATAGATGTCCGCCGTGTAGCGATGGTAGTAGAGCGCCTGCTCGAAATACGTCCCGTCGGGGCGCACCTGTCGGAACAGCTGCTCGCGAAGGATGTCCCAACCGAGCGTCCGCCACCGACTCGCCGACTCGAACAGCGGCAGCGCGGTGCCGAGATAGAGCAGGCCCAGAGCCTCGCCCGTCAGATGCGTGTTTGGACTGTAGTAGGTCGAGAGATATCGCGCGATGTGCGTGGCGTGCCTACGCAGCGACTCCAGTGCGCGCGCGAGGACGACGTCCGTGAGCTGCGGCGCTTCGGCGAACAGTTGCAGCGCCCACAGCCAGGAGATGGCGCGATAGGACACTTCGAGGCTGCTCGCCCAGTTCACGCCAACGCGCGGCGGATTCTCGTCGATCCAACTCAGCAGCTGCGAAACGAACGCGTCGGCGTAGCGCGAGTCACGCGAGTAGGCGTAGGCCTGCCCGAGTGTCACGAAGTGCTGATGTCGGTTCACTTCCCACAGCAACTTGTAGTCACCGACCGTGCTCGGATCGAGATAGGCGATCCGGCTCCAGTGCTTCCGCGGCGCACGCTTGCCCGACGACGGATCGCGATGCCAGTCGATCGGACTTCCGAACGACACCCGTTGGTGCCCGAGCAGATCGAAGACGCCATCCACGGCGCGATCCGCTCGGCATCGCGTGCTCGTCTCGGCATCCGGCCGCGCACGACGAAGCGTGTCGACGGTGGAGGAGATGTCGCGGAGCCCCGGCACCATCCCGGCGGCCAGCTCCTGCCGCGCCGCGGCGATCACACGCGCTGGATCGCCGCGCAGCGCGCGTGACACACCGTTCGGCATAGCCTTCGCACGCCCCCCTCCGCCGCCCAGCGCGAGTCCCACCCGCTCACCGAGCGAGGCCAGCGCCTGACGCCCGCGAACCTGGAGCTCACCCGGCAGGGTGGCCACGGTCCGACCCCTCACGCCGTCCTCCGGCAGTACGACGCCCCGTCTCACCGCAGTCCCGCCTCGACCACCGATTGATCGTTCGTGCTCGCGGTCGGCGACAGGCCGGTGCGCGTCGTCTCACGCACCGGCGCTCCGACGAGCCGGCGATAGAGCGCATCCCACTGCTCGCCGACCGCGGCCCAGGTATAGTGATGCTCCACGTCGGCCAATCCCTCGGCGATCACCCGATGCGCGAGGTCGTCATCGTCGAGCAGCCGCAGCGCTTCCGCCGCGAGCGCGTCGTGATCACCACAATCCACCAGCAGCCCGTTTCGCTCGTGCTCCACCACGTACGGGATGCCCCCCGCGCGCGTCGTCACCACGGGGAGGCCGCACGCGAACGCCTCGATGATCGAGTTCGGCATGTTGTCGATGTCGGACGCGTTGAGGTACACGTCCGCCGCGTCGTACCACCGCCCCATCTCGGTCGGCGCAACGGCGCCGAGGAACTCCACATTCCTGAGCGACAGCTCGTTCGCCACGGAATGCACGTGCTCCCGTGCCGGGCCGTCGCCAATCACGATCAGTCGAGCATCGGGCAGCCGGCGCTGAATGATCTCGAACGCGCGCAGCACGCACGGCACGTTGTACAGTGCCTGGAAGTTGCGATTGGACAGGAACACCGGTCGCAGCGCATCGCGCCGGCGATAACGCACCGACGCCGGGTCGACGAAGTTCGCGATCGACTCCGCCCGCACTCCGAATCGCGAGAACACATCGACGAGATAGCCGGACGGCGTCACGACCGCGTCCGCACGCAGTAGGGTCGGCACTGACGTCCGCGGCCATGTCTTCAGATGGTCTTCGGCTTCGCCGCTCCGGTAGTTGATCACGACCTTCTTCCCGAGCCACTTCCCGATCAGGATGGCGGGCGTGGGCGCGAGCAGGAACGACCAGTATGACGCGCTGAACACGTGGACCACATCGCAGTGCGGCAGCCGGCGGAGCAGGGACGTCACGTAGGCGAGCGACGTGGCGAGCGTCCGCACGTACTTCACGCGCTGCAGCGTGCGGAGCAGCCGCGACTCGCGCGGGTCGTGGGGGAGGAAGTCGACCTCGAGACCGGGTACCGCGCGGAGGCGCGCGAGCAGCCGCTGTGCCGCGACCGCCTGTCCACCGAGGATGGAGAGCGACGGAGCAACGAGGCAGACGCGAATGGCGCGCGCCCGGGACGAGGTCGCCTGCACGCGATCAGCCATCGGCGGCGACGCGAGCTTGCGACATGTGCTGCTTCGCCTTTCTCGGCATGAAGAACGCGCTCATCCCGGTCAGCCATCCCTCGACGTCGAGCGGAGAGAGGAACGAGCTGTCCACGAGCCGCGGCAGCAGCAGCGGAGCGCTGCGGCGGGACGCGAGCCCCGGGTCGCAGGTCGTCGCCGAAACGACGCCCGCCTCCTCCAGCCATGGAAGGAATGCGGGGAGATAGACGCCGCTCGGATAGCAGAAATGCGTCGCGGCCTGCGTCCGGATGGGGTCGATGCGCGCGCGGTTGTCCACGAGCTCGCGCAGGAAGAGTGCGCGGTCGTTCGGCGTGCGGTGACGATGCGTGTGGAGCTGGATGTCCACGCCCTTTCGCGACATCTCCGCCGCTTCGTCGTTCGTCATCACGGTCAGGATACGCTTCGCCGACAACGCGTCGAAGTCATCGCCGAGAAACGCCGTCAACCGCTCCGCGAGCTCGATCCGTTCCGGCAACCGGAAACCCTCGAACTCCACGTAGCGCATCAGGTCGGCGTGGGCGCGCTGACGCCCCTGCTCGGACGCGAGATCCCATCGAATAGGATGGCCGAGCAGGGGCTGCGCATCCACCACCGGTCGGCGTAGCCGCGCGCGCCACAACACGTACGAGCAGAACAGACCGAAGATCGGCTTGTTGTAGTCGGAGTAAAACGTCGTGAGGTACACCGTCGCTGGAAAGCCGAACTTCTCGAGCACCGGATAGGCCCGTGCATAGAAGTCGTACATCCCGTCGTCGAATGTCAGCGCAACGCTTCGCGGAGGCAGCGTGCCGTCGTACAGACGTCGCAGCCCCTCGTCGAGCGAGAGCACGGTGTAGTTCCCGTCGCGCAGCATCTGCAGCCGCGCCTCCAGGAGAGTCGGGCTCATCGAGTACGTCCCCGACCACTGATGCTCGTCGTCGATGGAGATGCTGTGATAGCACAGGATCATCAGACGGTTCTGCCGCCACTTGCTGTCGCGCATCGTCGTGAGCAACCCGAGCTTGGACGACACGCCGAGGACACCCCGCTTCACCTTGACCGTCAACGGCGGCGTCGGAGGCGGAGGCACGGGAGACTCCGAACCGCGCGAACCGGCCGCGCCGATTCCGGGAGACAGCGGTCGCACCGGCTGCGATACTGATGCGGTGCTCATGCGTGCCACACGTCCCACTGCTTGCGCGCTCCGTTGGCCGTCGCTCGCACTGTCGCCATCTGAATCAGCACGCTCGACACCAGTGCGCTGCGCAGCACGCGGACGGGTCGCGAGCGGAGCTGCAATACGGCGGCGAACGCAGCGCACCCGAGGGCGAACCAGATCAGACCAAGCCGCTGCGCCAGCGTCGCCACCACCCACGCCACGCAGATGAGCAGCCAGTACGGCGTGAGCAGCCGAAGGAGCTTGTGTGCCACGAACTGCATCCACACGGGGTTGCGCACCGGCACCAGCGTCTCGGGCAGCCACGCGCAGAGCTGCCACACGCCCGTCAGCGTACGCACCTTGCGGCGATACTCGTTGGTGTCGGTCGTCGCGCGCGTCTCGTACGCGCGAGCCCCGTCGACGAAGTCCACACGATGCCCATCCAGCACGAGACGCATCGGCACGTAGAGATCGTCGAGGATCAAGCCCGACGGCAGCGGAGTCCACATCTCGCGCCGCATCGCGTAGATCGCGCCGGTCACTCCCACCGCGGAGTGAACCTGCGCCTCGTGGCGACGCAGCCACCGCTCGAGGGACCAATACAGTCGCAGCGGAAGGGAAGGCGCGTTCGCGCCGCGCGACAGCTCCAGCCGACCCGATGCCGCACCCACGCCCGGCTTCATCACCGCGGCCACGAGGAGGGCGATTGCATCTGCGCCGAATCGCTGGCCGCTGTCGCCGAAAATCACCACGTCCCCGGTCGCGACGCGAATGCCCGCATTGAGCGCGGCGGCCTTTCCGCCCGGCTCGTCGCCGCGGATCACGCGGACGCGCTCATCGCCGCCGCTCCACTCCATCGGCGGCTCCGTGCTCCGCGCGTCGTACGAAACCAGCACATCGAGCAGCTCGGCTGGATACTCGCTCCGCAGCAGATCCTCCACCCGCTCCCGTACGCTCACGGGGTCGGCGCGCGTCGCCACCAGTGCGGTGACGCGCGGCAGCGCAGGCGCGCGCTCCCCGGGCACGACACGCGCGTCGCGCCGAACCATCGCCAGCAGACCGATGACGGCCGGGTACAGCCCCCACACGCCGAGAATGCAGAGTGCGGATGCCAGTGCCGCATAGCTCAGCATGCCGAGCGACGTTGCGAGGGTCGCGTGCGCGCCGATGTCACGCGCTCTGCGTCGCGGCGCCGGCCAGTTCCGCGCTCTCCGTGTGTGCTGCGTTCGCGCTGAACCAATCCCACGTCTTCTTCAACCCCTCACGCAGACCGATCTCGACCTCGTAGCCGAGCAGCCGCTTCGTGCGCTCCAGGCTGGCGAGAGAATCTCGCACGTCGCCCGCACGGGGAGGCACGGACTCGCAGACCAGCTCGCGGCCAGTCACCTCTCGGATCAGCGTCGCGAGCTGCTGTAGCGACGTGCGGTCTCCCGCGCCCACGTTCACCGGATAGCCGGACACGATCTCGGCCGGACGCGAGCCCGCAAGGATGTTGGCCTGCACCACGTTCGTGATGTACGTGAAGTCGCGCGTCTGCTCACCGTCGCCGAAGATCGTCGCGGGACGCCCCTCGAGTGCCGCGGCCATGAACAGCGGAATCACCGCGGCGTACGCCGAGGTGGGGCTCTGACGCGGGCCGAACACATTGAAGTAGCGCAGCGCGACGCCTTCGATCAGTCCACCGCGCGCGTACGCCAGCACGTACTGCTCGCTCGCCAGCTTGGACGCTGCGTACGGTGAGCGCGGCAGCGGCTCGACGCTCTCCACCTTCGGCAACTCCGGCGTATCGCCGTAGACGGAGCTCGAGCTCGAGTACACGACGCGCCGCACTCCTGCCTTCACCGCCGCCTGAAGCAGGTGCACCGTCGCGTTCACGTTCGCGTCGTGCGAGCCCCACGGGTCCTTCAACGAGCGAGGCACGCTCGGCAGCGCCGCGAGATGATAGATCACGTCGACCCCATCGACCGCCTTCCCAGCCGCCGCCGGGTCGCACAGGTCACCCAGCTGGAAATCGACGCGAGCGGCGACCTGCGCCAGGTTGTCGCGACTGCCTGTGGAGAGGTTGTCGACGACCCGGACCTCGTGACCGAGAGCGAGCAGGCGATCGACGACGTTCGATCCGATGAAGCCGGCGCCGCCGGTCACGAGGCAGCGCGAAGGATGAGTGGACAAGGCGTCTCCGGTGGCTACGAACTGGAAATGCAGCGCGACCGCGGGCACGACGATCGTACCCGCGCTTGTGTTCCGCGCCGACATGGGTTGAAGCGCCAGGAGGTCCGAGACTCGGGACCATCCGTCGGCTGCACCCTCTGACTAGCAACGCACATACCTCGGAACAGGCAAGTGACGGTGTATTTTTTAGCGACCGCTACCATGATGTAAACATCTGTCACAAAACGGCTTACAGGTGCTCGGCGACTTCTCCCACCCTCTGCGGCGCATCGGTCTGGTCGACCCGGTGTAGCGCTCCAGCCACACCATCTGTAGTGGACACCGGGGAGCGTCGAATCGCAATCCGTTGCAACCCGGTTGTTACGACGCCGAACCCCTCGGCGGGCGTCCGGGCTCATGCATGTACGGCTCGACTTCATGATCGGCTCAGGTGGGCGATCATCCGTACGAACCCGACGCCCTGCTGAACGAATCGTTGCACCGTCGACCCCTTCGACGCGCGCATGCTGCCCCCCTCCCGCACCCACTCCTCGGTATCCAGCCATGGGCGCGACCTGCCGTGGCCCTGGCGCGTCGGGAGGATCGCCAGCGACCAGAGCGCGCGCGAAAGCGAGACCGAGCTGGGGGGTGCGCCCGGGATTGGCAGCGACTGAATCGCGAAGAAGCATGCAAGCTGTCGGAGCACACGGTCCGGCAGGCGGGGCGACAACTCAGCCAGCACCGCGTCCGGCACCTGCGCCGCGGCGAGCTCGCGCGAGAGCCGAAGCGTCCAGTAGCAGCACGTCGCGCCTCGCGCCTCGCGAGCACTCCGTACGAACACATCCCAGTCCACTCCGGTCGCGGCCAGCCGCTCGACATCGCGCAGCGTTCGCCACGTGCCGAACGTCATCTCGTGCGACCAGCCGAAGTGCAGCGCGGCATGCAGAAGCTGATCCTCCGCGCTCGGCACCAGTGCGGAGCGCGAGCCGACCTGCACGCGCCGCGCCCGATCCCAGATCTGAGCCGCGGGCAGGTGGAATGGCGCCTGATGCGTGAACAGCGCGGTGTGCAGCTCCAGTCCAACCTGCAGACCATCTGCGTCCTCGAGCGGCGGGAGATGCTGGTGGTCCTCGTAGCTGCGCTCCTGCGACACGTCTCGTCGGCGCACCCAGCCCGACGTGAGCGCCAGATCGAACGCCTGCTGCGCGCACTCCTCGCGCACGAGGAGGTCGATGTCGCCCATCGGACGGTCGGTGGGCCGCGCATACGCCGAGTACGCGAGACCAGCTCCCTTGAGGAGCAGTGAGTCGATCCCGTTGTCCGCGAACAGACCGAGGATGACCTCCAGACGCTGGTGGAGCGACACGAGCTGGAACTCGGAGATCATCGCGAATCGCTGCATGCGCATCGTCGCTTCCAGCGGCACCGACGCCGAGCGCAGCGACACGAGGCGCTGCGAGAGCGGTGCCATCGCTCGCTCACGCGCGGCGAGGCTGAGGACGCAGCTCCAGTCCAGTGGGCCGTTGAGCAGCCTGCGCAGCACCTCGTCCGCATCCGGACCGCCGGCGCTCGACGCCAGCAGCGCCGCCTCCGTCGGGATGCGGGAGATGAGCACCTGATCGATGCCTGCCGATACGCCGGTCATGGCGCGGCGAGCCTCGTCGCCGCGACGCGGCTGACGTTCGCTCGCGATGCGACGGCGATCAGCGGCTCGCGCAACGTCGCCGCCACGCGCGCCGCGCCGCGATCGGTGAAGTGCACGAAGTCGCTGTAGACGGCGTCCGGCGCGCGAGCGAGCGATGCAGCGACGTCCACCGCGACCACGCCCGAGTCACGCGCGACCTGCAGCGTCACCTCGCGAGCGGCGGAGTCGAAGCTGATCAGCGTCTGCGCCGTGGAGCGCGGATAGAAGCGCACCCACGCCTGCGCCAGATCGCCGGTGGCCGACGCGGCGCCGCCCATGAACGCGTTGCCGTGGGTGGCGAGCACTGGCTCCGCGCCGATCGCCCGGATCGATCCGACCATCGATCGGATGTCGTGGTCGAACATCTTGAGCCGCACCTCGGGCACCGAGGTGAATCGCCATTCGGGCGGATACTGGTTGACCTCGTCATCGATGTCGCGCTGCCGCAGCCAGCGGAGCATGGGACCGGGCAGCAGTCCCTTGATCGAGTTGGTCAAGCGCCCAAGCACGCGCGGACGAAACGCGCGCGACAGCGGAAGCGCTCCCGCGGGATGCACGTCGGTCGGCGCATGCGGTGGGTCGCGATCGACGTAGAACGACGGCGACGGATACACGAGCACCACGTCTGGCTGCAGCGTGCGGACACGATGCAGCAGGTCGCGCTCGATCGACGGCAGCGCCATCCCCGGCAGGGCGGCGTTCAGCACCTCGAACGTGGGAAGGTGCGGCGCCCGGCCGCGCGCCGCGTTGAGCGAGTCCTCGAGCTGGCGCGGATACTCCAGGCCGGCCGACTCCGTGAGGCCGAACGTCTCCGAGCCGCCCACCGCCACGATGCGCAGGGTGCCAGGCGTGCGTTCGCGCTTCGCCGGTGGTCCGCGCAGGCCGAGGTCGTTCAACGCCCATTTCTGATATCGCGCGTTCGGGCGTCCCTGAATCGACGCACCGTCCTGCTCGCGCAGGTCCTCGCTCGAGATGACACGCGACATCATCGGCGTGCCGAATCGAATGCCGTCGTCGATCCGAGACGTCACCTCGAGCGCGACGAGAAACAGGATGAGGTGGGCGGCGCCCGTCATGAGCTTCATCAGTCCGGGGTGCGAGCGACGACGTGCCGGCGCAGGGTACGCATCAGAACTGAAAGTACAGGAAGGGCGACGGACGCGATCCGAGAATCAGCGCGAGCGACGCCGCGAACGATGCCGTGAGAACGAGCCGGCCCTTCCACTCGCGCTCCAGCCGGAGCTCGAATGGGTTCGGCCCGAGCAAGGCCCAGATCGCGGCGATCAGGATCAACGGAACCGCCAGCGTCGCGTTCGGCACCAGCGCGCCCGGCGCCGGCACGAACATCCGCGTCAGGATATTCCACGCCATCCCCATCGTCGTCGCGCGGAAGAACACCCACCCGATCACCGCGAACAGGAACATCAGTCCCTGACGTGCGACCGCGGGAATCCGGTCCCAGTAGGCCGCGAACCGACGATACGTGAGGAGAAGGCCACCGTGATAGGCGCCCCAGATCACGAAGTTCCAGGAGGCGCCATGCCACAGTCCTCCGAGCACCATCGTGATGAACATGTTGCGATAGGTGCGGCCTTCTCCCGCGCGGCTTCCACCCAGCGGGATGTACAGGTAGTCCCGCATCACCGTCGACAGCGAGATGTGCCAGCGGCGCCAGAAGTCGCTCGGGTCGAGCGCCTTGTACGGCGAGTTGAAGTTCTGCGGAATCCGGATGCCGAACAGATAGCCGAGTCCCACCGCCATGGTGCTGTAGCCGGAGAAGTCGAAGTAGAGCTGGAACGAGTAGCCGAGCATCGCGAGCCACGTCCCGAGCGTCGACAGTGTCGAGTGCGCCGCGAGCGCCGGATCGACGAACGCCGCGAGACTGTCCGCCACGATCACCTTCTCCACCAGCCCGACGACGAAGAACGAGATCCCGACGCGCAGCCACTTCGTGCGCGTCGTCGTGCCGATCGCCTCCAGGTCCTCTTCGATCTGCCGGAAGCGAACGATCGGTCCCGCCACGAGCTGCGAGAACAGCGACACGTAGGCGGAGAACTCGAAGAAGTTGCGCGTCGGCTTGATCACCCGCCGATATCCGTCCACGATGTACGAGATCGTGTGGAACGTGTAGAACGAGATCCCGATCGGCAGGATCACGTCCAGATGCCGGATTGGTGGCGTGCCACCGAATGCGCGCGTGACGTCGGCGACCGTGTCCAGGAAGAAGTTCGTGTACTTGAAGAATCCGAGCAGCGTGAGATCGACGACGATCGGCACGACCATGCAGAGCTTTCGCTTGCGCGGATCGTCGTCCCACTTGAGCAGGCCAAGCCCGGCGAAATAGCTCACCGCCGTGGAGAAGAGCATCAATCCACAGAACCGCACGTCCCAGTACGCGTAGAACACGTACCCGGTGAACGCCAGCCAGATGTACCGCGACCGCGGCGACTTCAGCATCCAGAAGACGCCGTAGCACACGGGCAGGAACGCGAACAGGAAGATGACGCTGTTGAAGAGCATCGAGCGTCCTACGCCGTCACGGCGTTGACGATGCCTGCGGCGGCCGCGCTTCTGACCGCATCCGCCAGCGGGGAGGCGTGCGCCAGCCGCCCGTCCGCCAGTGCGGTGAGCCACACTTCGAGGACGAGCAGCCGCCAGAGCAGATGGCTGTGATCACGCCGGCCATCGTGATGCTCGGCGATCAGCCGAGCCACCGCCGGCGCGTCGACGTACGGGCCGATGCGCGCGTCCGGAAGCTGAAGCGCGTCGAGCCGGTAGCGCAACTCGTCGCGAAACCAGCGCGCCAGCGGCACGCCGAATCCGTGCTTGGGGTGCGAGAGCACGCGCGCCGGCACGAGACCGGTGATCGCCTGGCGCAGCAGCCACTTCCCGACGCCATCGCGATACTTCAACCGGCTTGGCATCGCTGCGGCGAACTCCACGATGTGGTGGTCGAGCAGGGGCACGCGCGCCTCCAGCGAGACCGACATGCTCATGCGATCGACTTTCGTGAGGATGTCGCCAGGCAGGTACGTGGCCAGATCGACTGCCGTCATCTGCGCGAGGAGATCGCGCCCCACCACCGGCGAAAATGCCGCCGCGAGCAGCGTATCCATCGACGGCACGCGTTCGGCCAGCGACGCTCGCAACATCCCACCCTCGCGCGTGCCCGGGGGCGCGGCCACCGTGGCCGTGTATCGGCCTTGTCGCGACCGCGACAGATCGATGATCCGATTGCGCCCCAACGTGCGTTGCGGCAGGTGCTCGGCCACTCGCGCGATCGCGCGCCGCGCGAGGCGCGGCAGCTCGCGCCGCGACAGGAGTTCGGCGTAGCGTGTGTATCCGCCGAACAGCTCGTCGCCCCCGTCGCCCGACAATGCGACGGTGACGTGCTCGCGCGCCATCTGCGAGACCAGGAACGTCGGCAGCGCGGACGAATCGCCGAACGGCTCGTCGAAGCCGGTGATCACCGATTCCACCAGGGCGTCGGCATCCGGTCGTACAATGAGCTCGGTGTGCTCCGTTCCGATCTCGGACGCCACCAGCGCGGCGTGCGGCGCCTCGTTGTGCGACGCCTCCTCGAACCCAATCGAGAAGGTCTTCACACGGCCCGGCACGAGCCGCGCCATCTGCGCCACGACGGCGGACGAATCGATACCGCCCGAGAGGAAGGCGCCAAGTGGCACGTCCGACTCGAGATGCAGCTCGACGGACTCACGCAGCAACGCGCGGAGCTGTTCCGTCGCATCTAAATCCGAGATGTCGGTGCGCTCCGGACGCAGCGCAGCCCAGTAGCGTTCCGTCCGCACGCCGCGGCCCGGCTCCCAGGTCAGCCGATGACCGGGCGGCAGCTTGCGAACGCCCTCGAAGAT
The DNA here is from genome assembly GCA_039933415.1 of bacterium. Lineage (GTDB taxonomy): Bacteria > Gemmatimonadota > Gemmatimonadetes > Gemmatimonadales > Gemmatimonadaceae > AG11. The sequence goes on from JBDTOD010000002.1 coordinate 56,054, forward strand.
GCACGTCGACTCCGGCACGTAACCGAATACGAGGTATTGCGCGACTGCCGCTGGATCCACGCGACGAGGAAAGCCCGACATCGAGAGCAGGGACCGCAGCTCCGACGCGAAGGCGACCCCGCCGTCGCTCTCCCAGTAGTACAGCGGCTTGATCCCGACGCGATCCCGCGCAATCAGCAGCCGTGAGCGGCGCGCATCCCACAGTGCGAACGCGAACATGCCGCGCAGCGAGTCCACCAGGTCGTCGCCACGATCTTCGTAGAGGTGGACGATCACCTCCGTGTCGCTCGAGGTGGCGATGCGATGGCCACGTGCCAGCAGCTCCGCGCGAAGCTGCCGGTGATTGTAGATCTCGCCGTTGAACACGAGCTGCACCGAGCCGTCTTCGTTGCCCATCGGCTGCTTGCCCATCGCGACGTCCATCACGCTGAGCCGGCGCATCCCGAGCGCGACGTCCGACGCGAAGAAGCGGCCCTCCTCGTTGGGTCCTCGGTGCACGATCGCCGCGCACATCGAGCGGAGCGTCGCCTCTCGGTCCGATACGATGTCGCGCATGCCGGTGAATCCCACGATGCCGCACATCGCGCGCTATACCCCGACCGCGTGTGCGGTAAGATGGGACGGCCGCTGCTGCGCGAGCCGTCGTCGCTCGACGTCCGACGCGTTCAACTCCCGCTCCGCCACGTCGGACAGCGACCACGCGATGATGACGATCAGCAGCAGGAACGACACGTGTGCCACCGACCCGAACACGGCGGCGGCGAAGAAACCCACCACGCCGCAGATGAGGACGAACAGCGCCTGCGACGTGTGCGGCATCGTCTTCTTCGCTCGTCGTCGCACCCCGTTGATCTTGAGCAGCGTCGAGATGTACGAGAAGAAATAGATGAACGCGCCGATGAACCCGGTCTCGGCCGTCACGTTGAGGTAGGTGCTGTGCGTGTCGCGCCGGCCCTGCGCCGTCGGATTGAACTGCGAGCGTCGCGCGTAGCGCGCATGCATCATCGGGTACGCGCCCAAACCGACGCCGGTCACGGGGTAGTCACTGATGATCAGACGGGCAACCTTCCAGATTTCGAACCGCTGCACCGCGGAGCCCTCGGCGTCCGCTTCCGACAGGTCATCCGTGCTCTGCACGTTCTCCATTCCCTGTACGCGATCCAGCACGCCCTTCGGCGCGATCGCGATCACCAACGCTGCGAGAATGACAGTGGAGACGAGCGCTTGCGCACGCTTGCGATGTCCGGCGATGACGAACAATACGAACGCCGCGAAGCCGAGGAACGCGCCGCGCGACTTGGTCAGCATGATGACGAGCGGCACCACGGCGAGACCGAGCGTCGCGCCCAGCTTCACCGGCCCGCGCCGCTCCATCGAGAAGAGCGCCAGCGCCAGTCCAAGCTGGAGGATGCAATACTCGGCGAGATCGTTCGGGTTCGCGAAGATGTAGTTCCAGGCCGCGCGCCCGTAGACCGTCTCGTGGTAGATGTAGTAGTTGAAGAGCGCGCCGCGGATCGGCCAGAAGGCGAAACAGGCCAGCCAGAATGTGAGGAAGAACCGAATCTGTGCGCGGCTACGCAGCGCGTTCGCCGCGACGAGACCGATGAGCCAGAGCTTCCCGACCGTTTGCAGTCGGCCCCAGACCAGCACCGGATCGCGCGTCACGGTGTAGCCGATCACGCACCAGAGCAGGAACACGCCGAGGCCGATGAGCACATTGGGGACTCGGAAGCGATCCTTCTGCATCAGCAATCCGAACAGCGCGAGTCCCATCGAGATGTCGCCGATCGGGAAACGGTAGGTCGTGATCGCGAACACGTACCCGAGCAGCCCGACGAACACGAGTGTCCACTGCACCCCTTTCCACGGCATCCGCTGCAGCGCGACGTCTTCGCCCACGGCGGTCGCGGGCGTCTCGCGCTCCGACGCTCGCGGACCCACGGGGGGCCGCGGCTCGCGGGGTGGCGCACCAGCTCCCTCCGGACGCGGGAGATGCGCCGGCCACCGTGCCGGCGCGAGTCCGGCGGGTACCGGCAGTTTCGAGCTGGTCATGCTACCGACCTCCCGGCCAGTTGCTCGTACAGTCGCTCCACCTGCTCGATCACCGCTGGCGCACCATAGCCCGATTCCGCGTCGGCGCGTCCTGCCGCCCCATACGCCGCACGGCGAGCCGGCTCGGAGTAGAGGCGGAAGATCGCGTCCGCGAGCGCTGCGTCGTCTGCACGGGCCACGAGCAGACCGGTCTCACCCTGCCGAACGGCGTCCGGATTGCCCCCCACGTTCGTGGCGACAACCGGTCGCGCCGCGGCCATCGCCTCGAGGATCGAGTTCGGAAAGGCCTCGCTGATCGAGCACAGCACGGAGACGTCGAACAGGCCGTGCAGGTTCGGCAGCGGCGGTCGCTCTCCGGTGAAGTGTACGATCGCCCCCAACCCGAGCGCCTCGACCTCGGACGTCAATCGAGGGCGCTCGGGTCCGTCTCCGATGAGGATCGCGTGCAGCGTGGGGATCCGCGTCCGAAGACTGGCGATGGCGCGAAGCAGCGTGCTGTGATCCTTCACCGGGGTGAGCCTCGCCACGATCCCGATGATGAATGCCCCATCCGGCACCCCGAACTCACCGAGCAGCGCGGCCCGCTCCTCCGCAGCGATGCTGTCGAACGCCTGCGGATCGAGAAAGTTGGGAATGGTCACGACTCGAGACGAAGGAACACCGCCCTCCGTTTCGACGAGCCGCGCGACGCTGGGACTGTTGCCGACCACGCGATCCGCCAGGCGATACGCCAACCGGCTCGCCTGCATGATCCGCCCCTGCAGATGGGGCGAATGCCACGAGCGCCGGCTGGCGATGACCCCTCGAACCCCAGCCATGCGCGCCCAGACCGTCCCGTAGATGCTCGTGTATGCATCGTGGCTGTGGACGATCTCCGTGCGCTGCGAGCGCAGCAGGCGCCACAGTCGCAGCCCCTGGCGCAGCCCGGAGGCTCCCCACAGGCTCGACATTGGAAAGGCGTGGACCGGAATTCCGGCGTTGGCGTAGCGCTGCATGAGCGGCCCAGTGTCCCGTAGGCAGACGACGGACACGGAGAAACGGCTCCGGTCGAGCCGTTCCGCGGTACGAACCGCGTTCAGCTCGGTGCCCCCTAGCTGCATGTTATCGATACAATACACGACCCGAATCGGGTCAGTCGGAGGTCGGACGGCCAATCGTGCCTCGGAGTGACAGCGCGCGGAGAGTTGCTCGGACGAGATACCCACCAACGGCCAACCCGGACGGCTGACGAGGCTCCGACCAGTCTGGCTCGCGCTGAATGCAACTCCAGCGCCGCCTGGCGAGGTGCGTACCGCGCGGTGTGAATCGAGTAAGCTAGCATCACGAAGCGAGCTACGCCGCGCCCGCACGGGGATCGTGAACGGCATGGCCGTCCCACGGGTTTCGCTGGGAAAGGGGCGCTTCTCCCACCGGTCGCGCGACATTCTGCCCGCTCGTTCGTCTTCCGTTGGGCGCCGCGCCGTAGCTCGGCTCGCATTCCGAACTGAGACTGCTCTCGGAGGTCGAACGCAACGCCATGTTGCGTCGGCGAGACAACATCGAAGAGGGCCGCAGCGCGCGCGAGCACGGTGTCGACCATAAACTGTCTGTGTCAAACGAAGGTGGCCCTGCGAGGTGCGGCGCGCTCCTTTTTGCTGTACCCAGTGGAAGTTGAGTAGTCCTCACTGGCCATTCTCACCCGCCAGCGGCACCATGAAGCGCATCCTGTCCCGCTGTCGTATGCACGGCCTTCAACCTGATGCGATGGACGAATCCGAGACCTCCGGGCGGACGAATGACTGACCCGACGACGGGTGAGACGCTGAGCGAGACATGAACACGCCCCCACGCGCAGCGCGCACATCGGACGGAAGCGGACGTGCTGGCGTACTCGCCACGCCGCATCTCTCCGTCGTCGTCGCCTCGAACGGCACCGGCGCCACCGTCGATCGATGCCTGCGCTCACTGCTCGATCAGGTCGAGCGGACACGGGCCGAGCTGATCGTCGCGCGCGCGAGCGATCGGGACGAGACGGACGACCTCATGCGCAACTTCCCCTCGGTTCGCTTCGTCGCGGCGCAGCAAGACACGCCGATGATCGAGCTGCGCGCTGCGGGAATGCGTGAGTCGACCGGTGACGTCGTGATCGTCATGGAAGACGGCTGCGTGCCGGGCTCTCGCTGGCTCGAGCAGGTCAGTGTCGGTGTCGACAGCCTTCCGGAACGAGCGAACATTCCTTCGCCGGCAGTCGGCGAGGAGTCCAGGATCGATGCGGAGCCGCCTTGCCCCTTCCTATCGGTGATCCTGCCGGTCAGAAACGGCGGACGATATCTCCAACGGATGCTGGAGACGTTGTGCGCCAGCGACTTCCCCCGTGATCGCTGGGAGCTTCTCGTCGTCGACGACGGGAGTACGGACGAATCCTCGCTGCTGGCCAGCAAGTTCGCCGACGTGATCATCCGCTTGCCGGGTCGCTCGCGCGGGCCGGGCTACGCACGCAACCGCGGCGTCGAGCGTGCCCGCGGCGAGTGCGTCGTGTTCCTCGACGCCGACGTCGTCGTGCGCCCCGATACGCTGAGCCAGCTGGCCGCGACGCTCACGACGCGCCCCGACATCGACGCCGTCTTCGGCGCCTATTGCGACGAGCCATCCGCGGCGGGGTTGGTGTCGCAGTATCGCAATCTGCTGCACCATTTCACGCACGATCAGGATCCGGGCGAGGTGCACAGCTTCTGGGCGGGCTGTGGTGTCGTGCGACGAAGCGTTTTCGTCGCGGTCGGCATGTACGACGAGTGGCGCTTCTCTCGCGCTCAGATCGAGGACATCGAGCTCGGATATCGGATGGCCGGCGGCGGCCATCGCATCCTGCTCCGTCCCGACATCCAGGTCACGCATCTGCGGCGTTGGACGTTCTGGGGAATGTTGCGGGCCGACTTCGTGGACCGCGGAGTGCCTTGGGCGCGTCTGCTCGCCGAACAGCGCACCCTGCTCGGTCCCGCGGCCGCACGGCTCGCCAGCCTCAACCTGCGAGCGAAGGAGAAGAGCAACGCCTTCTTCACCTGCCTCGGCGTGATGCTCCTCGTGCTCGCCATCGCGTTGCATCGGCCCGGTCTGGCGAATCTGGGGCTCGCTTTCATTCTTCTCGTCGTCGTTCGCGGTCTTTCGCTCTACTCATTCTTCTTTCGGAAGCGCGGACTGATGTTCATGGTGAGTGCCATCGTCCTTCACCTCGTCTACTATCTCACGGCGGCGGTCTCGGTGACCTGGGGTGGGTTCCTCGCTCTCGTGATTGGTGAGCCTCGTCCGGATCCGTCGATCGAAGCGTTCTCGGAGCTCAATTTCAAGGCGTGGCCTCCGGTGCCGCAGAACCCAGTCACCCGCGTGCAGAATGTCGTCGGCGCCAAGTCGTAGCGTATGAGCGAGATCGTAGAACGGTAGATCGTCACACAAGCAAAGACGCCGCGAGCACAGCGCTCGCGGCGTCTTCACGTCTTGCCTTCAGGTCGCGCGGTCTAGTGTGCGCCCTTGCGGAAGATCATGACGGGCAGCGTTTTGGCCATGATGCGCATGTCCTCGACCACCGACCGCCGCTCGATGTAGGCCAGATCGAATTCCACCTTGCGGCGCACGTCGTCGATCGACGTGTCGTAGTTCTGATTGATCTGCGCCCATCCGGTGATACCGGGCTTCGCGCGCTGACGAAGCTGATACCGGTCGATCTCCTTCCGGAGCTGATGGAAGATGCTGGGCCGTTCCGGCCGCGGTCCGACGATGTTCATGTCGCCCCTGAGCACGTTGAAGAGCTGCGGGATCTCATCCAGTCTGGTGCCGCGCATCAGTCCGCCGATCGGCGTGATGCGCGCGTCGTTCTTCGCCGCCCACACGGCACCGGTCGCTTCCGAGTTCACGGTCATCGTGCGGAACTTGTACATCGTGAAGGCGCGGCCACCAACGTCCACCGCGCGACGGTCACCGGCACGACGGCCATCAGCACGGCGACCACGCGCTCCGGCAGCGGTGCGTCGGTCGACCTCTTCGTTCGCGACTGGAGCAACGACCGTCTCGGCAACGCGACTGCCCTCCTTTCGTGGTCCCGACCGGCGTCGCTCGCCCGCACCGCGCCGATCTCCGCCCGAGATCCGACGATCGACGCCGACTCGTGTCTGACGGTAGATGATCGGGCCCTGCGAGGTCAGCTTCACCGCGACGGCGATGAGCAGGATCAGCGGGGCCAGCAACACCAGGGCGATCGTGGCGATGCTGAAATTCAGCACGCGGTTCAACGCGTCTGATGCCAGGAACGCGCGCATCCGCCCCGAACCCCGCACCGCCACCGGGGTGTGCACGGACGACAGCGATGCGTCGTAGACGGGGAAGGAGTCCGTCACGACCGATCGGGTATCAGCGATGCCGCGCGAAGCCATACGTCACTGCGAGAATGAGGGACGTCACCACGCCGATGCCCGAAGCGATGCTCTGCCAGCTTCGGTTGGGCTGGGTGCCGATGACGATCTGATCACCGGAGCGGAGGGAGAGTTGGTCCAGCGTCAGGCCTTCATTGAAGGCCGTCTGCGTGTTGCGCGAATCGTAGAGCTCATCGGGGCCACGCTTGATCACCGAGCGTCCGAGATCGGCGACCGACGCAGGCCCTCCCGCTCGCATGACGGCGTCGGTGAGCGGGATGTCGGGCGGCATGAAGTAGAATCCCGGCCGGCCCACCGGTCCGAGCACCGAGAGGCTCACGAGCGGCGTGACGCGGACTCGCGCCTCCTTGATGTACCTGACGAGCTGAGCCTGCATGTGCTTCTGCAGCTCGGACCGCAGCACCCCGTTGAGCGGGATGTCACCGATGTCCGTCAGCACGATCTTCGGACCGGCCACCACCGCGGTCGTGTCGTTGACGAGAACGTTGCCCTCGATCACGAGGAGAATGCGATCGCCAGGGCGGAAGTCGCCCTCGCGAAGCCGGGCGCGGAGCGCTGCTGCCTGATTGCGCTCGCTCTCGTTTCCCCGCTCCAGGCGATCTGCCAGGGCGGTGAGGTCCGCGCGCGTCGCCATCGGCTGCATCGATTCGCTCCCCTGCGCGAACGCAGCGTGGGAGGCGAGCAACAGCACAAGAGCGACGAAACACATATACCTGAACAGCGGCCGAATGTCGAACCGCCGGGGGTGGGACAGGGAGGGAAGCATGCCTGAGGACATTGCAGTCGGCATGCTCAACTTTGGACGCCGGAAGAGATTACGTAAGTCATTATGATAGAAATACTTAGAGATAGCCCAGGAAAACATAAATCACCCGTCACGGGCGATTAGTGTGGCGTTCGGCCAACACATGCGTGCCAATTGACAACACGATGTGATCTGCAGCACTGTGTACCACCCCCAATAGGCAAGATCGCGGCCTGTCGCGCGGTCCCGGCGCTGTTGTGGTGCTACTGCTTCAATGATACCTCGGCGCGTCACGGCAGTAGTTGTCCATCTGTAACAGTTTCAACGAGTTAGCTTTTCCAAAGTCGCCGCATGCAACATGCAACGCGGCGCTGATGGGCGAGCGAAGACGCCTCCCAACCTTAGCCGCCCAGGGCAGCACGACCACCGAGCTGCCTCACCGCGACCGACATGTACCGAGGGTGCAATGCCCGAGATGGACTCCACGCCACCTCTCGTTCTCATCGCGAGCGACCAAGAGTGGTCTGGTCGCTCGCTCGAGACGATCATCGGCCCGCGCGGCTATGCGATCGTACGCGCGTATACTGGCCACCAGGTGCTTGAGACGGTGCGGAGTAGTCACCTCGATCTCCTGATCCTCGATACCAGACTCCCCGACATCGATGGCATTACGCTTTGCCGTCAACTCCGCGATCAGCGCGCCATCACTGCCACGACGCCCGTGATCATCACGACCTCGACGCAGGCCACTCGAGCCAGCAACATCGCTGCGTTCGCTGCCGGGGCATGGGACTTCTGTCCGCAACCAGTCGACAGCGACCTGCTCCTCCTGCGAATGGAGACGTTCGTAAAAGCGAAACGTGAAGCGGATCGCGCTCAGGAAGAGAGCCTGCTGGACGAGTCGACCGGGCTCTACAACTTCCGTGGAATGGCCAGGCGTGCGCGCGAGACGGGTGCCGAAGCGCTTCGGGTGCGTGGAGCGATGGCGTGCGTCGCGCTGGCTCCGATCATGGATGACGCATACGAAGCTGGTGAGTCCCCGGACACGCTCGCGAAGGGAGTGGGCGAGCATCTTGGCGTCGCATTGTCTCGCACGGCGCGCGCATCCGATGTCATCGGCCATCTTGGTCGCGCCGAGTTTGCCGTCATTGCGCCCGCGACCACGCCCGAGGGGGCGGAGCGGCTCATGGAGAGGTTGCAACGGGCGCTCGAGGCGATCGTCGTGCCGCTCGGCGGCGGAGCGCGTGCCTTTCGCATGCGCGGCAGCTACTTCGCCGTTCCGGACTACTCCGAAGCCTCGATTCACGTGCTCGAGATGCTCGAGCGTGCATCGTCTGCGCTGCATACGCCGCGCGGCCTCGCCGACTTCGCGACGTCGGGACTCGCATCGGCGCCACCGGCTACTCTGTGATCGTCGCCTAGTCGCTCGGAACGCGACGGGTGCACGCACGAACGAAAAGGGGGGCGACGGAGAATCCGTCGCCCCCCATCTCGTTGCACGGCTCGTGGCTCACACCGTGGCGACGGCGCGCTCCTCGGGCAGGGCGCGATACGTGGCGTCGTACCCGTAATACTTGTAGTCACCCATCGAGCGTACGTCGTTGAGCACGACACCCACCGTCCGCAGTGGCAAGCGGCGCAGCAGGTTGAGCTTCGCCTTGGCCATCCGCATGTCCGTCTTGCCGTGCCGCAGGATCAAGAGCGTGTTCTCACACGCGGCGCCGATCGCGAACGCGTCGATGCCCGCCGAGAGCGGCGGACCGTCCACGATCACTACGGAGAACTCCTGAACGAGGTCCTGGAGCAGGCGAGGCAGCGCCGCGCTGGCGACGAGCTCGGGGTTCGTCGTGCGTCGCCCGCCGCACGGCATCAGCGTCAAACGCTCCTGCGACGTGGGGTGAAGCACTTCGGCGCGAGTCACCTCGCCGGACAGGACTTCGATCAGACCGGGACGCCGCGTGAGGCTGAACACTTCGTGCAGTGCACCGCGACGCGTGTCCGCGTCGATGAGCAGCGTGCGATACCCCGCCTCGGCAAATGCGAGCGCAAGGTTGGAGGCGACGAGAGACTTTCCATCGCCCTGCTCGGGACTCGTGACGCCGCAGATGAGCGGCTGCGAGGTCGAGTACGCGTACTGGAGACGCAGACGGATTCCACGGAATGACTCGATGACTTCCGCGGCGTCTTCGGGCTTCGCCCGACGGGGAGGCTGCGCGATCTTGGGCACCGTCCCCAGCACGGTGAGCCCGAGATCGGTCGACACCTGCGTGAGGTGCCGGAACTTGTGATCCACTCGGTCGAGCAGCACGGAGAGTCCGAGACCGAGCGCGAGCGCGAGCAGGATGGCTGTCCCGACGATCTTCAGGTTCTTGAAGCCCTCCGGGCCGAGCGCGGGAGATGCCTTGTCCAGCACCGTGATGTCTGGCATCGCGCTGTCTTCTTCCAGCTTCGCCTGCGCATAGCGCGCACGCAGGTTGGCGTACATCTGCTCGGCGAGCGTCTTGTTACGATCAAGCCGCTCCTCCTCGATGGTGCGCGCGGGAATGCCTTTGAGGTCCGTACCAGCCGTGGTGATCTGGTCGTTCAGATCGCTCTCACGGGCCTGGAGCTGGCGGAGCAGCGACTGCGCCATTCGCGGAATCGTCTGGTCGCGAAGGTCGGCGACTTTCTTGAGCGCCGCCTTCACCTGCGCGTGCTCGTCGGTATAGATCGCCTGCTTCGTGCGCAGATCCGCCTGCGCCACGAGCAGTTCGGACTGCGCCTGCTCGAGGTTCTTGGCGCCGGGGAGCGCGGCAAGGTTTGGGATCGCGGCGACCGCGTCGGCCGTGCCCGGTCCGGCGGTGAGCGCCTTGGCGAGCGCTTCACGATCTCGCCGGATCGCATCGAACTCGCTGCGCTTCGCGAAGAATTCCTGCATCACGGGACTGCGCGTCTCGATACTGCCCGGCGTGCGCGAGAAGTTCTCGTTCGGCATCGTGATGGTGCGGGTCCTGAAGGTCTCCAACGCGACCTCGGTCTTGCGCAGCTCGTCGCCGGAGAACTGCAGCTGATCCTCGAGCTGTCGTGAATAGGCCGACACGTTCTTCCGCTTCAGCATCGTCGCGGTGCTGACGAACTCCTCGATCCAGGTATTGAGCGTGCCTGCCGCCTCGACGGCATCATCGCCGACGAGAGTGATCGTCATGAAGTTGCCGTTCGGCTGCAGCATCGGCGGCGGATTCAACTTGAGCAGCAGCGCGATGGACGCATCGCGCGGCGTCATCACGTTGAATGCCGAGACCCGTCTCGGCGTCAGCAGCTCTGGCTGCGGCGCCCAGCGGAAGCCAGCCGGACGGCCGATCGAGTCGCCCACGCTTCCGGTATCGACCACCACGCCGTCCTTGCCGAACTTCAGCTTGTAGTGCTGGCCCTTCGCATCCACCTCGAGGCGATAATCGCCGACCCTGGGACGCTCGGCCGTGGCGAATCTCAGAAAGAGCGGACGGTCCTTCGGGTCGGCTGGCGTCGCCGCCAGGCCCCGCTTCGCGACGACCGAGTCGGTGATCGCGAAGGCCTGGAAGAGCTCGACCCAGGAGTTCTGGGGCAGCAGCTCCTCGGCCCTGATCGGCCCGACGGGCGCCTTCGTGGGGTTCGAGGAGAGCACCCACAGCTTGGCGCGCGCATCGTACGTCGGCGCGACGAATCGTGTCGCAACGGCGCCAAGGATGGCGCCGACTATCATGAACGCGATCGTCAGCCACTTGTAGCGCATGATCGCCCCGAGGATTCGGGCGATCGGCGCGCCCGCCTCGGCGCTCTCTTCGGGCGGTTCGGGGGCCCAGGCGGCTGTACGCGGGGACTGGGCCCCGGTGAGCGGGCCATGGGGCGACGCGACGACTGGATACTCGGCTGACATCAGGCTCTGGTCTCTATCGGATTGGGCGGACGTGAGACAGCTGGAACGACGCCCTGACGGCGGCCTGGACGAATGCCGCTCAACTCTGCTGGGATCGAACGCAAGGAGGAGACCCACCTCACACCACCCGCGATGCCCCTGCGGACAGCGAAATCTCGGAGCGAATGCCGGAACTGCGCAACACACCTCGTAGAGCGCTCAACACACCAACATATATAGACTATTGCACCGTCGCGCCGTCACGTCCCTGTCAACTCCCTGTTTTTCCGCTTGCGCGGTCCGTCCAGCGACGGCACATTGACCAGGACCGGGAGCGGACACACCACAGCGTGTTGCGACGAAGCGGCATCTCTCGGTAGGGGCGCCGGTCGCCCTCTATGCCGTCTCATACTGCGTGGGTCAGGGTGAGCGGCGGATGATCTTCCAGCCTCGGGCACGCATGCCCGCTTCCATCGTACTTCGCCTGTATGTCTGAGACACTCGCCCCGCGGGGAGCGTTCGACGCGCTCTCCATCCCCCCCGAAGCCAAGCCGACCATAAGGATCCTCGTCGTCGACGACGAACGGACCCTTCGGGACGGTTGCACCAGCATGCTTCAGGCCGACGGCTACAACGTTAGCTCCGCTGGTCGTGGGGACGAGGCGATCGAGATGATGCGACGCAGCCGCTTCGACATCGTCTTGGTCGATCTCCACATGACCCCAGTTTCGGGAATGGAGGTCGTGGCGGGTGCGATCGACGCGAATAAGGAAGCGATCGTCATCGTGATCACGGGAAACCCGAGCGTCGCGACGAGCATCGAGGCCCTTCGGGCTGGTGCCTGGGATTATCTGCCGAAGCCATTCTCGGCCACGCATCTGCACATCCTCATCGGACGGGCGGCCCACGTCATCCTGGTCGCGAGGGAAACGAAGGATCTGCGCCGTCATGGCGTGGGGGAGTCGGGAAACAGCGACAAGGTCACGTTGCTCGGAACGGCGCCCGCCTTCCGGAGCGCGGTGGAGCTGGCTCGCCGAGTCGCCGAGACCGATGCGTCGGTGATGATCACCGGCGAGAGCGGAACCGGCAAGGAAGTCGTGGCGCAGTTCATTCACCGTCACAGCCGTCGGGCATCACGCTCCCTCGTCTCGATCAACTGCGCCGCGCTGCCGGCAGCTCTGCTCGAGAGCGAGCTGTTCGGGCATGTGAAGGGTGCCTTCACCGGTGCCGACCGCACCAAGCCAGGCCTGCTCGAGACGGCGAATGGTGGCACGTTCTTCCTCGATGAAGTCACCGAGATGTCGCTTCCGCTTCAGGCGAAGCTGCTGCGCGTGCTCCAGGACGGCCTGGTGCGTCGGGTCGGCAGCGAGCAGGAGCACGATGCCGTGGTCAACGTGCGGTTCATCTCCGCGACCAACCGCGAGCCATCCGAAGCGGTGAGCAGCGGGTTGCTGCGCGAGGATCTCTTCTACCGCCTTCGCGTCGTGCCGATCAAGCTGCCGCCCCTTCGCCAACGTCTCGGTGACGTGGCCCTGCTGGCGAACCATTTCATGTCGTTCTACTGGGAACGTCACCGTGGGACGCGCACGCCGCCTCCGCCGCTCACCGAAGCGACGCTCGAAGCGCTGCGGAATCGCTCGTGGCGCGGCAACGTGCGCGAGCTGCAGAACGTGATCGAGCACGTCGCCGTCATCGCCGACGCCGATCGTCCGGTGGAACCCGAGCATCTGCCGGTGTACGAGGACGAGGTCAAGGCGGCCACTGCCAGCGGCGTTCCGCTCGCCGTCATGCGCGAGCCATACCATCTCGCGAAGGACAAGCTGGTGGCGGATTTCGAGAAGGAGTATCTCTCTCGGCTCGTTGTTCGCGCCGGAGGCAACATGTCCAAGGCAGCGCGGCTCGCGTGCATCGACCGCACGACGTTGTACCGGCTGATGGAGAAACACGGCTTCAGGAGAGACGACGCATCGGGCACGATGGAATGAGCACTCGCTCCTCCGGCGGCGCGCTGTTGAGGATGCCCTATCGGGTGACGACTCGCCCGGTGTGGGAGGTGATGGCGCGCGCGCTCGAGCGGCTCAAGACGGAGGGTGAGCAGAGTGTGCTCGTGCCTCGTGGCGGCGCGTCGATCGACTTCGCCGCTGCCGCGGACGCGCTCGCGTCGGCGATCGAGCGGGCGATCGAGGAGGACGGGCCGGTGCGCGCGCCAGGGGACGTCGGTCTCGCGGCGCATCAGTTGCTCGCTGTGTTGCGGCGCCTCTTCGTCGAGGAGCTTGCGGCAACGGCTGACGTCGACCTCGTCGAAGTCGTTCGCGTGCTCGGTGCGATCGAGCGGCTCCAGACCGAACTGGAGCGCAATGGCGCACAGCAGTTCGCCAGTCGGCTCGCGGGACCCGATGCGATGCAGCTCCTCGTCGAGGTCGTGCACGACATGCGATCGCCGCTCAACGCCATCCTGCTGCTCGCCGAGCAGCTCCGAAGCGGGCGCAGCGGACCGCTCATCGACATCCAGGTGCGCCAGATGGACCTGGTGCACAGCGCTGCGTTTGGTTTGACGACGCTGGCGGACGACGTGATCGAGCTCGCGCACGGCGGCAATCGGCTCGTCGACGAGCGGCCCATGCCGTTCGCGCTCTCGAGTGTGTTGAAGGTCGTTGGCGATCTCGTCCAGCCGCTCGCGACGGAGAAGCGCATCGCGCTACACAGCGCCGGTTCCGAAGCGGACGTTCGCGTTGGTCATCGCGTCGCCGTCGGGCGGGTGCTGCTGAACCTCACGACGAACGCCGTCAAGTTCACGGAGCAGGGATCGGTCACCATCTCCTGTGAGCCCAAGTCGCGCACGAAGCTCGAGTTCTCGGTGACCGACACCGGACGCGGTATTCCGCCCGACGCACTTCCCACGTTGTTCGATCCCTTCCGTCAGCGGGCGAACCGCAGCGAGTATGCCTTCTCGAGCGCCGGACTCGGGCTTTCCATCTGTCAACAGCTCGTGCAGGCGATGGGTGGTGAGCTGAAGGTGGAGACGGAGTTGGGGAAGGGGACGAGATTCTCCTTCGTGCTCGACCTGCCCATCTCGCCGCGGGTCTCCGGCGCCTGGTAGCGGAAGGCTCTCGATGGGTGGCGCCGTGCTGCCTGGGCCGTAGCTTCCGGCATCATGAACGACGACATGCCGCAGCAGTTGACGGCGCTCGAGACGCCGGCCGTCGTGGTCGACCTCGATCGGCTCGATCGCAATCTCGCTCGTGCCGCGGACTACGCGGGAACGCATGGTCTCGCCCTTCGACCCCACGTGAAGACGCACAAGTCGCCTGTCGTCGCGGCGTCTCAGCTCCGCCTTGGTGCGAATGGCCTCACATGCGCCACGCCACGAGAGGCCGAGGTGATGGCGGAAGTATGCGATGATCTACTCGTCGCGTATCCGCCCGTTGGCGGCGCGCGAGCGCGCCGTCTCGCGGCACTGCCCTCGTCGGTCCGGCTCACCGTTGCACTCGACTCCGAGGACGCGGTCACCGAGATGGCGCGAGCAGCGCGCGATGCGCGGCGCGAGGTGTTCGTCTTCGTCGAGCTCGACCTCGGCATGCATCGTGTCGGTACCGCGACAGTGGAGGCGGGTGTGGCGCTGGCTCGCCGGGTGTCGGAATCCGAAGGGCTTCTCTTCGACGGCATCGCGTTTTACCCGGGACATGTGCGTGAGCCGATCGGCGAGCAGGACGCACAGCTGCACGCGCTCGATCTTGCGCTCTCGGGCGCGCTGGAGCGCTTCCACGACGCGGGACTTCCTCCGCGCGTCGTGAGCGGCGGCTCGACGCCCACGTTGTGGCGCACGCACGAGCTACCGGAAGTCACGGAGATGCGGCCCGGCACCTACGTCTACAATGACAGAGGTACGCTCGCGACCGGCGCGTGCGATTGGGACGACTGCGCGCTCACCGTGCTCGCTACCGTCGTCTCGACGGCGGTGCCGGGACAGGCCGTCATCGATGCAGGAACGAAGTCGCTCGGACGAGAGCCGGTGCGCGGTGAAGAGGGCGAAGGGTTCGCGCAGCTCCTCGAACATCCGGAGGTGCTGGTGAGCCGAATGTCCGAAGAGCACGGGATCCTCGACCTCAGTCGCACCACGTGGAGACCGGTGATCGGAGAGGTCGTCCGCGTCGTGCCGAATCATGTTTGTGTGGTGGTTCATCTCCACGACTACGTCTACGGCGTGCGCGGTGAGCGACTCGAGCGACGGTGGCCGATCGCCGCCCGAGGCCGCGAGGCCGCGTCAAAATGAGGCCCCGGCGCGTTGGCACGCGCTAGACGCATTCCCGGGGGAACCACGGCATGCTGTCGGCACGCGAGTTTTGCCCGCGCCCCGTGATTGTCGTCACTTCACGTGAAAGCACGGTACGCCATCCTTAACGCCGTCGTGATGGCGCCGTCTCACCGGCTACTCGTCCGGTTTTCACAGGGAGGATGTGCATGAGCACCGCAGCTTCGTCGCAGGCGCCCGAGTCGTGCGTGACGCCAGCGTCGATCACCGCCGAGCCGGTCGATGAATCGCCAGGGCGTGGACGCGAACCGACGACCCGGCGCACACTGCTCGCGTTCGGCGCTGCCGCAACGGCCGCTGTCCTCCTTCCCGGTGCCGCCAGCGCGCAATCAACGCGGCGTCGGCCAGCACCACCGAAGAAGGGAGACTTCAACAGCATCATCCCCAACGAGGTGCCGGTCGCACCAGTCGAGTGGGCGAGCGACACCACACGACTGCTTCGGCGCATCACGATGGGAACGACCGACGTCGAGGTCGCGTTGGCGAAGCGCTACGGATTCCGCGGCTATCTCGAACGACAGCTTCAGTTCCAGTACGTGGACGACTCCGTCGCCGACACGTTCGTCGCAACGAAGTATCCGCTGCTGGCGATGCCGGCCGATCAGCTCTTCGCGCAAAACTCGGGGACGATCCAGAATCAGCTCTCGCAGATGACGCTCTATCGCGCGGCGTTCTCGTCGCGGCAACTGTACGAGCGCATGGTGGAGTTCTGGAGCGACCACTTCAACATCTCGTTCAACAAGGTCGGCTACCTGAAGGCGGTCGACGACCGAGACGTGATCCGCAAGCACGCGCTGGGCAACTTCCGTGATCTGCTGTTCGCCAGCGCCAAGAGCGCGGCGATGATGCTGTATCTCGACCAGAACCAGAGTCGCGCCGGCGCGCCGAACGAGAACTACGCGCGCGAGATCATGGAGCTTCATACGCTCGGCGTCGACGGCGGATACTCACAGAACGACGTCGCGGAGCTCTCTCGCGTCCTCACCGGCTGGACGATCGCCGGACGCGGCAACTTCAGCTTCAATCCGGCCATCCACGATTGGAAGGCCAAGACGGTGCTCGGCGTGACGATCCCCGCCGGCGCGGTGGCGATGGGCGCTGCCGGCATTCAGGAAGGCGAGCAGATGATCAACGTCCTGCTCGACCATCCGAGCACGGGCAAGTTCATCGCGCTGAAGATGCTTCGGTGGTTTCTCAGCTACGATCCAACCCAAGCGCAGATCGATGCCGTGGCGGCCGAGTACACGCGGACGCAGGGGGACATCAAGGCGATGATCCGCGCCACGCTGAACTCCGCGTGGCTGCGCACGGCACCGATGAAGCTCAAGCGACCGTTTCACTACGTGGCGTCGGCGCTTCGCTCAGCGCATCCCACGGTGACCGGCGTGGCCGGAATGAACGGACAGCTGAACAACGTGGGCCAACCGCTCTTCGTGTGGGAGACGCCCGACGGGTATCCCGACAAGGTCGAGTACTGGGCGGGCAATATTCTGCCGCGCTGGACGTTCGGCAACACGCTCGCGGCGCAGTCCGCGGGTGAGATCATCATCGACATCGCGCTGTTCCAGAAGGGAAACACCGCCGACGCGACGATCGCCACGATCGACGCGCGAGTGTTCGGCGGTGAGATGGACGCGGCGCTGCGTGCATCGCTCACCGCCTACCTCAAGGCCGGGACCTACAACGCGGCTCGCATCCGCGAGACGCTGGCGCTCGCCTTCAGCGCCAACTCCTTCCAGTGGTATTGACGTGAGCGATCTCGAGACGACACACGACGACTGCGGGTGCGAGGAGTACAACGCGCTCTCGCGCCGGCAGTTTCTCGCCGGTGCCGCCGGCGGCTCGATGGCCGCGGTGGCCGCGTATCACCCGGCGTGGCTGCCCAAGGTCGTGCTCGCGGAGACGTACGCGTCCTCGCGTGACGTCATGCTGTCGGTGTTCATGCGCGGCGGAGCCGACGGCCTGTCGTTGTGCGTTCCGTTCGCCGATCCCGACTACTATCTGTCACGCAGCACGATCGCCGTGCCGCGACCCGACGCCACCGGAGCGACCAAGGGGATCGCGCTCGACAACTTCTTCGCCTTTCCGCAGGCGCTGGCGGCGCTCATTCCCGCGTTCACGGCGAGCGATCTGCTCGTCGTGCACGCGACCGGCCAGCTGAACAACTCGCGCTCGCACTTCGACGCGCAGCGCTACATGGAAGTCGGCAAGCCGAACGATCCCGCGCTCGTGACCGGCTGGCTCGGCCGACATCTCGCAAGCTCGCCGCCGGTTCGCTCGACGGCGCCACTGCGCGCCCTGGGACTGTCGGCTGGTCTACAGAAGACGCTCGTCGGCGGACCGAAGACGCTGCCGATCGCCAACCCGGCAAACTTCGCGCTCGGCGGGAGCGCGGCGACGGTCGATGCGCGACTCGCGTTCCTCCAGGCCGACTACGCGGCGGCCACGCCGCCGATGCAGGCCAACGCACTCGACGCCACCAACACGGTGGCGCTGCTCAAGCAGATCAACATCTCGGCATACAAGCCGGCCAACGGCGCGGTCTATCCGAACACCGGCTTCGGCAACGCGCTCAAGTCCGTCGCCGCGCTGATCAAGGCCGACGTGGGGATCGAGGCGGCCCAGGTGGACGTCGGTGGATGGGACACGCACTCGGCGCAGGATCCGCTCGCCGGCTCGATGTATCGCACGATGCTCGACTTCGGCAACGCGCTGGGCGCGTTCTACGCCGACGTGCTGCAGGGCCCGACACCGAGCGGAGTGACGGCGGTCGCGGTGTCGGAGTTCGGTCGGAACGTGCGCGAGAACGGCAGCAACGGCACCGACCACGGGCGCGGCACCGTGATGTTCGCGATGGGCAAGCACATCGCTGGCGGCCGAGTGATGGTGAACAGCTGGCCCGGACTGGCGAAAGCGAACCTCGATTCGGGGCAGGACCTCAAGGTGACGATCGACTACCGTGACATTCTGGCGGAGATCGTGAAGAACCGGCTCGGCAATACGAATCTCGATTTCGTGTTCCCGGGATGGTCGCCGACGATGCGTGGCGCGACCAGGTAACTGCGCTCCGGACCTACTGGACGTCGATCTCGCCGCGCATCCCCGGGTGCACGGTGCAGTCGAACTTGAACGCGCCGCGCGTACCGAAGGTGCGCGCGGTGTTCACGTTCGTGGCGATCTGAATGTCGGTCGGCCGACCGACGGCGGTGGGATCGAAGATCACGTTGTGCGCGATGCCGCCGCCGAAGGCGAACACGACCGTTGAACCCAGTGGCACGGTCAGCAGGTTCGGGACGAATGCCTCGGGCGTCGTGGAGATCGTGTCTCTGGCCACGATCGGTGTGATGAAGAGCGACGTCGTGCCGGTCACGCCGGCCACTTTCGCGCTGATCGACGTGGAACCGGCGACGAGGCCCGTCACCTTGCCGGAAACGTCGACGGACGCGATTGCGGGCGCACTCGAGCTCCACGTGACGGGCCCGGGATTCACGACCGGCGTCTGCGACGTGTTGAGCGCGGTCGCGGTGAGCTGCGCGTTCTGCCCGACGGGCAAACTATTCGGCACGCCGGCGATGGAGACGCTGGCGACGCCAGGCGTCACGACGGTGGGGGAACCCGCATCGCCACCGCAGGCGAGAGCGAGCAGGGCGACGAACGAAGGAAGGGCCACTCGCATGCGACGAAGCGGATGAAGGGAGAGCGAACGTCCTGAGAAACCGGCGCCGTCGCCAGGTTATTCATTCGACGCTCCGCACCGGCGAACGTTACTCGAAGCGCCGTCGCACGTCATCCGATGTCGCCGACGTGGACGCGCGACGGCGCCAGAGGCGTCGCGTCTCCACCGGAGCCCTTGGAGTTGCGTGTGTCGTCGGGCATCTTTCCTGGCGCGGCCCGCGCGCTCGCAGCGCTGCCGTCCCCGCCCACCCGCCGGTTCCGATGACTACTACTCGCCGCCCTCCCGCCGATCTTGCGGTAGATCCCATGTCGATCGTGCTCGCGCGCGCCGATGCCCTTCATCGTGCCGCCGTCGAGTGCTGCAGACAGCACGACCGCTCCGCCAAGCTGTTCGGAGCGTCCGATCCGGAGCTGGAGCACAAGCACGCCGACGCGCTCTGCGCGATGTGCGACGGTTCGCTCGCCGAGCTTGCCGCCGCGTACGAGAAGGCCGCCGCCCCGGTGCATCCCACGAAGGATGAAGCGTGGTGGCACAAGGCGAACGCGCTCTGGCACGCGAGCCGCGAGTTCGCGCGGCGGCACGCCGGCGGCGACGCCATGGCGAAGAGCGTGTCGAGCAAGCACTCGGCGGGTGAGCTGGCCGAGATGCAGATGGAGTACGAGCTCGAGGCGTCGTCGCTGCTCGCGCTCCGGCACGCGGCCGACGCCTACCTCAAGACGCGTCACCCGCTCGATTAGCGAGCCGGCGCGATGCGCCCCTTCGACGACGACGAGGGCCGCCACTGGCAGGTGGCGCTCGGCAAGGAATCCTGGGGGACACTCGTGCTCCTGTTCACCCCAGCAGGTGCGGGTGAGTCGCGTACGAGCGTACTTTCCGCCGAGACGATGCTCGCCGCAAACGCCGAGCTCGACGCGATGACCGACGACGATCTCCGAGCAAGGCTCCGAGACAGCCGTCCTTGGCCCTAACCGAACCAGCGAGCAGATGGCGAAGACGAAGACGAAGACGAAGACGAAGGGCACGCGAAAGACGGCCGTGCGCCGAACGACCCGCTCTGCCACAAAGCGGCCTTCCTCCGCCAAGCGTGGAATCAAGGCGCGATATCCGTGGAAGGAGGATCCCAACCCGTACTTCGAGCTTCGCACCTCGGCGATTCAGGGGACGGGAGCGTTCGCCACTCGGACGATCAAGAAGGGCACGCGGCTGATCGAGTATCTCGGCCAGCGCATCTCGTGGCGCACCGCCGACAAGCGCTACGACGACGAAAAGATGGGACGTCACCACACGTTCCTCTTCACGGTGGACGACAAGACGGTGATCGACGCGGCGGTCAATGGAAACGTCGCGCGCTTTCTCAACCACTCGTGCGATCCCAACTGCGAAGCGATCACGGAGCGCAAGCGGATCTTCATCGACGCGAAGAAGACGATTCCCGCCGGCACCGAGCTCGTGTACGACTATCAGTACGACCGAACGGACGACCACTCGGCCGAGGACGAGAAATTCTACAAGTGCCGCTGCGGATCACCGAAGTGCCGCGGAACCATCCTGGCGCCCAAGTCGGAGAAGTGAGGTCGGAGGTGAGCGCGCCGACGCCGACGGTGCGTGCGCTGCTCCGCCGGTCGGTGGACTACGCGGGACTCTTTCCTCCCGCGGCACTCAGCATGCGCGGCGCGGCGGAGCACTATGCGACGCACCTTCGCTCGCCGGAGGCATGGATGCTCGCCCGGTTCGTCGTACCGGTCGAACGACTCGATGAGCTCGCGCTTGCCGCCGGACCGCTCGTCGGCGAGGCGGGCCCGTGGCGGCTGAGCGCATTGCTTGGCGGGAACGCCGCGTCGGACGGCGCGCGCATTCGCGAGTTCAATACCGCACAGCGCGGACGGTTCGTCGTCGACGTCGTGGAATGCCGCGCGACCGACGTGGGTTCGGTCCGCCGCGTCGTGGGTGAGCTCCCCGGTGAGCTCCGGAGCTTCGTCGAGCTCCCGCAGCTCGACGATTCGCGCGCGATGCTCGAGGCGATCGGCGCGGCGGGCGCGTGGGCGAAGGTGCGCACTGGCGGCGTCACCCCTGACGCCTTCCCACCGGCGCGGCAGGTCGCGGCGCTCATCGCGCACGCTGCCGAGGTGCGCGTGCCGTTCAAGGCGACCGCAGGACTTCATCACCCTCTGACGGGCGAGTATCCGGCGACGTACGACGCCGATGCTCCCCGCGCGACGATGTTCGGATTCCTCAACATGCTCGCCGCCGCGGTGTTCGCGCTTCGCGGAACGCCGGAATCGAGGCTCGTCGAGCTGCTCGAGGAGCGCGATCCCTCGATGCTCAGGATCGACGCGGAGATGCTGGGTTGGCGCGGACTCTCGGCGACGGCGGAGCAGATCGCGAGCGCGCGCGCGTCGCGGTTCGTCGCGTTCGGATCCTGCTCGTTCGCGGAGCCGGTCGAAGGACTTCGATCGATGCGACTGCTGTGACGAAGATCAACGAGACGCACGACGCGTCGCGGCGCTCGTGGGTGACGTCGGCCGACTCGAGCGCCGACTTCCCAATCCAGAATCTTCCGTTGGGTTTGGCCAGCGTGGCAGGCGGGCCGGCCGTGCCGGTGATCGCGATCGGCGACGACGCGCTCGATCTTTCATCGGCACGTGCGCACGCGATGCTCGATCCAGAGCTGTCGGGCTTGATCGAGACCTGCGAGTCGGCCGGTGCGCTCAACCCCCTCGTGGCTGCAGGGCGCGATGCGCTCACTCGATTGCGCGCGCGCGTCAGCCGGCTGCTGCGAACGGATACGCCGGAGGGCGGCGCTGCCCGCGTTCGCGCCAGCGAGCTCCTCGTGCCGCGCAGCGCGCTCTCGTTCAAGCTCCCGGTTCAGGTGGGGAACTACACGGACTTCTACGCCTCGATCCATCACGCCACGAACGTCGGTCGCATGTTCCGTCCGGACAACCCGTTGCTGCCGAACTACAAGTGGGTGCCCATCGGATATCACGGACGTGCGTCGTCGGTCGTCGTGAGCGGTACCGCGGTGCGCCGCCCGAACGGACAGACGCGCGACGATGCGTCGGCGCCTCCGCAGTTCGGGCCGACCCGGCGAATGGACTATGAGCTGGAAGTCGGCGCTATCATCGGGCAGGGAAACGCGCTCGGCGAGCCGATCTCTCTCGCCGACGCCGAAGCGCACATGGCAGGGCTGTGCCTCGTGAACGACTGGTCGGCGCGCGACATCCAGAGCTGGGAGTATCAGCCGCTCGGTCCTTTTCTCTCGAAGAGCTTCGCGACGAGCGTCTCGCCGTGGATCGTGACGATGGATGCGCTCGAGCCGTTTCGCGCCCGTGCGTTTGAACGGGCGGCCGGCGATCCATCACCGCTCCCATATCTGTTCGATGAGCGAAACGAGATCGCGGGGGGCGTCGACATCACGCTGGAAGTCCGACTCTCCTCGCTGCGCATGCGCGATGAAGGACACGCGCCGATCCGCGTCAGCCGCGGAAGCTTCCGATCGATGTACTGGACGATGGCACAGATGCTGACCCATCACGCGAGCAACGGCTGCAATCTGCGGCCGGGCGATCTGCTCGCGAGTGGCACGGTGAGCGGCGAGACTCCGGAGTCGCGCGGATGTTTGCTCGAACGCACATGGCGCGGTACTGAGCCGATGACGTTTCCCACCGGCGAGGCGCGACGGTTTCTCGAGAACGGCGACGAGGTGACGATGCGCGGTTGGTGCGAACGCGAAGGCTTTCGCACGATCGGCTTCGGCGAGGTTCGCGGCCGAGTGTCAGGGGACTAGCGGCGTCGCGGACGTCGGAGTGCCAGGCGCGTTCTCCGGTACGATACCAGCGGGGAATGTCGCCGCCGCGCGCGTCCACGGCTTCACCAGCAGCGTCTGCCCGATGCGGATTCGATCGCCGGTGAGATTGTTCCACGCGCGAAGCTGATCCGAAGTGGCGCCGTACAACGTTGCCACCGACGAGAGCGCCTCGCCCCGCTTGACCGTGTGGTACCAGGCGCGCCGGCCCTCGAACTGCTGGGTGAGCCTCTCCCGCTCCCGCTCGCGCTTCACTTCTCGCCGGTGCCAGCCGACCAACCTGAGTGCGGCGTACTTCTTCGCGATGGCGGCACGGACCGCATCGGCGTCGCTGGCCGCTCCGGCCGGAAAGCCCACCACCAGTCGTGGCTCCCGCGGCGCGGCGATCGCAAGCGCGCGCGCCACGTAGAAGAAGGTCCTCGTGGGTCTCACGCTGACCAGCGTGTCGATGGGCCATTCGCGCTGGTCGAAGGTCGGAGGTGCGTCCGGTGGGCTGAGCGGGTCGCGGGGTTGAAGGCCCAGATAGAGGATGCGACCACCGACCGGCCGCGAGGTATCCGGCGCCGCATCGGTGACGACCATGATGCCGCGGGTCGCCCGGAAATAATCGATGAGTGGACGCTGCCACACGCTGACCGACGCCACCACGCGCTCGTTGGGCCGAAGCACGGTGAGCTGCAGCTCCCGCTCCGCGAAGACGCGTGAGTCGCGTGGGTCGGCGCGATAGGCATGCAACCCGATCTGTGCCGCGCTCACGATGATCGACAATCCGATGCTTGCCGCGAGGTACTTCAGCCAGATGGGATACGGCGCGCGCCGTCGCTTTCGGCGGTTGCGGCGCGGCATCGCGTCCCAGTTCGGCAGATCGGCGAGATCGCCGCTCCAGATGCCTTCTGCGGGGATCGGTCGCGGTGCGTCAGACACGTGCGATGGGGGCTCGGGAATCGCCGAAACTACTATACGGGAGGGTGTCGGAACCAGCTGAGCAGCGCCCTGCGGCGGAAAGATGCAACAAATGTTGCGGCTGAGCTTGTCTGCTTCGAGTGGCTCCTGTTAACATGACCCCGTCCCCACTGGCGCCCGTTCTCCCCCCGGCGCCCGCCTCGGCCCTGTAGTTCTTCCCGACCGGAGGCTGTCATCCGTATTGCCGCCGTCGCCCGTCAGCTCCTGTTCGCTGCTGCCGCAGCGTGCACCGTCGTGTTCACGGCGACGCGTGTGCGTCCTGTGTTCCTCGGCCAGGCGCCCGTGGCGGGCCGAGTGCTGGCCGCTGCCTACCTCGACTCCTCGACGGTTCGCGCGCCCTGGCTCAGCCTCCCCGAGCCCCTCGCGATGCGCCACCCGCAGTTCCTGCGCGATGTCGAGGCCTTCGCGGCTGACCTGCGCCTCACGGGCCAGATCGGAGCCGAGCGTGCGGATACCATCGCGCGAGTGGCAGTGCGGGAAGCGTACCATCGCCGAATCCCGCCCGCGCTCGTGCTCGGCGTGATGCTGACGGAGAACGATCGGTTTGCCAGAAACGCCCGGTCCAAGGTGGGCGCGATGGGATTGATGCAGATCATGCCGCGGATGTGGACGCCGAACCTCGGTCCGATCCTCGGGCGCAACCTCAAGGACGATGAAACGAACCTTCGCTACGGCGTCTACATCCTCAAGCACTTCGCCAAGCGCACGGCGGACACGCTCGATGCCCGGGACGTGATCAGGTCGGCTCTGCTGAGCTACAACGGCTGCGTCAGCGGACGTAACACGCCGGACTGCAAGGCGTATCCCAGAAAGGTTCAGCAGCGCGTAGACGAGAGCGCTCGGACGATCTGCTCCGGCCGCGATTTCCACGAGTGCGTGGCGCTGCCGCTCTGGGCGGCGCTGCGCGACACGGCTCCGCCGCCCATGCCGCCCGCCATGGCAAACGTGCTAACCGAGAGGGCGACCGACCGCTCGCACGCCGCGCCGAGCACCTCCGTACACTCCGTCGCCTTGAGCGCATGGCTCGGCGGCGTCATGAGCGCGCGTCGGGAATAGCGATCGCGAATCTCCCGCGCCGCCAATCGGCAGAAGAGGGCGAGGCCAATGGCCTCGCCCTCTTTTCGTTGACATTCTCACCGACGGGGCTACGGGATCGGTTCGATCCTGGTCGCGGCGCTCTGCTTCATGCTGATCTCGGCTCCCTGAGCGAGTATGGTGAGCTTGAGATTCACGTCGTCGTTCGACGTGGCGCCAAGGAACACGCCCTTGCTGCTCACGAAGAAGGATCCGCTGCTCGAGCTGACCGACTCCATGGAGATCGGCGTACCCTGCGAAGTGCCGCTGCCCGCGGCCTTCACCGACGTGACCCGCGCGATCTTGAACGCCTTCGTTCCGCCAATCGTGGTATCGCGCTCGACGGTGAAGTTGGAAACCATCGTGCGGTCCACCTCCATCCCCTGCTGCGAGATCTTTCCGCTCGTGGTGTCGGACCAGGCGAGCCCGGTCTTGAGGTTGCCGTGGTACGACGGCAGGTATCGCGTGATGCCCTCAGCGATCTGCGAGACGAGCGGATTGGCGCTGGCCGGAGTCTTCGTGGAGTACACGCGACCAGTCGGGGAGACGAGCGACACGAATCTCGCGCCGAGCAGGGAGCTCACATCCGCGCCTGCGGCAGACCCGCTCATGGCGATCGAGTCGAGAGTGATCGTGGCGAGGAGCGTGTCCTTCGTCTGCTGCGCGAGGTTGAGCGTGATCTGCTGACGCATGCCCAGCTCGAAGTTGCTGTTCCCCATCGGGCTCGACTGACTTCCCTTCGTGGTCGTCGAGACGCGATACCGGGTCGTGCCCGCGGTGTACTCCACGTTCTGCGCACGGAGGGGCAGTGCGCCGAGGATCAGCGCGGTCGAGAGCAGGGCGTCACGAACGGTCATGAGCGTGTGATGCTGGATGTCAATTGTGTCGAGGTCGAAGCGGATGGTCGATCGATATACGCCTTGCCCGACGAAAGGTTACCTCGGTAGCGGACCGGAGCGTACCCCCGGCCCAGCGAGCATGTTAGTGTGCATCGAATGCGTGCGCGTCACGAGCCGGCTCGTCCCTCTTGCCATTCATCTCGAGAATGTCTCAGCCATCACCAACCAGCGAAGTCGCAGAGTCGTCGTCGCCGGATCTGCTCGCAGTGAGCATCGAACGGCTGTACGACGATGTCGTGCTCCCCGTTCGCGCCACGGCGGGCTCGGCCGGTTTTGATCTGCGTGCTCACCTGCGAGGGCGTCGAGTGCGCTGCTCCAATGGGGTGGCGCAGTCCGAGCGCGACGCGGTCGAGGCAGCAGGTGAGTGGACGGTGCTGCTGGCGCCGGGCGAAATGGCGCTCATTCCGCTCGGATTTCGCACCCGTCTCCCTCAGGGGATCGAGGGACAGGTGCGGCCGCGGAGCGGTCAGGCGTTCAAGCACGCGCTCACCGTCCCGAACGCGCCCGGAACGATCGACTCGGACTACGCCGAGGAATGGATGGTGATCGTGCGTAACGACGCGCCCATCGCGCGAACCATCGCGCACGGCGAGCGCATCGCGCAGGTCGTCTTCGCTCGATTCGCCGAGCTCGCGTTCGAGGAATCGGGGGTGCGCCGGACGACGGAGCGAGCGGGGGGCTTCGGCAGCACGGGCTCCACGTGACGCCCTCGCCACGCCGACTGCGAGACCCTGTTCCTGAAACGACGAGAGCGGCAGCGCCGTTGGCGCTGCCGCTCCATCATCGCCGTGGATCTCCGCCCTGACAAGAGAGCGCACGACATGAGTTCGGACCAGAAGACCGCTGATCCGCGTAAACCGGACTAGCTTAGCGGTTTACGGTGATCTTGCTGGTCCGAGGCTGACTAGACAATTGATCACCTCCTCTGTTTCGGGTTGCACATTGGGCGAACGAACACTCTACCAAAATTGTACGATGGTGTTCCGCCGTGCAACCCCTCACCGACGCTCGCTGCGCGACGCGAGATTGGTGAAACATGCTCGTGATCGATGGACGTACGGAGTGCACATCATGGTGACCACAACCTTGCTCTTCACGACGCAGCGGACGCGAGCGATCACGAGCGATCGTGCCGCACGTGTGTGGGCGGGCGTCTTGCTCCTCGCATGTGCCTGCTCGTCGGCACACGTGGAACGGACGGGCGCAGACGTGACGCGACAGGGTACGTCGACGAGTGCTGTGTCGCCGCCGACGCAGGACTACGTCGCGCTCGTCGCGTCCGAGGCCGTGGACCAGATCGCCTTCGTGCGGTTCGGTCCGTCGGGCATTCGCATCGAGCGCACGAGCACGACGGGCGTGATGCCGGCCGACGTCGACGGACCACACGGCGTGGCGGTGTCACCCGATGGGAAGTTCTACTTCGTGTCGACCGCTCACGGCACGCCGTACGGCTACCTCTGGAAGTACTCGACGGCGAACGACTCACTCGCCGGCCGAGTGATGCTGGGAAATTTTCCGGCGACCGTGCAGGTCACGCCTGACGGGGCGTTCGCGTACGTCGTGAACTTCAATCTGCACGGCGAGATGGTGCCCTCATCGGTGTCGATCGTGGCGACCGACGAGATGATCGAAGTCGCTCGCGTGACCACGTGCACGATGCCGCACGGATCACGGATCAACGTGCAGGGCACGAAACAGTATTCGGCGTGCATGATGGACGATGTCGCGGTCGAGATCGACACGCGAGGCTTCGGCGTGTCGCGTCATTTCATGGTGACCAAGGGCAAGGAGATGGGCATGGCGGGAGCGCCCGCTCTCCGAGGTGCCGCGAGCTCGACGCACGACATGGGTGGGCCTGGGATGGAGCCCCCCAAGCCAGGCGACGTCAGCTGTTCTCCCACGTGGGTGCAGCCGTCGGCGGATGGCAGCCGGATCTACGTCGCCTGCAACAAGAGCAGCGACATCGTCGAGATCGACGCGGAGCGGTGGGTGATGATGCGCCGCATTCCTGCCGGCGACGGCGTGTACAACCTCGCCGTGACGCACAACGGCAAATTGCTCGTGGGCACCAACAAGCGCGGGAAGTCGGTATCGGTGATCGACCTCGCGACGGGCCGAGAGGCGGCGCGCATTCCGACGACGCGCCGAGTGGTGCACGGCGTGGCGATCTCGAGCGACGACCGATTCGCCTTCGTGTCGCAAGAGGGAATCGGATCGGAGCCGGGCGCCGTGGACGTCATCGATCTTCAGGCACTGAGCAAAGTGGCGACGATCGATGTGGGACAGGAGGCGGGCGGGATCGACTTCCTGCGGGTGATCCCATCGCGCTGATCCGTCGCACGGCCGAGCAACCGATGATCGCGGAGAACCGCTGATGGCCAACGGCTTTCGCGACCAGGCGCGCGACTACTGGTCAACGAGTCGTTCGCACCGGCACAGTCTGTTGTTCGCGCTTCCGCTGCTCTTGCTGTACGAGCTGCTCGAGGTGGTGTCTCCCATTCGCGCAACGGGCGGCGTGGTGCGGAACGGTGCCGATGTGCTGCTCACCGGCATCTTCTCGTGGATGCTCGGACCCCGCGGACCGCTGGTGTTCATGGCCCTGGTGATCGGCGGCGCACTCTTCCTGATCGTGCGCGACCGTGCCAGCGGCCCCGTTCGGGCCAGCACGCTCGCCGCGATGCTGGGGGAATCGCTCGTGCTCGCGCTCCTATTCGGGCTCGTGGTGGGCACGGCGACAGCGCAGGTCGTCGGGCCGCTTCGCTCGCTCGCGGCGGGCGGTGGCCTCGACGGCGGACCGCTCGCGCGGCTGACGCTCTCGCTCGGAGCCGGGTTGTACGAGGAGCTGCTCTTTCGCGTCGTGATCGTGGCGCTGCTCTCGAATGGGCTGCGCTTTCTCGGTCTGGGACGCATCCCCGCCGGCACGATCGCGGTGATCGTGGGGGCGTTGCTCTTCTCGGCGTTTCACTACATCGGGCCCCTTGGCGAACCGCTCCGGCTGGAGTCGTTCGTGTTCCGCGCGCTCGCCGGTCTTTGCTTCAGCGCGCTCTACCTCACACGTGGCTTCGGGATCACGGCCTGGACGCACGCGCTGTATGACGTAGCGGTGCTGCTCTGACGAGCGCGGTGCCATCGAGCGGTGAATGGGGCTAGCTTCCGCACTCTGTACGAATTCGCCCTAAGTCCGCCGATCACATGCCTTTCGCTGCGTTCAAGCTGCACCCCGACCTCCTCCGCGGGATCAAGGAGCTGGGCTTCACTCGCGCCACGCCCATCCAGGAGCAGGCAATTCCTCCCGCACTGGAGGGGAAAGATCTACTCGCCTGCGCGATGACGGGGAGCGGCAAGACCGCGGCGTTCCTGCTCCCCATCCTCCATCGGCTGATGGGAAAGTCGCGTGGCACCACGCGAGCCCTGGTGATCACCCCGACGCGCGAGCTTGCGGCGCAGATCGAGGAGCATCTTCGGCAGCTCGCCGTGCACACGCCGCTGTCCGGCGCCGCGGTGTTCGGTGGAGTCGGAATGGGGCCGCAGGAGCACGCGTTCCGCAGCGGCGTGGACGTGATCATCGCCACGCCTGGCCGGCTGCTCGACCATTTCAAGCAACCATACGCGAAGCTGAGCGGCCTCGAGGTGCTGGTGCTCGATGAGGCCGACCGGATGCTCGACATGGGCTTCTTGCCGGACATCAAGCGCGTGCTCAAGCATCTGCCTCCGAAGCGGCAGACCCTCTTCTTTTCGGCCACGATGCCCGGGCCGATCCAGGCGCTGACGCGAGAGCTGCTGCACGATCCGGCGACGATCAACCTCGAACGGAAGTCGACACCCGCGGTGGGGATTCGTCAGGCGGTCTACGCGGTGCGGGAAGAGCTCAAGCCTTCGTTGTTCGTCGAGCTGATGCGGCGGGGAGACATCGGCAACGTGATCGTGTTCACGCGGACCAAGCACCGGGCGAATCGGCTTGCCGACTACCTCAGCAAGGAAGGGGTGGCGAACGCCAAGATTCACGGAAATCGGTCTCAGGCGCAGCGGACCGAGGCCCTGGAGGGGTTCAAGTCGGGCCGGTATCGGTGCCTGGTCGCGACCGACATCGTGGCACGCGGGATCGACGTGGAGCAACTGGAGCACGTCGTGAACTTCGACGTGCCCCACGTGCCCGAGGACTACATCCACCGGGTCGGTCGGACCGCGCGGGCGGACGCGACGGGTGATGCCTTCACCTTCGTGTCGTCGGAAGAGGAGCAGGATCTGGCGGCGATCGAGCGCGCGATCGGGAAGCGACTGCCGCGCGTCGTCGTGACCGGTTTCGACTACGCGAGCAAGCCGCAGCAGCGATTCGAGGTGCCGATCGCTGAGCGGATCGCCGAGATCAGAGCGCGAAAAGCCGACGAGCGAAAGCGCGCGAAGGAGAAGGCCGATCGGCGCGCCGCCAATTCGGCAGGCGGGCAGGCACCGGCTCGCGGCGGCAGAGCAGGAGGGCAGGGCGCTCGGCCGGCGGCCGCTCCAGCGAGGTCGGAGGCTGGACGTCCGGCGAGTCCGGGTGGCGGGTCATCAGCGCGCCGAGGGCCGCGACGTGGCGGAGGTGGCGGCTCG
This sequence comes from bacterium, assembly GCA_039933415.1. Lineage (GTDB taxonomy): Bacteria > Gemmatimonadota > Gemmatimonadetes > Gemmatimonadales > Gemmatimonadaceae > AG11. Next base: position 86,447 of record JBDTOD010000002.1, read on the forward strand.
AGCGGAGGACGAAGCGGTGGAGCGGGTGGTCCGTATCGGTGATGTCGGCTCGTCAGCGCCGAAATTCGCATGTAGACAAATAGGTGTTCAAGTACTTTCTCACGTGCGTCAGAAGTCGTTGAAAATGTGAGTAGTACAGACACATCACAATTATTATGCGTGATTGCTCGCCGTTGCCGAACCCGTGATCGCGTCCGCTGGTTGTGTGCATCTGCGGCTTCGTCCCCACCCGTTCGCGTCATGCAGGCGACGTTGCTCCGCGGAATCGCGCGGAGTTCGGAGCACCGCTCGCGTCGCCCGATGCTCTCAACTCCTACAAGGTGAGGACAAGGCCGGGCGGAACGGGCCGGCGCATTCGAAGCCGCCTCGTCGGTCGGAGGCAGTCGGGAGGGAAACAGCCGGTCTGCCAAAGCATGCATGGTGTAAAACGAAGCGGCGACCTCGATCGAGGTCGCCGCTTCGCTTTGCGCTGAGGCCCGCGCCAACGGCTTCGGTCGGCTACTGTATCGGCCTGAGCGTGGTCCCGTACTTCGCGTTGATGAGCGGGATGATCTCGTTGGCGATCAGGATGTGCGCGGCGCCTGACGGATGCACGCCGTCCAGCGAGATGAGCGTTCCGAAGGTCGCCGTGGCGCTCGCCAGGTTCGGGAAGGGCGGGATCTCGCCGCTCGCCCGCTTGGCGGCGAAGAGGACGTTCGGGTCGTAGAAGGCGAATCCGATCGCGTCCGCCTTGCCCTTGATGTAGGCGTTGTAGCCACTGATGACCGTGGACAGCGTCGTCTGCTCCACCGGGTCGAGGACGAAGATGTCGCCGACCGGAGCAGGAACGCCGGGGAAGCCCAGGCCACAGGACACGAGCGCCGGATGCGTTTTCGCGCGGATGGCGCCGATGAGCGATGGCACGTTGATCAGCGCAGTGGACCCGGTGCAGTTGGGGAGCACGGTGACCGGAACGCCCGCGGCCGCCGTGAGCCCGGCCTGGATCGCCGTGGAGGCGGCGATGAGGCCTCCCGCGCTCAGCGACGGCAGGTTCGCGACCTGCGCCACGCCGATGAGCACTCCCTTGAGACCCGGAGCGCCGCCGGTCAGCTGCGAGATGAGCGAGTCGTAGCTCACCTGGAACTGGGCCTGGGTGCTGATGATGCCCTGTCCAAGCCCAGGCGTTGGAACCAGAATGCCGCTCAGGCCGGCCACGAGCACGTCGTTGTTGCCGATCCACACGCTGGCGAAGGTCGGCTTGGCGTCGAGCGCCTTCTCGACCTGGGTCTTGCCGCCGAGGATGAAGGTGGTGAGCGGATTGGACGCGGCGGTGGTTCGGCTCGCCGGGTCGAGCACCCGCGCGCCGGGCACGGCGACGTTGTTCAGAATGTCCGTGCTCGAGGCGTTGGTGCGAAGGGCGCAGGGTGGGGCGGACGCTCCACCGACGAGCGCGCCCGTCTGGGTGTTGGCGATCGGCGGCGGGCAGCCTGGCAGCGAGAGCGATGGATAGGCGAACCGCGTCCCCATCTGGCGGGCGAGGAGCAGCGCATAGCTCTGCCGCTGCGTGGAGTCGTTGATCCCGTTGCTCTGAAAGCCTGCGGTGATGCTGTTGCCGATCGCGACGTAGCTCCGGAAAATGTCACCGCCCACCGGTGTGGTCGGACCGAACAAATCGCGCTTGTCGACGTCGCAGGCCGCGAACGCGACCAGCGCACCAACCGCCGCGACGCGGACGAGATTCGTCATTCTATACATCATGAACTCTCCTGGCGCGGATTAGTGGGACAGCTTGAGGCTGAGCGAGAGAATGTTCCCGCGAAGCGTATAGGCGCCGCTGTTGACCTGCTCGGCGGTCTGTTTGGCGGAGCGCTCGTCGATGCGGCCGCGGCGTCCCGTCGTGAAGATGTGCGCGATTCCCGCGTCGACGCTGAGGGTGCGCGTGATCGGGTACGTGCCGCCCAGCATTCCGTAGCCGCGATCCTGCTCAGGGAGCAGTGGCGTGACCGTCGCATCGGGCGCGGCGGCGGCAGCGCCGGCAACTCCGACGCGCAGGGCCGCCCCGCCGGTGTATCGGTGCTCGACGCCGAGCCTGACGGACGACGTGTTGTTGTAGTTCTCGAGCAGCTCGCGGCTGCTCGCCTTGGCGGGACCCTGAAAGTCGACCGGAAGCGTGTTGAACGAGCGCCAGCCGACCCACGCGTAGTCGAAGCTGACGGTGGTGTTCTGGAAGCCGCTGTAGCCGAAGCCGATCTGCGCCTGGGCGGGATGCATGATGCGTGTCTTCACCTTCTGCGCCGTGAGTGCGCCGGAGCCGCTGAACTGGCCGGCGAGAATCGCATCGATCGAGGTGCCGGCGGGGAGATTCAGTGGGTTGTTCGCCGCGAGCGTCAGGCCCGTCGTCTTCTGCTCGAAGGTCGCGTCGGCGTCGTCGTACTTGAAGTAAAGGGTGGAGAGGAACCGCGCTCCCACCTCCCAGCTGGGATTGATTCGACCATGCACACCGACGTTCACGCCGTACGCCATCGCCGAGCCCTTGAGGGTGGCCCGGGCGAACTCGGTGCGCTTGGCGATACCGAGTTGTCCAAAGGTCGCGGCCGGCGATGCGGCGAGCGTCGACAGATCGGCGCCCTGGATGAGCTCCACCGTCGAATGACCGATGACCGGACCGGCGCCGATCGACCAGCCGTCGGTGATCTGGAAGGCGATGTTGGGCTGAACGTACAGGGTCTGCAGTGACGCCTTCTTGGCCGAGAAGCGGCCGGGGAAGTTCTCTCCCCACTGGGACGTCAGACCGTACGGCACGTACACGCCAAGGCCCAGTGCGACGCGGCCGCCGGTGCGGTAGTTCAGAAAGAGGTGCGGCACGATGGCCGTCGAGATATCCGTGTTGTACTTCTGGAAGGTGGTGTCACTCGTGAAGTCGCCATCGATCTTGATGGCCGCGGCACCGGCCATGGCGGTGAGGCCACGCGTCTTGGGCATCGCACCCGGGTTCCAATAGATCGACGATCCGTCCTCGCATGGTGCGCCCGTCACGGCGAAGCCACGCGAGAGCGCGCAGGATCCAATCTCGTTGAGGCCGAAGGCCTGTGCCCCCGCGGCGACCGGAAGGCCGAGCACGGAAAGCGTAAGAGCAAACCGTGAAGCACGGTGAAGCGTCATCTGCATCCTCCTATGGGACGTCCGGGCGAGCTCGGCGGACGTGGGCCGGTGGCGGTCTGACGACGCGGCGGCGCGATGTGCGGGGCAGCGTCCAGCAGGGCGGTAATATAGGGTAGGGGCCGAGGCGCGCCGCTAGGCCATCCGCCCGGGCGCAGCACGCCGTCGATATCTTCCGCCGGCCCACTGTCCAATCGATCCCGAGCCACGTCGACCATGCCATCAGCACGATCCGCCACGCACGAGGCGCCGGAGATTCGGGGTGCCCGCACCGCCGCGACGGACGAAGTGCTCACGCCAGGCGCGCTCGATCTGCTCGCGAGCCTGCACCACGCGGCGAACGAGCGGCGACTCGAGCTCCTCGCGCTCAGACCGACGCGACGAGCGGCACTCGCGGCACATCCGGCCGGATCGTCGTTGGAGTTTCCGCGAGAGACGGCGCACGTGCGATCAGCGACGTGGCGAGTGGCTCCCGCGCCGCCAGATCTCGACGATCGGCGGGTGGAGATCACCGGGCCCGTCGATCGCAAGATGATGATCAACGCGTTCAACTCGGGCGCGAGCGCCTTCATGGCGGACCTCGAGGACTCCTGCTCGCCGACGTGGGGGAACGTCATCGACGGACAGCGGAATCTGTACGAAGCCGTGCGCGGCACGCTCACGATGGACGTCGGCGGCCGTCACTATCGGCTCGACGAACGACGCGCCACGCTGATCGTCCGTCCTCGAGGCTGGCATCTCGACGAGCGACATCTCGTCATCGGCGACCAACCGATGTCGGCGAGCCTCGTGGACTTCGGGCTCTTCATGTATCACAATGCAGCCGAGCTGATCGCGCGCGGGTCGGGTCCGTACTTCTACCTGCCGAAGCTCGAGAGCCATCTCGAAGCCAGACTGTGGAACGACGTGTTCGTGCACGCGCAGTCGCTGCTCGGTATTCCGCGAGGGACGATCAGAGCAACCTGCCTGATCGAGACGTTGCCTGGCGCGTTCGAGATGGAAGAGATCCTCTACGAGCTGCGCGAACACGCGTCCGGGCTCAACGCCGGACGGTGGGACTATCTGTTCAGCTTCATCAAGACGTTTCTCGAGCGTCCTGACATGGTGCTGCCCGATCGCGCGCAGCTGACGATGACGGTGCCGTTCATGCGCGCGTACGCGCTGCGCCTCGTGCAGGTCTGTCACGCACGCGGCGCGCACGCCATCGGCGGGATGGCGGCGTTCATCCCCAGCCGCAAGGATGCGGAGGTGAACGCGCGGGCGATGGCGCGCGTGCGCGAGGACAAGGAGCGCGAGAGCTCCGATGGATTCGATGGGACATGGGTGGCGCATCCCGATCTCGTTCCAGTCGCGCGCGAAGTGTTCGACGCGGTGCTCGGCGATCGACCAAATCAGAAGGATCGGCTGCGCGACGATGTGCACGTCGATGCGAGCCAGCTCGTCGACGCCACGGTACCGGGTGGACTGGTCACCGACGGCGGGATCCGCACGAACGTCGAAGTGGCGATCCGCTACCTCGACGCGTGGCTGCGCGGATCAGGTGCGGTGGCGATTCACAATCTCATGGAAGACGCGGCCACGGCGGAGATCTCGCGCATGCAGCTCGCGCAGTGGATCCGGCACGGCGCGGTAGTGGACGGCGCCGGCACGATGACGCGCGCGTACTACCAGCGCGTGCGCGAAGAGGAGCTGGCGCGAATCACGGCGGACGGATCGGCGGGACGCGCTGTCGAGGCGGCGGCGTTGCTCGACACCCTGGTACTCGGCGAACACACCGATTTTCTGACCCTGCCTGGCTACGTGCTGCTCGAGCCGCGCTAGGGACGAAGCGCGAGGCTCACGTAGTAGCGCCAGCGGCCGCGCACTGGCTCGTCGAGCGCGCGCGCGAAGCCGGTAACGACATCCACGTCCGGCGTGCCGAGCGCGGGAATCGCCGGCACGCGCTGGCGGAGCTCGGCGCCATAGCTGCGAAGCTGCGTCTGGAAGAAGTCCACACTCGTGCCTGAGTAGAACAGCTCCACGGGATCGAAAGGGACACCAGCGCGATAGCTCGCGAAGGTGGAACCCGCGGCGCTTCCCAAGGGATACGCGGGTGCGTCGACGCGACGCGCATCGAACATCGGATCGACCAGTGGCGACCGAAAGCCGCCGACGGCGAACTGCTCGCGCACGCTGCCATTCCCGATGCCGACGGTGCCGTACCCGAACCGCGCGGAGACGAGCGACCGATAGCCGCGCGCCGCGCCGAACAGAAATGAGCTGCGCTGGCGACCGTAGCGTCCGGCCGCGGTTGCGCCGACTTCGCCAAGACCGGAGAGCTGCAACACGTAGCGCACGTCTTCATCGAACTGGCGGAGCGTGGCGACGAAGCTCGCCACCGCCGCGCCACGCGTGGCGTCCGACATCCCGGTGGGTCGTTGGCGTTCAGCGAGTAGTGCCGCGCTGGTGGCGAGCTCGCCCGACTCACGCACGTGCGTACGGTCGAACCGGAGGGCGCCACCGAAACGCGTGAGATCGAGTCCCTGGTCGACGGCCGACGCGAGCTCGCGCGAGGGGGCCTCGTGCGAGAGCCATCCACTCACGCCGATGATGGTGCGTCGCGAGCGAGCGGTGAGCGCGATCGCGCCTCCCGCGGGCAATGTCGCTGCACCGGCGGCGCCGAGCAGCGAGGCGCCGAAACGACCGACCGGATCGCTGCGCACGAGGGCGAGCGTGGTGGTGGATCCGCCGTAGCCCGAGCTCGCGCTGGGAAGGTAGCGAAGCCGCGTCGGACCGTAGCCGTATCGGCTCTCCGCCGGCCTCGCGGCGCGCGGTGCCGCCGCGGCGCTGTCGTGCCGCGCGGTGCGCAGCGGAGGCAACACGCTCGAGACGGAGTCGCCGAGCACCATCGTGGGGAACGGGCTCGTGATCGCGCCGCTGTCGGGAGACAGGCGACGGAGATCGAACCCCCCGGCCTGGAGATTCAGAAACCAGATTGTTCCATCGGGCGCGACGTCCGCCGCGACCGCCGCGCCGGTGACGCGAGTGAGCGGAGTGGGCGCGGTCCCCTCGGCACCCAGGCGCTCGAGGTTGGCGAAGCCGTATCGCTCGCTCGTCGTTACAATCGTCGTGCCGTCGCTCTCGAAGGTGGCGTCGAAGCGATTGATGCCGTCGTCCGGATCGGCGTACCGCAGCTCACCCGTTTCCGAGGAGACACGCGCGATTCGCCAGCGGTCGCCAAGCTGCTCGGCGACGATGATCTCACCCGTCAGCCGCGAAACGCGCGGTCGGTAGTAGTTCCGCACAACGCTGCCGGCGCGAAGCACGCGGATGGCGCGAGTGGTGAGGTCGACGCGAACGAGATCGCACCAGCCGTGCTCGCAGCGCACGGCGGCGGCCCACCGACCGTCGATCGACGGATCGGCATCGCGTAGCGCCGCGCCGCGCGTCACGCGATCGAGGTGACCGTCCTCCGCGCTCCAGATGAAGAGGTCCGGTCGAACAGTCCCGTCGTCGGCCGGCATGAGTCGAGAGACCAGGACGCGCCGGTTGTCCGCAAACCAGCGAGGCGTCTCATACGCCGCGCCATCTCGGGCGACGAGCGTGGCGATGACGCGCTTGCGCGGCGGATAGAATGAGCGATCCGGGACATCCTCTGGATCGCGCCGACGCTGCGCCGCACGGCGTGCGTCGGCGAGCGTATCCGGCTCGTCAGCCGTGCGCCATACGACGAGCGCACTCGGCGCATCGATCTTTCGTATTGTGAGCGCGACGTGCCGCCCGTCGGGAGAGACGGCCGGATCGCCGGTCGAGCGCACGAGGCGCTGGACGAGGGTGCCCTCGGTGAGCTGATGGCTGCGAAGCTGCCGCGCCACCTCGACCGCGTCGGCGGTCAGGTCGACGACGAAGCGGCCGTAGAGCTCCGCGGGCGATCCGCCGTACAATCCGGAGAACGCCGCGTCGAACGACCGATCCGTCTTTGCGGTGAGCCGACGCCAGAGTGCGACGACGCTCGAGTCGCCCTCGCGGCGCGCGAGCCACTCGAGATACGCGGAGCCGGCGAGGTAGGCGAAGCTTCCGCCGCGCCATCCACCCGACGCGCTGAGCTGGCCGTAGCTCGGCAGCCGTCCCTCGAGCGCGAACTGACGCAGCACGGCAGCTCGCCAGGCATTGTTCGGACGACCCGTGCCGCTGACACGACCCTCGACGAAGGTGGCGTAGCCCTCCGTGACCCAGCGCGGCGCCTTGATGGCGATGGGGCCGAGCGGGATGGGGGAGAGCTGTCGCAGCAGTCGCTGCCAGCGGTTGCGCGACGGGCGGGTGAGGTGCGCGACGTGTGCGAACTCGTGGGTGGCGAGCAGCTCCTGCCACACGCCGTAGTCACCGATCTCGGAGCGTGGATCTGGTGAGACGGGCCAGAGCACGATCGCCGGAGCATCGAGCGGCGTGAACGCGTAACCGTTGGGATCGTTGACCGGATCGTCGACGATGATGTGGACGCGCTGACTGGGCGCGAAGCCGACGACCGCCACTACCTGTCCGCGTAGCGCTTCGATGCGCTCGGCGAGTGAGAGCGTCCACTCCCGATAGTCGGACGAATAGTGGAAGACGAAGTGCTCGGTCTCGGCGGTGTGCCAGGAGAGCCAGGGCCGTGGCGCGGGGCCCTGCGCGCCCGTTGCACCGGGGAGCGCGGTGAAGAGTACGAGCACCGCGAGGAGGACGTGCGCGCCTCGTCGGAGCAAAAATGGAAAGGACGCGAGCCGAGAGCGCGCGTCCCATTCCTCATCCCGAGTCGTGCCGAGCCCTATCCGATCAGCCACGCACCGGAGCCTTCCCGCGCACCCTGTCCATGAGCCAGGTGGCAGGAACGATGAACAGCGGCGTCAGGATGAAGCCAAGCAGCGTATTGATCCAGACGAGCCCGATGTAAAAGGCGCAGAGGCCGAGACCAACCCAGAGGATGCCGAACGGGCCATGCGTTTCCAAAGGTGTCGCTCCGAAAGGCGTGAGTGCCAAGCTGCGCCGAAAAAGATAGCGATGCATCGAGGGCCGAGCCAGAGGCATCGATTCCGTCGAGTGACGAGTGGCGAGTATACTTCAGACCAATGACTCAATTTCCGGAGCACGTGGTCTCGGAGAACGTTCGCCGCGCCGCGCGACTCGGCGATACACCGTTACTGCTCGCCGTGTCGGGCGGGCTGGATTCCATGGTGCTCCTCAACGCCATGGCCTCAGTGGCGAGCGATCGAATTGCCGCCGTGGCAACGTTTGACCATGGGACTGGGGACGCCGCCACCCGCGCGGCGGCGCATGTAGAGCGCCAGGCCGAAACGCTTGGCCTTCGAGTCGTGCGCGGCACACTGCGCGCGAGCGCATCGCGCCGTGGAGGGCTCGAGGCGATGTGGCGCCAGGAGCGCCATCGATTCCTGCGAGCGACGGCTGCCGAACTGGGCGCTCGGGTCGCCACGGCGCACACCCGCGACGATCAGATCGAGACGGTGCTCATGCGCGTGCTGCGCGGCAGCGGCGCGCGGGGCCTGGCTGCACTGGCTGCGCCAAGTGACATCGTCCGTCCGCTGCTGGATGTGAGCCGCGCGGAGATCGAGCGGTTCGCGCGCGAGCGGGGGGTGGAGTGGGTCGAGGATCCGAGCAACGCCTCGCCGAGCTTCCTTCGCAACCGAATTCGGCGCGATCTGCTGCCGGCGATGCGTCGTGCCGATCGCGAGATCGATCTGAGCCTGCTGTCGATCGGTCGTCAGGCGGCGGCGTGGCGAGCCGAAGTGGACGAGCTGATCGAGCAGGGGATCGCTTGCAGGCGACCGCGCGCCGAGACGGTTGTCGTTGCCAGGTCGGAACTTGCAGACTATGATCGGAGTTCATTGAGGGTGGTGTGGAACGCGCTCGCCGGCTCGGCGGGTCTCTCGCTCGACCGGCGCGGAACTCAGCGTTGCGCGTCGTTTACAATGAAGAGACCGCGGGCGGGCCGGATTCCCCTATCTGGCGGATGGCAGCTCGAGGCGATCGGTGACGAGCTCGTCCTCCAGCGGGTTCGCGCGAGCGCCGGAGACCCGGCAGCACTTCCGTTGGAGGGAGCGTTGGAGTGGGGAGGGTTTCGATTCTCGGTGTCGCCCGTGGGGCTCGACGACCAGCGCTGGCGTGCGGCACTGCCAACAGGAAGCGCGCTCCGAGTACGTTGCTGGCGTGCAGGCGATCGCTTGGGACCGGCGGACGGACGCGCCGCACGACGCGTGAAGCGCTATCTCTCGGACGCCGGCGTGCGGGGGAGCGAGCGGGAGGGATGGCCGGTGGTCACCGTGGGGGACGAGATCGTCTGGATTCCAGGAGTGCGCCGCAGCGACGCGGCAACCGTGCCGTCCGGCGGATCGGCTCGACACTATCTCTGTGAGCGCACCGGCGGCTGACCCCCGGCTCGAGGGACGAACGCTGCGTCGCGTCGTCTATGACGAGGCCGCGATCGCGGCGCGGGTGAAGGAGCTGGGTTCGGAGATCACGTCGGCGTATCCCGACGGCGACCTGCTCGTACTGGGTCTATTGAAGGGAAGCTTCATCTTTCTGAGCGATCTGGTGCGCCAGATCAATCTTCCCTTGCACGTGGATTTTCTCGTGGCTTCGAGCTACGGCGAGGCGACGGTGTCGAGCGGAAACGTACGACTGGTGTACGATCCAGAGACCAAGCTCGAGGGGAAGCACATTCTGCTGGTGGAAGACATCGTCGACACCGGCCGTACGTTGAACCGCTTGATGGATCTGTTACGGGCACGGAACCCGCGATCACTGGAGATCTGCGCCCTGTTGCACAAGCACATCGCCGAAGAGCTCAAGTACGACACGAAGTTCGTGGGCTTCGACGCGCCGCACGAGTTCCTGGTCGGATACGGGCTGGATCACGCCGAGAGCTTTCGGCACATCCCCTACATCGCGAGCCTGCTGTAAATGCCAGTGCCAATGTCGCCGAAGAACGCCAACAAGAACAACAACAACAACAAGGGCTTCAATTGGGGGCGCTTCTCGAAGACGCTCGCCTTTTGGGTCTTTATCCTGTTGATCCCTGTCGTACTCATCCAACTGGCCGGGCCCAAGTCCGAGCAGACGACGGACATCAACTACACCGAGTACAAGGCCCAGCTCACGGCGAACAACATCAAGAGCGTCACGGTGGCCGCGGGCAAGAACATCACGGGGGAGTTCCGGCAGCCGACGGCCATTCAGAACAAGGTCACGAAGCGGTTCAGCATCCAGCTCCCGGTCGCGAACTCACAGCCTGAAGTCGATCAGCTCGCGGCCCGCGGCGTGGAGATCAAGTCCACCGATCCGAAGCCGAACCTGCTCAGCGTGGTCGTGAGCTTCCTTCCGTGGCTGCTGCTGATCGGCTTCTATCTGTTCCTGTTCCGACAGATGCAGTCCGGCGGCGCGAAGGCGTTCTCGTTCGGCAAATCCAAGGCGAAGCTGCTGACGGGGGACACCCCGAAGGTGACGTTCGCCGACGTCGCGGGCGCGGACGAAGCGAAGCAGGAGCTGCAGGAGATCATCGAGTTCCTGAAGGATCCGCAGAAGTACACCAAGCTTGGCGGTCGCTTGCCGAAGGGATGTCTGCTCGTCGGCCCGCCGGGCACGGGCAAGACGCTGCTCGCGCGCGCCGTCGCCGGCGAGGCGGCCCGTCCCTTCTTCTCGATGTCGGGCTCCGACTTCGTGGAGATGTTCGTGGGCGTCGGCGCGAGCCGGGTGCGCGATCTGTTCGAGCAGG
>JBDTOD010000003.1:0-96930 GCA_039933415.1 bacterium
GAGGGGAAGCGGAACCCCAAGGCGCCCGACTTCAAATGCAAGGACCGGGAATGCGATGGAGTGATCTGGCCTCCGCGCGGTACCGCCACCGCCGTTGCCGCGCCGACCGCGAGTGCCGTCGCGGCGAGCGCGGTCGCGCCGCAACCGCCGGTCGACGGCATGCCGGCGTGCCCGATCTGCGGCGGCGCCATGTGGGACGATCGACAGAGCAAGCGCAATCCGCGCGCACCGGACTTCAAGTGCAAGAACAAGCCGCGTGAGCGCGGAGGTCCGGGCTGCGAGGGAGTGATCTGGCCGCCGCGTGACGGATCACCCAGCCCATACCCGGCGTCCGCAGCGCGACGCTCGCCCGCTGCGCCGTCGCGTTTCGACGCTCCGCTGGGCGCCCCGCCACCGTACGACGCTCCTCCGCACGACGACGACGATCTGCCGTTCTGAGGTCGGAGGCACCGGACCGTAAAATCGAGGGCGCCTGGTCCGAGCACAGCTCCTGCATTGGCTGCGGCAACCAGAACCGACGGTACCGATGCCAGGCTACAAGACGCTTCCTGAACAGTTCGACGGTCCCGCCGCCGCGCAGGTTCGCTTCGCGGAGGTGCTACAGCGCGCCGGCGCGAATGACGACGCGGCGCAATTGCTGGAGTCCGCCCTCGAAGTCTGCGTGGCCACCACACCCGAGCTTCCGGGTTGGTTGTGCGGACGGTTGGCCTCGATCTATAGAACGCTGAAGCGCCACGACGACGAAGTGCGCTTGCTGATGCGCTATCGCGACTCGCAGACCTCGGAAGAGGCGCGAGCGCGCTTCGATGCCCGCCTCTCCAAGGCGCACGCGATCGCCGCACGGTCCAGTCGTTCGGAGACGCGCATGCTCGCGTCGGTGCGAACCGCGGTGAATAGAAAGTCGGGCGCGGCGATGGCAGTCACGGCGATGTCGGGCGACCAGCTCGGATTCGGATCGGACGCGCTCGGCGCACTGCGCGACGGATTCACCGCCGCAGCGACGAGCGGCGACGAGGTGGGCCTCGCCTCTGCATTGCTTCGTCTCCGCCGAGACGCGAAAACAAACGACTACCCGCCGGAGCAGCTGGTCGCTGCGGTCAAGCTCGCATGGCGCGCGGCTGCGCCTCGTGCCGAAGACGATGCAGAGGCATGGAATGCGCTGTATCGCGACGCGCTCACCCGTTCGCTTGCGCTCTACTTCGACGAGGACGAACCGCAATGAGGACCCGATCGTCGGACGGTTTCAACCCTCTGTTCGACCGGACAATCGCCGCGTGCGCGGCGGCGCAGACGCTGACGAGCCATTCCGCCGAAGCCGTGACGCGGGCGCGCGCGGCTCGAGCCTCAATGCGACGAGTGCGCACACTCGTCACCGAGACGCGTGAAGCATGGGCAATCGCGGATCTCGTCAATTCCGACATGCGCGGAGAGGTCGAGCGGATCGCGCAGGCGCTGCGCGACTCCGGTCTCGATAATTCGGCGGCGGCGGCCACGGTTCGCGCACACATTCGCTTCGTGCTCTACGATGGCGGGCTCCGCGAGCGCGATGCGGAGCCCGTCGTGGCCCGCGCGAGCCACTGGGTCGACGACGTGTACGCCGCCGCCTGAGCGGTCCGCGAGCGACCGACAGCGCGTTTACGAAGTAGGCTTCGCCCGTGCCCGAATCCTGCATTGGTGCGCAGCCATGACAGCAAACACGGAACGACCCACGGCCTGTCCATCGGCCGCCTCGCGGTACAGGCTCCGCGCGCTCGCCGCGCTGGCGATCATGCTGAGCGCGAGCGTCGCACCACCGCTTGCCGCGCAGGATCCGACCCCGCGTGACACGTCGGCCGACGGGCGAACGATCGTGCCGAGAGACACCGCGGACGCCAGCCGTCACCAGACGCTCTTCACCTCCCGCGATGCGGCGTTGGCGGCGGGATTCTCCGTACTCACAGTGGCCATGTTTCCAGTGGACCGCCACGTCGCGCAGCAGCTGCAGCGCAAAGATCTGCAGACCCAACGCTTCCTCGACAGATCGGCGACGGGGGTCGAGTGGATCAGCAGCCCGGGCGCCTACGTCATCGGCGGCGGCCTGTACGCGATCGGCCGACTGGCGCACAAGCCCAACATGGCCGATCTCGGGTGGCACGGGACTGAGGCGGTGCTCATTTCCTCCGGGATCACCGGATTTCTCAAGGGTGCGCTCGGTCGCGCGCGGCCGTTCGTCACGAGTGACACGCTCGCGCGCGACTTCAAGCTATTCGGCGGGTTCGGCAGCGCCGATCGACAGTCCTTTCCATCCGGTCACACGACGACCGCCTTTGCCGCGGCGGCGGCGGTAACGAGCGAAGTCCGCCGGAATTGGCCGAAGTACACCTGGTACGCGGCGCCGGTGATGTACGGGGGCGCCTCCATGGTCGGACTCTCCCGCATGTACCACAACAAGCACTGGGCGAGCGACGTCGTGCTCGGCGCGGCCGTCGGCACGTTCAGCGGGCTCAAGGTGGTGCGCTACTCGCATGCGCACCCTGACAATCCGATCGACAAGGCGATCCTGCACGCCACCATCGCCCCCGATGGTCACGGCGGCGGCTATCTCGGGTTCAACTTTCCGGCGCCCTGAGCGCGACGACTGGCCGGAGGTCGCGTGGGCTCGTACATCTGGTCGTGCAACCCGGCCGCGCCTCACGTCGTACGAGCCTCCATGTCCGCGACTCGCCAACAGCCTCCCGCTCCACCCGCCCGCCCGACCCCGCCAAGTGCACCTGCGGCACCTTCTGCCCCGGGTCCGTACGTCGTGCGCGGAGGCGACCTCGTAGGTAGCGCAGCGATGACGCGACAGGATGTCGCCGCCCTGCAGGCTCGGAAGTCGGAGCTGACCGGGCAGCTCGAGAGCGCAGTTCGTCAGCGCCGTCAGATCTCCGAGCAGCTTCGCCGCGCGGAAGGCGTGGACAAGACCGGGCTCGAGTCGCGAATCGGTGTGATCGACGCACGGATCACGCGCATCGAGGGAGAGCTCGACCAGGTCAGCGAGCAGCCTGCATGGAAGCGAGGATCGCTCAGGTCGCAGCCCGCGCTGACATCCGACTCGGGCCAACGGCTCGAGCGCATCGAGCAGGCGATGGACGCGATCGCCATCGAGGTCGAGCGCGTGTCAGAAGGCCAGCGCTTCGTCACTCGGCTCCTGTCGGAGCGGGGCGGCGGAGCGCTCGGCGCCGGACCGCAGGCCGCGGAGTCCGCGCGGATTCCCCTCAGCGACGTCGAACGCGTACGCTGACGTCGGCGTCCATGCCGCGCACCGTCAAGCCACACCAGATCGCTCCCGATCTGGACGAGACCCACGACGGCGGGTTCGTCGCCGCCTCTGAGCGCGCCGCCCTCGCGCTCCAGCGCATCCCGCCCGAGCAGCTCGGTCAGCCGCTCCTCCGCGATACGCTCCAGGACAATGCGCTGCGCATCGGCACCGCGTCGTGGACGGATCCGACGATCACGAAGGGCGGCGTGTTCTATCCGCGCGGTGTGAGCTCGAGCGAGGATCGGCTCCGCTACTACGCGAGCCAGTTCCCCGTCGTCGAGGTGGACTCCACGTACTACTCGTTGCCCGAGCGAGCGATCGCGTCACTGTGGGCAGAGCGCACGCCGCCTCACTTCGTGTTCCACGTGAAGGCGCACGCGTTGATGACGGGCCAACCCACGGAAGTGTCGCGTCTTCCGGAGCCGCTGATCGACGCGCTCCCCGCCGGGCTCGCGGAGAAGGCACGCCTGTATGCGAAGGACCTGCCGCTCGAGCTGTACGACGCGGTGTGGACACACTTTCTCGACGCGCTCGAGCCGCTGCGCACCGCGGGCAAGCTTGGCGGCATCCTGCTCCAGTATCCGCGCTGGTTCCTGCCGACACCTGAGAACAAGGATCATCTCGCCGAGTCGGCCGTTCGCCTCGCGGGAACGCCCGGCGCCGTCGAGCTGCGGAACCATCACTGGTACGGCGGCACGGACGGGCAGGGCCGCGCGACGCAGTGGACGATGGACATGCTGCGCGATCTCGGGCTGACGTACGTGATGGTCGACGGTCCGCAGGGACTCGAGAGCAGCGTACCACCCATCGCAGCCGTGACGACACCCGAGCTTGCAATGGTGCGACTGCACGGCCGGCGCTCCGCCACGTGGGAGGCGGCCAAGGTTCCGACCGTTGAACGATATCGCTATCTGTACACGCCGGCCGAGCTCGAGGCGTGGGTGCCAAGGATCGACGAAGCGTCGGCACAGGCGCGGCGAACGACGGTCTTCCTCAACAACTGCTACGGCAACTACGGCACGACGAACGCGCGCGAGCTGATGGCGAGACTCGTGTAGTGCCGCCGGGCCGCGGCGTTCAAGCGGCCGAGGAATGAATCACGCACTCCAGCTCAAGGCGATGAGCGCGAGGTCCGTGAGCGTGAACCAGTCGTCCGGGTAGTTGCGCACCCGGCGCACGGCGAGGTCGCTGGTGAAGATCAGCGAGAAGCCTCGACGCCGGTCGTATTCGGCGAACGCCTGCTCCGAGACGTGCCACAGATGGCCGTCGTCGTCGACGTACGACCGAGTGCGCGTCTCCCGGACGCGCGTTGCGGTGTCGAGCTGATCGCGCAGCTCACTCATGGGGGACGAGACCGGCATTATTTGGGCATCGCTTGAGTGGCGACACGGACGTGTGCCCCGCGATCGATCAAAGGTGCGTTGGCGTCGGTTGCCGGTCAACGCGGCGTTGCAAATTTGGTCGACGCACGGCGGCCACTGCCGCGGGAGCAATCGATGTCGCGCTGTTCGAGTGGCTCGCTTCAGTGTCGCCGAGCCTGAAGCGCGCATGGGATCGCGCCACCGGCAGCGGTCAGGCGGCGCTGGGACTGGCGGATCAAGTTCGAACTCGTGTGGTGGTGCCCCCCGCTCCTCGCGATTAAGGCAGAGTGTCGGCACAGTGAAGTAGACCAAATTTCCGGCGCAAAAAAGCCCAACTGTCAATTATCAATACTATACTGGTGCAAAGATCATTGAAGGAAGTTAAAGAGTCCGCTCTCGGCTCACAACCGCGGTATTTCGCCGTCGGTCGATTGCACAATGCCCGATCAATTGCGAAATGCAAGGCCATGTATAGAAAAAGCACAGGACGACACGTCCGATCTCACCAGTCGAGTTGACGGAAAACCGTTCGTCGACACAAAATTCGAGGGCAAGTTGACCGCTTATCAGCCAACTGAACAGTTTGGTCTTGGCGTTGCCTAGGGAGGGCCTGCCGCCTCACGTCCGTGCTGGCGGAAATTGGCCAGTGATCACCCGAACGCGCACCAAACGTTCGACCTCACACTGGCGCTCTGGTCCTCAATCCGGGTCTCGCGCCCGACAGGAAACGTCCCATGAAGATCTCGAAGCGAGTACACGTTCTCGCGGCGATCGTGGGCTCGGGCATCGTGGTTGCCTCGAGCGCATGCAACGTGGACTCGACGGCGCCGATGCCGGTGCCTTCGAGCAGCTCGGCCACCACGGAAGCCCGTTCGTCCTTCGTTCCAACCGCGGCGAACCGCGAACTGGTCGGTATGCCGGACGGTGTGTATACGGTCACCTTCAACCCGGCGACGGACCAGGTGTTCTCCCTGGGGCCGAATCGGCTGGAAATCCCAGCGAACGCCGTCTGTAACCTGGTGACGTCAGGCTACGGCGCCGCCTACTGGGACCGCAGCTGCACGCCCGAGACGAAACCGGTCACCCTGATCGTCACCGTCAAGGATGCGAAGAGCAACACGCCGCAGGTCGATTTCCAGCCGGCGATGCGGTTCAATCCCGACAAGAAGGTGTCGATCTTCTTCTACGTGAAGGAGGTCTCGAAGAAGAAGGCGAAGGACTGGACCATCGTCTACTGCCCCATCCTCACGAAGTCGGGCAAGGACAGCAAGGGCTGCGTGAATGAAGCCTTTGGGGATCAGGATCTACGCTCGTATGTCGACTTCAGCGCGAGCGTGCTGTTCCGCCGCATCAAGCACTTCAGCGCCTACAAGGTCACGGACGACAGCGGCTACGTGACGGGATACTAGGTACCTGGCGCCGGCACCCAGCCGGATGCTGACAACTGCAGGTAACGGAGGTCGGCAGTGGTGCGTCCTTGACGCAGCACTGCCGGCCTTCGCGCCTGTGTGGTGCTGGTGCCTCTGTGCCCTGCGCCCGTTCTACCGTCCGTCCCTCTCCCCCTCCCGTGCCTACGTCGTCTGACGGCACCGCCCCAGCTCGCGCCGCGCACCTCCGCCTCGTGGATCCCGCGGAGGAGCATCCGTTGGCGCGGGTGCTCATCGACGAAGGTCGCGCGCTCGATAAGCTCGGGCGTCGCGCCGAAGCTCGCGAGCGCTACGAGGAGGCGCTCCGCTCCATCGAGATTCCGTCGCCGAGCCTCTCCTCGATGCTGTTGCGCTGGATTGCGCGCACACACGAGGTAGACAACGACTACGCGGCCGCCGCGGAGTGCGCGGAAGCGGCCGTCGCGACCGCGGAGCTCGGCCACGATCGCAATGCGCTCGGCCACGCGCTGAACGTGCTGGCCGCCGTCCGCTGGCGGCAGGGAAACCTCGAAGAGGCGGAGCGGCTCTTCCACGAAGCGTTGCAGCGCGGCACGAGCACGACGGATCCGCGACTGCACGTCGACGTGATGACCAACCTGGGCTCACTCGCGAAGATTCGCGGCGACTTCCGGGAAGCGCTCCGTTGCTACGAGGAGGCGCTCTCGCTCGGACGTCTGCACTCTCTTCTCGACAACATCGTCGGCACGCTGAACAACCTCGGCATCGCCAACATGGCACTGCGGCGGCTCGACGCCGCCCAGGAGGCGTTCACCGAAGCGCTGACGATCGCCAATGCGCTCGGCGGCCTTTCGTTCCGCATCCAGATCGAGGTGAACTGCGCGGCGCTCCAGATCGAGAAGGGTGACTTTGCCGAGGCGAAGCGGCGGTGCGACCGTGCGATGACGTTGGCCGAGCATCTCGGCGACTCGCGCGCCAATGGCGAGGCCGAAAAGGTGTACGGTGTGATCGCCCGCGAGACGGGAGATTTCGCGCTCGCGGAGACGCATCTGCTCCGGGCGCGGGACATGGCCACCGCCGTGAACGATCTCGAGTTCGAGGGCGACGTCAATCGCGAGCTCGCCGAGCTGTTCGACCGGTTGGGCCGCAGTCGCGAGACGTTGCAGGCGCTCAACCGCGCGCACTCCTGCTTCACCCAGCTCCGCGCTCGGCACGAGCTCGCGGACGTGGGCCGGCGCATGACGCGGCTCGAAGGTGATTTCCTGGATGTCGTGCGGCAGTGGGGCGAATCGATCGAGTCGAAGGACGTGCATACGCAGGGTCACTGCGAGCGAGTGGCGGACCTGGCCGGCGCGCTCGCCGCACGAGTGGGGCTCGAGGAGTCGTCGCTCTTCTGGTTCCGCATCGGCGCGCTGCTGCACGACGTCGGGAAGCTCATCGTGCCGGCCGAGGTGCTCAACAAGCCGGGCCAGCTCACGGACGAAGAATGGGCGCTCGTTCGGCAGCACCCGACGGCCGGCGTCGAGTTGCTGGCCGAGGTGGATTTCCCCTGGGACGTCGCGCCGATGGTGCGCAGCCATCACGAGCGGTGGGACGGCCACGGCTATCCTGACGGACTGGCTGGCGCCGATATCCCGCTCGCCGCCCGCATCCTCTGTATCGCCGACGTCTATGACGCGTTGACGACGCAGCGCAGCTACAAGCGCCCGTTCTCGCACATGGAAGCGATGGAGATCATGCGTCGCGAGTCGGGGAAGCAGTTCGATCCCCAACTGTTCGCGCGGTTCGAGGAGCTGGTGCGACGCGGTGCAGTGAACGCGCGGGCGGTTGCGGAACACGCTGCGCCGGCGCGGAACACGGACTCGATGAACGTCGTGACGCTGTCCGAGGATGACGACCTCACCGGCGCGCTCGTCCGTCGCGCGTTCGTCAACGTCACCGCCGCGGTGCTCGCCGAACGCCGCCGCACCAACGCGACCGTGTCGCTGCTCGTGATCGACGTCGATCAGTTCAAGGCGGTGAACGACAACTACGGCCATCTCACCGGCGATGACGCGCTGCGCCTCGTGGCGGGGGTGATTCGCGAGCAGCTCAGGCCCGGCCAGTACGTGGGCCGCTACGCCGGCGACGAGTTTGTGGTGCTGCTCCCCGGGCTGGATGCCGAAGCGGCGAGCGAGCTCGCCAACACGATCCGCGAGACGACCGGCGCCATGCCGATCCCACTCCGAGAGACGCCGGGGCAGGCGATGACCGTGACGCTCTCGATCGGCGTGGCGACGGCTCCGCAGCACGGCGAGACGTTCGAGTCGCTCTTCACGTCGGCCGATCGCGCGCTCTTCGACGCCAAGCGCGAAGGGCGCGACAAGGTCGTTCTCGCGGGCTCGGTGAGCGAGGGAGCGCCGCAGCTGCTGTTCACGAAGTTCGTCGGGCGCGCCGTCGAGGTCCGAGCACTCGTCACCGCCCTGAACGACAGCGTCAAGGGTGCGCCGCAGGTACGCCTGGTCATCGGCGAAGCCGGCGTGGGCAAGTCCACGCTCGTGCGTCAACTGCTCCCCGAAACGCGGCTGCGCGGCGCGATCATGGTCTCGGGGCGGGCCCTGGAGACGGAGAGCCGTGCTCCCTACGCATCGTGGGCGGAGATCCTGCTCTCGCTGCACGAGCAGGGGATGACGCCCGCGCGATCGTGGCCGATGCTGGAGCGGCTCGTGCCCACGCTCCGCACCGAACAATCGCGCCTGACGCCGACGCCGCCGCTGGATGCGACGCAGGCCCATCATACCATGCAGGAGCTCGCGGCGTACCTGCTGGGTGCGAGCGAGGTCCGTCCGATCGCGCTCGTGCTCGAGGACATGCATTGGGCGGACGCGGCGAGCTGGGATGCGCTCGAGTACGTGTTGGCCCAGCTCACCACCGAGCGCCTCTTTATCGCGATCACCGTGCGCAGCGAGGAGGCCACGATCGGTGCTGTCCGAGAGCGACGGCAGCGGCTCTCTCGCGACGAGCGATCGCGCGAGCAGCGGCTGGAGCGACTCTCGTCGGTCGAAGTCAAGGAATGGCTGCAGGGCTCCCTGCACCGCGCGGAGCTCGGGGACGACCTGCTGCAGTTCGTCCTTCGCCATACGGAAGGGAATCCGTTCCTCGTGATGCAGCTGATGCGCACGCTGGCCGAGGAGAACGTGTTCGTCTACAACGGCACCGGGTGGATCTGGAGCCTTCCGTCGTCTCTCACGCTTCCGGCGGGCATGTCCGATCTCGTCGGCCGGCGACTCAATCGGCTGCCTCCGGAAGCGCTGCGCATCCTCGTCACCGCGGCGGCGATCGGCCGTGTGTTCACGGTGTCCATTCTCGCCGACGCGAGCGGCGCGGCGATGGACGGCGCGCTCGACGCAGTCGATAGCGGGCTCGCCGCCTCGGTGCTCGAACCGGTGCGCGATGGCGACGACGATACCTACCAATTCGCGCACGCGCTGCTGGTCGACGCCGTGCTTCGCTCGGTGAGCCCGGCGCGACAGCGGGTGACGCAGGAACGCGTCGGCGACCTTCTGGCCGAGCGCACGCCGGACGCGGTCGACCAGGTGGCGTCGCACTACGCGCGAAGCGGCAACGCCGCGAAGGCGTACGAGTGGTGCAGCCGAGCGGCGGCGCGCGCGTTGCCGCTCTACACGCTGGACGTCGCCACCGAGTTCCTGCAGCTCGCGCTCGAGCACGCGTCCAACGACGAGCAGCGGATTACCGTCCACGAACAGCTCGCGCGCGCCGCGGAGCTGTCGGGTCGGTGGGAGGAGATGGAGCGATCGTGCGACGCGATGCTCACGACACCGGTGGTACGCGCCGATCCATCACGCTCGCTGCCTGTCCAGCAGCGCCGGCTGCAAGCGCGCATACGATTGGGTCAAGGCGTGCACGACATGGAGCACGAGTGCCGTGAGCTGCTCGGTCTCGCGGAGCGCGTCGGCAAGGTCTCGGACGTGGTGCGCTCGCGCGCGCTGCTCGTGCAGACGCTCTCGCGGCTCGGCCGTACCGACGAGGCGATCGCCGCGGCCGAGCTCTCGTTCACGCTCGCCGAAGAGAGTGGCGACGATACGCTCGCGGGCGAGGCGATGCACCTGCTCGCCTACACGCTCGTGTCGACCAGACCGCCGGAGGCGGTTGATCTCGTGCTCCGGCTCATCGCGCGCGCACGCATGGACCCGGTGCTCGAGGCGCGTGCGTTCCTCGTGCTCGGGATCGCCCGGATGCGCACGCGTGACGACGTCGGCGCGGCGGACGCGTACCGCGAGGCCTTGCGCATCGCGCGCGACGCGCAGGCGCTGGATGTGGCCGCCGGCGCGTCGATGAATCTCGGCGTGACCGAGATGCGAGGAGGTGACTACGCGAGCGCTCATGTCTCCTTTCTCGAGGCGCTGCGACTGTACACGACGCTGCGCAACAACACCCTTCGGCTCGCGGTGCTCTACAATCTCGCCAACCTGGAGTGGGAGCGCGGCGACACCGAAGCTGCCGCGACGCTGTATGCGGAGACGAGCACGCTCGCCGAACAGCTCGGCGCCGACGACATCGCGATCGGCGCCCACGCCGGTTCGGGACTCGTTGGGCTGCGCCTCAACGACACCTCGGCAGCGCGCACGGCGCTCGCCGCCGCGCAGCGCATCGTCGGGCCGCGGGCCGACTGGTGGTTCCAGGGACGCGAGCGACTCGAGACACTGACGATCCGGCTCGCCACGCTCGGCGGCAATCACGAGCTCGCGCAGTCGCGCTTTCACGCCGCCGTCGCGCGCCTGGAAGGGATGGACGTGTACAGCGCGGCGTGGATGGTGGCCGATTGCGCCGCGACGCTCGGCGAGCGCGACTCCGAGGTGTGGGCGACGGTCACGCGACTCTCGGCGCACAGCACCGTGCAGCAGTTCATCCCGCTGGCCGCGCGTTACACCGCGCTGCGAGACCTCGCGGAGCGCTCTCCGACGCATCGGCTGCGCGAGGGCCGCGCGTCGGCCGCGGTGGCCGCGATCGCCGACGAATAGTCGTCGCCGCTCAGCGTCTCGCCTCCCAATCGATCAGCGGCGCGTCGCGAATGGCCGATTGCACCGCATCGGCGACATCGCGACGGAGCTGCGCATGGCGCGTGGACTCGCCGCGCGAGTTGACGCGGTTCGCGAGCACCACGACGAACACCGAGCGCTCCGGATCCATCCACATCGACGTGCCGGTGAATCCCGTGTGGCCGAAGCTACGCGCCGAGAAGTCGCGGCCCGCGCTCGACACCGCGGACGGCGTGTCCCAGCCGAGCGCGCGGCTGGAGCCCGCGTCCTGTACCGCGGTCCATCGCGCGAGCGTCGTCGGCCGCACGATTCGAGTGCCCCCATAGCTGCCACCATTGAGCAGCATCTGCGCGAAGACGGCGAGATCGCGCGCCGAGGCGAAGAGTCCAGCATGGCCAGCGACGCCGCCCATCGCCCACGCGTTCGGATCGTGCACGACGCCGTGGATCAAGCCGCGCACGGAATCCATCGCCGTGACGGCGATGTGGCGCAGGAGAACGGCGTCGGAGGTGTCGGGCGTGAAGCGCGCGGAAATGCCGAGCGGTCCGAACACGCGCGACGCGACGAACGCGTCGAGGGTGGTGCCGGTGATGCGCTCGACGACGGCCTGCATCAGGATGAAGTCCCAGTCGCTGTAGACCATCTTCGTGCCAGGGACCGAAGTGAGCGGCCGCGCATTGATCTGCGCGAGATATTCCGCTCGCCCGCGATACTGGCGATGCAGCGGCGCGAACGCCTCGAAGCCGCCACGATGGGTGAGGATCATGCGCACCGTGATCCCCGCTTTCTCGGGCGCGTCGAGCTCGGGGACGTAGCTGTGCACGGTGCGGTTGACGTCGAGCTTGCCCTCTTCCTCGAGGATCATCGCCGCCGTCGTCGTGGCGACCACTTTGGTGAGCGACGCGAGATCATACATCGTCGTCGGATCCACACGCGGTGCGCCGGCCGCGTAGTCGATGGCGCCATAGCCTTTCAGATGGACGAGCCGTCCGAACCGGCCCACGGCGACCGAGACACCGGGCGCCACGCCTTCATTGATCGCGACGGCGACGATGCTGTCGATGCGCGCCGTGACAGCCGGGTCCATCCCCACGGAGCTGGGAGACGCGGGCACGAGCGCGTCCACCGTGGCGAGTCTTCCCGCGGAGTTCGCCCCATGACCTCCGGGACGACCTGAGGACGTGGCGTTGACGATGGAACGGCTGCACCCGACGAGGAGCAGGACCGTGAGCGGAATGGCGCGAGAAAAGACTGGCATGCTGATGGCGAGCGGGTCTGGACGTCAGGGGTATGTGGCGTACAACGTGCGGTGCCGATGACCACGCCACCGTCCGGAGCGTGGAACGAGCGGACATCGGCGCAGAGCCCGCCGGAAGATACTTTCTGGCGGGCTCGCCTGTTCCTGGTGCTTGATTGGTTGTAAGGACAGTGAAAGGTCGAGGGACCTATCTTGACCGAGCTGTGGCAGTAGACTTTCCCCAATCGGCTCAACCGGCTCGACGCAACTCTCGCGCGAGCATCGATTGTCATCCCCCGCTCTCCTGCGCCGCGACGTGCACGTCGGTTCACCGATTCAGTCCCGCGAACGGCCCGTACACTCGAGTCCGCCGCGCCGTTCGTCGGTCTGCCTCGCGGTACTCCAGCGCGCATCCCGCGTGGTGGCGATTGCCACAGTCCTCGTCGTCGGCGGGAGCCAGCCACTGCGAGCGCAGCGACCGGTGACCCGGGCCGAGGCGGAACGGGTGGCCCTCTCGGGCGGCGCGCGGCTCGCGCTGGCGCGAGCCGACTCGGCCGCGGCGCGCGCGAGAGTGCTCACCGCGAGAGCCCTACCGAATCCATCGCTGTCGGCCAGCTACTCGAAGTCTGTTCCCCAGAAACACGTGTCGGTGGAGATCCCGTTCGACACGCCGTGGTCGCGCGGCCCGCGCATCCGGGCCGCTGTCGCGCTCAACCGGGCCTCGCGGCTTCGGATGCTCTCCGAGCGTGCGGCCGCCGTGGTCGAAGTGGATACCACGTACACCCAGGCTCTCGCGGCCGACGCGCGCTTCCGGCTCTCGCGGCAGACTGCGCAAGACGCCGACAGTCTGCGAGTCATGACGCAATCGCGTCGAGATGCTGGCGACGCGAGCGATCTGGACGTCGATCTCGCGACGGTCGTGGCGGGCCAGCAGTGGAACGTGGCGTCTACGGATTCGCTCGCGTACATGAGCACGATCCTGACGCTTCAGACCCTCATGGGACTCTCGGCCGACAGTGCCGCGATCGTGCTCGTTGATTCGCTGCAGCTCGCCGTTGCCGACACGGCAACGACCTCGCCAGGCGCAGGCGTCGCGGTACCGACCGGAGGCAGGGGACCTCTTGGAACTTCGCCTGGTGTTTCCGTTCCCGGCTCACCGAGTATCGCCGCCGCCGAGGCGTCGCTCCAGGCCGCAGAGCTGACACTGGCACGGGAGCGCCGCAGCATCTTCGCGCTGCCATCGCTGAGCCTCGGCGTGGAGTTCGGCGACCCGACCGGCGGGGAGCCGGGATACCTCCCGGTCGTCGGCGTGGTGCTGCCGCTTCCGTTGCTCAACCGCAACCGGGGTCCGATCGCCGAAGCGTCGGCGGAGCGCGACCGTGCGCTTGCCGAGCTGTCCGTCGCCAGGCTGGAGGCGCGCCAGCGTCTGGTCGAGGCGCTGCGCGAGCGCGAGGCACTCCGCGTCCGCGTCGCGCGTGACCGTGACCTGGTGATTCGGGCGCAGCGTGTCGAGTCCCGCTCGCTCATCGCGTATCGCGAGGGAGCTTCCGCCCTTCCCGCCGTGCTGGAAGCCCGTCGCAGCGCGCGCGAGGTGCTGGGCCAGTACATCGACGACGTCGCGTCGCTGCTCAAGGTGAACGCCGAGCTGCGTGCGCTCACTCAGACCGTGCCCTCCGCGCCATGATCCCACGCTACGAGCTCCTGCGCCGCGCGATGGCTGGCGGCTGCGCCATCGCCCTCATGCTCACCGGCTGCAAGAAGAGCGAGGCGGGCGGAGCCGCCGCCGAGGGTGAGGCCACCAAGCCGACAGTGACGGCGACGACGGCGGTAGCGAGTGTCGAGCCGTTCACGCACGCCATTCCAGCGATCGGCGAGGTCGTGGCGAGGCCTGGCCGGTTCGCGGCGCTCAGCGCACCGGCGCCGACGAGAATTTCCAAGGTGTACGTGAGCGCGGGTCAGCGTGTGGCGGCGGGCGCCCCACTCGTTGAGTTCGAGCAGATGGGATTCAACGCCGCGGCCACCGGCGCGCAGGCGGCGCTGACCGCGGCGCAGCGCAACTACGAGCGCGCCGAGCGTCTCTCGCGCGAAGGGATCGTGCCGCGGAAGGACGTCGAGCAGGCGACGGCCGATCTCGCGGCGGCGCGTGCCGCGGCGGTGACGGCGCGGCGCGAGCAGCAGCTGTCGGTGCTGCGTTCACCGATCGCGGGCGTCGTCACGAGCATGTCGGCGGTCCTGGGCGCGTCGGCCGACGCGGGGCAGACGCTCGTCGAGGTGGCCGATCCGTCCGCGTTCGACGCGGCGCTCTCGCTCGGACCGGCCGAGTCGGGCGACGTGCATTCCGGTGCGCGCGTCGTCCTGTCCGCTGGTGAGAAAGCGGGCGGCGAGTCGTTGGGCGCGGGCACCGTGGCGTCGGTGGCGGCGACGGTGGACAGCACCGCGCGCTCCGTCGCGATCCGCGTGCGGCTCAAGACGCCGCGCCGCACCCTGAAGCTGGGCGAGAGCGTATACGGCGAGATCGCCGTGGAGACGCGCGCGAACGCCGTCGTCGTGCCGGTCGAGGCGCTCGTACCCGAGGGCGAGGGCTACAAGGTGTTCGTGGTGGACAAGTCCGGCACGGCGATCTCGCGCGAGGTGAAGATCGGTGGCCGGACCGCAACGAAGGTCGAGATTCTCGAAGGGCTCAGCGGTGGTGAGACGGTGGTGACCCAAGGCGCATACGGTCTGGAGGACAGTGTGAAGGTGGTGCGACCCGAGCCGGCGAAGCCGTGAGCGATCCGGTGCAGCCGGTCGAGCTGGCGTCGCATCGTCGCTGGTCGCTTGCCGGCGCGGTGGCGAGCCAGCGGCGCTTCGTCTACCTCGTCGTCGCGTTGCTCTGCGCGGGCGGGATCTGGGCGGCCCTTCAACTGCCGTCGGCGATCTATCCCGAGCTGCAGTTCCCACGGATCACCATCGTCGCGCAGGGCTCTTCGCTCGGGGCGCGCCAGGTGGTGTTCGCGATCACGCAGCCGATCGAGGAAGCAGTTGGCGTGGTGCCTGGCGTGACGCGCGTGACCTCGCGATCGATTCGAGGCGCGAGCGAGATCTCGGCGACGTTCGCGCCGAACACCGACATGGCGTACGCGCTCCAGCAGACGCAGGCGCGCGTGAATCAGCTGCGTGGCGATCTGCCGGTGGGACTCGACATCGAGGTCGAGCGCCTATCGCCGTCGCTCTTTCCGATCATCTCGTACAACCTCGAAGGGGGCGACCCCACGACGATGTACGACATCGCGCGCTTCCTGATCCGGCCCGTGATGTCGCGCGTGCCTGGCGTGGGCCGCGTGGACGTGCAGGCGTCCGACGTGCGCGAGATCGAGGTGATCGCCGATCCGGTGCGGCTGGCCGAGCAAGGCTTGTCGTACGAGGATCTCGCGACAGCGATCCGGGGCGCGATCTCGGCGAGCGCCGTCGGGCGCGTGGCGCAGGACTACAAGCAGTTCCTCGTCGTGACGGCACAGGAGGCGACCAAGGCGGAAGACGTCGCCAACGTCGCCATCGGACGGGGGCTTCGCGTGCGCGACGTCGCCAGCGTCGAAGTGGGGACGGAGGACCACGTGCGCATCGTCGCGGGCGACGGACGTCCCGCGGCGCTGCTCAACATCACGCGCCAGGTCGGTGGAAACACCGTGGCGATCGCCGACAGCGTGGCGAAGGTCGCGGAAACGCTGCGCGCCACGCTGCCCAAGGGCGTGACGCTCAAGGCGGTGTACGATCAGGCGTCGCTCGTGCGCGACGCCACCAAGTCGGTGCGCGACGCAATGCTCGTCGGCGCGCTGCTCGCCGTGATCATCCTCTTCATCTTCCTCCGCAAGGGACGGATCACGGCGATCAGCGCGGCATCGATCCCGCTGACGCTGGCGATCACCGTGTTCGTCATGTGGCTCGTGGGGCAGACGTTCAACCTGATGACGCTCGGCGCGATGGCGATCGCGATCGGACTGGTGATCGACGACACGGTGGTGATCACCGAGAACATCGTGCGTCACCTCGGCATCACCGCCGATCGTGATCAGGCGATCCGCGATGCGGTGCAGGAACTGATTCTCCCGGTCACGACGTCGACGATCACGACCGTGGTGGTCTTCCTGCCGCTGCGACTGCTCGAGGGCGTCGTGGGCCAGTTCTTCGCCGCGCTCTCGATCACGCTCACCATCGCCGTGCTGGTGTCGCTCGTGCTCGCGGTGACGATCATCCCGCTCATGGCGGAGGCATTTCTCACCGCGGAGAATCCCGCAGAGGAGACAGCGCGCGCGGAATCCGTCCAGGCGCAGGGGGGCGGGCGGGCACGGCTCAAGCGAATCGGGGCAGGGGTGGGTCGGGCGGTGGATGCGCTGTCCGACCGATACGCCAGATCGCTCGATCGCGCGCTGCACCACACGCGCCTGATGATCGTCGGCTCGCTTCTGTTCGTCGTCGCGGGCGCTGTCACCTACAAGTTCGTTGGCACGGGCTTCCTTCCAGAGATCGACGAGGGAGCGTTCGTGCTCGACTACTTCACGCCGGGCGGCACCGCGCTCGTCGAGACGGATCGCCAGGTGAACATCGCCGAGCGGATCCTGATGTCGATGCCCGAGATCTCCGGCATCTCACGCCGCACGGGCGCCGAGCTGGGATTGTTCGCGACGGAGCAGAACACGGGCGACGTCGTCGCGAGGTTGACGCCGCAGGGCAGCCGCGACCGATCCAGCCAGGAAGTGATCGACGATGCGCGCAGGAAGATCGAGTCGGCCGCACCGCGCCTCCGCATCGAGTTCGTCCAGATTCTCGGCGACGTGATCAACGACCTCGCGGGCGCCGCCCGACCGGTGGAGATCAAGCTGTTCGGCTCGGATCTCGACGCGCTCGAGGCGTACGCTCAGCGACTCGACCCGTCGATGGCGAAGGTCGACGGCCTCGAAGACTTCTTCAACGGCGTGAGCGAGAAGTCACCCGAGCTGATGATGAAGATCAACGGCGCCGAGGCGAGCCGGATGGGGTTGACGCCGGAGCAGGTCGGTGGTGCGGTGAGCGGCGCGCTGCTCGGCGTGCCCGCGGGCGAGGTTCGACTGTCAGACCGGTCGATCGCCGTGCGCGTGCGCGCGCCGGACGCAGTGCGCAACGACGCATTGCGACTGGGAGCGCTCCCCGTCGTCGTGCCGGCCAGCCGCACCACCGCACCACTCTCGGCGCTGGCGACGTTCGAGCCAGTCGAGACGCGCGCGTCGTTCAGCCGCGAGAACCAGCAGCAGATGATCACCATGACGTCCGACGTGAGCGGCCGGTCGCTCGGCGCGGTGATGTCGGACGTGAAGGCCGTTCTCGCCGCGTCGCCACCGCCCAGCGGAATCCGGGTGGAGCTCGCGGGGCAATACGCGGGGCAACAGACGGCGTTCCGGTCGATGCTGGCGGTGCTGGCGCTCGCCGCCGCGGCGGTGATCGCGGTGATGGTGCTGCAATTCCGGTCGTTCGTCGAGCCGCTCGTCGTGCTCGTGGCCGCGCCGCTGTCGTTCGTCGGCGCGATGGCACTGCTGCTCGTCACCGGCACGCCGATGAACGTCTCGTCGTTCATGGGGCTGATCCTGCTCGTGGGGTTGATCGTGAAGAACGGGATCATCCTGCTCGACTTCACGCATCACCGGATGCTCACGATGGGTGAAGCGCTCGAGCCCGCGCTGCTCGAGGCGGGCCGCGTGCGTCTGCGTCCGATCCTGATGACGACGCTGTGTACGCTCTTCGGCCTGCTGCCGCTCGCGCTCGGCCTGGGCGCGGGAAGCGAGATGCAACGTCCGCTCGCGCTCGCGGTGATCGGCGGGCTCGCGCTCTCCACGCCGATCACGCTGTATCTGGTGCCGACGTTTCTGGTGGCGGTGCGGGGGCGGGACTACAAACTGCGCGCAGCGCCGGTGGACGGGCCGAGTTCCATGGCGTGAAACGCGGTGGGGAGTGGGGAGTGGTGGGTGGCGGCACACGCCCCCACTCAGAACTCCCCACTCCCCACCATGCGATCACACTGGACCGATTCGCTCGCCGCGAATCAACTCGCTCTACGCGCTGCGGCTACTTGTGCGTACTCGCGCTGCCCTGAAATAGCGTCACGTACTCCCCGTAACCCTGCGCCGCGAGATCCTTCACCGGGATGAAGCGCATCGACGCCGAATTCATGCAGTAGCGCAGGCCGGCCGGCTTCGGGCCGTCGTCGAACACGTGACCCAGATGCGAGTCGGCATGCGCGGAGCGCACCTCGGTGCGGGTCATGCCGAACATGCGATCCGTCTTCGTCTTGACGTTCTCAGTGACGAGTGGCTTGGTGAAGCTCGGCCAGCCCGTGCCCGACTCGAACTTGTCGGCCGAGCTGAACAAAGGCTCGCCAGAGACGACGTCCACATAGATGCCAGCCTCGTGGTTGTCCCAGTACTCGTTGCGGAACGCCGACTCGGTTCCCTCGTGCTGGGTGACTGTGTACTGAATTGGGGTGAGCTTCTTCTTCAGTTCGTCGTCGCTTGGCTTGTGGAAGGGCGTGGTCACTTTGCGTTCTCCGTTCACGCTGCGGGCGGGGGCCTGCGCGGACGCGCGCGAGCCGCCGATGGCAGCAAAGGTTGCGATGAGCGTCAGCGTCATCGCGCGACGCGCGCTACTCGATCGGTGTGACATGTGAGCTCCTGGAGCGGAAGGGCCGGAGCGGTCTCGCCGGCTCGAATAATACTCTCGACGGGAGGGAAAAGTTCTCGCTCCCCGTCGACTCACTCTATACGAGTCGAGAACATCGATCGGATGTCTCACGCCGGAAAGGACTGCTACGGCCGCAAGACTCTCGCCCGATCGGCTCCGCTCCATGCTAGAGAACGCTCCACGTCAGCTGACGAGCCCAGCCACCGCTTATCCTGCGAACGCTGCCCCGCTGACCGGGATTGCGACGAGCGCGAGCCGGGCGCGGGAGGGTTGGCGATCGTCTATCGGTGCTAAGGAGCCGCGCGGTCGCGCGGGGTTTCGTCGGACCGCTGCCGCCCTATCGCCCACTCGATCCGTCATCCATGCTAATGCATACGCGTCGACCGATCCGATCCGTTCAAATCAACCCGCAGGCCACGAGGCATTGTCCCATGATCACACTCCGCTCGCTCCTCGCACTCGGTGCCATGTTGCTGCTCTCCGCGGGCACAGTGTCCGCGCAAGCCATGAAGGTCACGTGCAAGGACGGATCGAAGTCGGCCGGAGGACAGGGATCTTGCTCGAGCCACGGCGGCATCGCCGTGACGAAGACGGCGACGAAAGCCGCCAAGGCCGACGCAAAGATGATGAAGTCCGAGGTGAAGGCCGACGTGAAAGCGGCGAAGGTCGTCGCGAAGACCGATGCGAAGACGGTGAAGGCTGCCGCCAAGATGGAGATCGACGACAAGGATCCGAAGGGCGCCGTCGCCATGTGCAAGGACAAGACGTATTCACACGCCAAGTCGCGGCAGGGCGTGTGCTCCGCGCACGGCGGCGTGTCGAAGTTCATGGACGGCAAGTAGCGCCGCACCTCGCTATTCGGAGCGCAGCGCCTCGACCGGCTGGATGCGGCTCGCTCGTAGCGCTGGCAGAAGGGCTGCCAGCGCCGCGACGGCGGTGAGAAGTAGCGCGGCGCTACCGAAGATCATCGGATCGCGCCCATCCATGCCGTAGAGCAGCGACGCGAGGACGCGCGCCAGCGCGAGCGCGCCCAGCGTTCCGATGGCGACGCCGGCGAGCGCGACACCGAGCCCCTCCGCCACGACGAGCCGCAGCACGTTGGCCCGGCTCGCACCCAGCGCCATGCGCACGCCGATCTCGCCGGTGCGCTGCGTGACGGTGTACGACAGCACGCCGTAGATGCCGACGGCGGCGAGCAGCAACGCCGACGCAGCGAATGAGGTGAGCAGTCCCGAGTTGAACCGCGGCTCCGCCACCGAGCGGCCGAGCAGATCCGGCATCGACTGCACATCGTCGAGCGGCAGCGCGGGATCCAGCCGCGACGCGCGCGCACGCAACGCGGACACCAGCGCGAGTGGATCGCCGTCGGTTCGCACGAGGAGCCACATCTCGTTCATCGGGAACTGCGCGTGCGGGAAATACGTCGCGGGTGCGCCCGTTGCGGCGAGACCCATGAACCGCTCGTCCGCCACCACCCCGACGATCTCGAACGCGCTCGGCATGTTCGGCCACCAGGCGCCGCGCAGCACACGCCGCCCGAGCGGATTCTCGCCGGGGAAGTGGCGATTCACGAACGACTCGTTGACGACCACGACGCCGGGTGTGTTGCCGCGATCCTGATCGGTGACGTCGCGTCCGCGCAGCAAGCGGATTCCAGCCGTGCGGAAATACCCAGGCTGCACCGGCCGCACACGAGCCTCGGGCTCCTGTCCCCGCGGCGGCGGTGCGCGGCCCTCGATGGTGAAGCTCGACGTCCACCCTTCCCCCAGCGGATGCTCGTACGCAATCGACGACGACTTCACGCCAGGCATCTCACCCACATCGCGGCGCAGCTGCTCATAGAAGCGCACGACGGCGTCGGGCTTCTCGTATCGACTGCGCGGCAGATTCACGTGTGCGACGAGGAGCCCGCTCGGGTTGAACCCGGGATCGGTGCCACTCAACTGCCGGAAGCTCTTCACGAGCAACGACGCGCCGATCACCAGCACGGTCGCCAACGCCACTTCGCTCATCACGAGACCCGTGCGCCAGCGCCGACGTGAGCGACCGCTCGTCGCGCCGCGCGCGCCGTCGCGCAGGCTGCCGAGCGAGACGTTCGCGCGCCGGAGCTGCAGCGCGGGAAGCACGCCAAACGCGAGCCCGGTGAGCAGGGAGATCACGAGCAGAAAGAGCAGCACCGGCACGTCCAGCGTCACCTGATCGGCTCGCGGGATGGTGCGCGGTGCGAGCGCGAGCAGCGACTTCATGCCGACCCAGGCGACGAGGAGTCCGGCAGCCCCTCCGACGAGAGCGAGCAGCAGGCTCTCGGCGAGCAGATGCCGAACGAGCTGGCCGAAGCCGGCACCGAGTGCGGTGCGCACGGCGATCTCGCGTTCTCGCGACGCGGCACGGACGAGAAAGAGATTCGCCAGGTTCGCGCAGCCGATGAGCAGCACGAGCACGACGGCGCCGAGGAGCACGAGCAGCGCTGGCCGCGCGTCGCCGACGATCGCCTCCTGGAGCGACTGCAAACGTGCGCCGCGTTTCGCGTTGTCGGCCGGATACTGCTCTTCGAGCCGGCGAGCGATCGCGCGCACATCGGCCTCGGCGGTTTCGCGCCTGACGTTCGGCGCGAGTCGAGCGATCACAGTGTAGCGATGCGCGCCGCGCGCGCGATCCAGCGCGTCGGGCACGGCGGGTCGCCACAGCTCCGTCGGGGCGAGGAGCGCACTCCCGCTCGGCGCCACGCCGACGATGGTGACCGGAGTTCCGTCGAGCGAGATGGCGCGGCCGACGACGTTGGGGTCGCCGCCGAAGCGACCGCGCCAGAGTGCGGAGCCGAGTACGGCGACGGCCGGCGCTCCGGGCTGCTCGTCCGCTGGTTGCAGCGAGCGACCGACGAGCGGCGTCGCGTCGAGCAGTGGGAGCACGTCACTCGTGACGAACGCGGTGCGCATCGTCGCGGGCTCGGCGCCCGCCATCGTCAGCACCGCCGTCCACGTGCGCAGCGCACCGAAGCGTGCGAACGAGCGAGACTGCGCGCGGATGTCGACGAAGTCGGGGTACGAGCTCGCGTCACTCACCTTCTCGACGTCGCCATCGGTCGGTTGGCCGAAGAGCAGGACGACACGCTCCGAATCTCGCAGTGGCAGCGGCCGCAGGAGCACACCGTTGACGACGCTGAAGATCGCCGTCGTCGCACCGATGCCGAGTGCCAGCGTGAGCACCACGGTGGTGGCGAAGCTGGGACGGCGGCGCAGCGTGCGGATCGCGTACTTGAGATCGAGCGACAACATGTCCACTCCTTCGTCGTGGCGGCGCAGCCAGACGGCGTCGGAGACCGCTCCCGCGCTGCGCAGAGTGAGTCGGGCCCACGTCACGAGGGCGGGCTCGTCCCGACTGCGCGCCTCGCGATGGGCGTGGTACAGCTCTCCCTCCCACTCGGCCAGCCACTCGTCGCGTCGGTGGAGGGGCACGATCGGCGCGAGCAGGCGCACCAGTGCGAGGCCTGGCGGCGATGCATCCGCAGGGATGACCTCGGGTTCGGTCATGCGGGACGCGGGCGCGGCACACCCACGCGGGGGCCCGGCGCACGCGCTGCCCCTGGATTGAGCGCCAGCGCCTCCTGCAGCACTTCGGCGCCGGCGCCGCTCAACTCATAGTAGCGACGCGGCGGCCGTCCTTCAGCGCGGGCGCGCTGCACCGCCTCCCAGCGCGAGCGAACCAGACCGGCGTGCTCGAGGCGACGAAGGATCGGATACACCGTTCCACTCTCCAGGCCCGTCTCGTCGAGCAGGTCGAAGCCGTGACGGACGCCGCGTGCGAGGGCGACCAGCACGAGCGTGGTGGAGTGGGTGAGCCGGACGGG
Organism: bacterium; assembly: GCA_039933415.1. Taxonomy (GTDB): domain Bacteria; phylum Gemmatimonadota; class Gemmatimonadetes; order Gemmatimonadales; family Gemmatimonadaceae; genus AG11. The sequence continues at coordinate 22,837 of JBDTOD010000003.1, forward strand.
AGGAGGCACGCGATCTCGCGGCGTGGGGTGAGAATCTCTACCTATGTAGAGTTTGGCAGGCAGCGCGTGCGGCGTCAAGAGCCATGGTGATCGCGCAGGAGACGACTCGTGCGACTCGAAGCACGTCGATGTCCGCTTTCGCGCTCTGCTCTCGCGGACAGAGACGGGATCCCGAAAGGGCCCCTCTGCATCGCCACCTACCGGAGCTGATCATGACTCGTGTCGTCATTGCGCGCCGCTCGGGCGCGTTTCCTCGTGTCGTCGTGACGCGCCATGCGGGCGCGTTCCCTCGCGCCTCGTGTGCCCCTTCGCTGCCCAGGCGCGGTGTCGCTCTGCTCATTCTCCTACTGATGACGGGATGCGGGGGAGACTCTTCGGGCACAACCAGTGTTCCGACGACGCCCACGCCGCCGGCCTCTCCGCCAGCGACTCCACCCACGACTCCGCCGAGCGACACGACGACTCCGCCAGTCGCGCCGCCAGTGACACCAACACCCCCTGTGACGCCTCCGCCACCCGCTGCCGCCGTCGCCGCCAGGATCACGATCGCGGCGGGCGACAGCCAGATCGTCGCGGTCGCCCGCCCCATCGGCGTCGCACCCTCGATTCGGGTGGACGACGCGTCGGGCGCCCCCCTCGCCGGCGCAGTCGTGACGTTCAGGGTGATCTCGGGCGGCGGCAGCGTGTCAGGCGCGACGGTCACCACGAGTGCCACGGGCCGCGCCACGCTTGGCAGCTGGACGCCTGGGCGCGCCGCCGGCGTCAACACCGTCACGGCGACCGTCGCGACCCTCGCGCCGGTGACCTTCACGGCGTTCGGTGTGGCGACTGGACTCGCGGCGGGAGGACGGCACACCTGCGGCCTCGTCGAGGGTGGGTTGGCGTACTGCTGGGGCTATAACGGCAACGGCCAACTCGGCTCCGGCGACAAGGTTGACCGGGTGACGCCTACGCGGGTCTCGGGAGGTCTCGCCTTCACATCATTGGCGACGGGAGGCGGACATACGTGCGGGCTGAGCGTCAGAGGCGCGGCGTATTGCTGGGGCGACAATCAGTTTGGTCAGCTTGGGGACGGAAGCTCGACGTCTCGCAACGCGCCGACCGCCGTGCTGGGGGGAAACGTTTTCGTCGCACTCACCGCCGGCTCGACTCACACGTGCGGTGTGACGAGGATTGGAGCGGCTCTTTGCTGGGGAGAGAATAGTGTCGGCGAACTCGGCGTGGGAGATGTGCGCGCGCGCCAGGCTCCAACGAATGTGCTCGGAGGGCTCGCCTTTACCGAGTTGGCTGCCGGGACGGTCATGACCTGCGGGCTCACCACGTCTCGCGGCGCCTACTGCTGGGGCTTCGACAGGGACGGAGAGTTGGGCGACGGCGACAATGTCACCAGGTTGGTCCCGACCGCGGTTGCCGGGGCGCCCGTCGTCCCATTCACACGCACCCTCGGCGCCCTCGCGCTCACAGTCGGCAACGGTCACAGCTGCGCAATCGCCGTCAGTGGCGGGACCTACTGTTGGGGGCTGAACAACTCTGGCCAGCTAGGCGTCGGTGATCTCACGAATCGGGCGACTCCCAGCACCGTCACGGGTGGGCTGGCGTTCACGGCCATCGCCGCCGGCTACGGACAGACCTGTGCCATCAACAACAGCGGCGCGACTTTCTGCTGGGGCGACAACCCAGATGGTTCTCTCGGAATCGGGGTCGCCAGCACACGGGCTCCGAATCCGGTACAGGGAGGCATCAACTTCACGGCGCTCAGTGTCGGCACTTACCATCAGTGCGGGCTTACCAGTGGCGGAGTGGCCTACTGCTGGGGATACAATGGCTCAGGGCAGATCGGCGACGGCGGTCTCGGCGTCCGGACGAGTCCAGCCCGCGTGCTGGGCGGATTCGTCTTCCTCGGCCACCCTTGAGCGCAGCGCTCACCTCCGACGAACATCCCGGTCGATGCCCGCGGCGGCGAACTCCGCCTTCATGCTGCCGTGCGTCGGCCAGCAAGCCTGCTGTCCGGTCACGGCGGCAGCGACCTGCGCAACCGTGGCCGCGAGCTCGGCGACTCTCGATGCCACTCGATGCCACTCGATGCCACTCGACCTTCGGTGGAGCGCCGTTAACTTCGTGCGCATGACCGCTCCTCAAGGCCAGATCATCCTGGTCGCCGACGACAACGCCGATCAGCGCGCGCTCTACGTCGACCTGCTGACCTACAACGGATACGGGGTGATCGAAGCGCGCGACGGCGAGGAAGCAATCGAGCGGGCGCGCACCGATCTCCCCGCGCTGATCCTGATGGACGTGACGATGCCGGGCACGAGCGGATGGAACGCCGTGCGGGCGCTGCGCGATCAGGTGGAGACGAGCGAGATCCCGATCATCGTCATCACCGGGCTGGCGCAGACGCGCGACCGCGATGCGTCGTTCGCCGCGGGCAGCGACGCGTATCTCAGCAAGCCGGTGGCGCCGAGACGATTGCTCGAGGAAGTGCGTCGGTTCCTTCCGACGTGATCACCGGTCATCTGGGAGTCGCCGCTACCGCGAATGCGACCCGGCGCGACAGCACGCTGATCTGGCTGCTCGGCGCGTCATTGGCGCCGGATCTCGTCGACGCACTGTTCGTCGTGGCGGGACGCTGCAACCCACACGGACTCTACTCGCACACGCTGCCGGCAGCGGCGCTGATCGCCGCGGTGACGGGCGGAGTCGTCTTCCTCGCCACGAGCCAGCGCGCCACCGGTCTCCTGGCAATGCTGGTCGCGCTGGCGCACGTGCCACTCGATTTCATCACAGGCTACAAGCTCTTCTGGCCCGGCGGCGAGATGCGAGGGCTCCGCCTCTACGACTGGCCCGTGCTCGATTTCGCGCTCGAGGCGGCGCTCGTGGCGTTTGGCTGGTGGCTGCTCCGCTCGCGCTCGTGGGCGCCGAGATGGGCGGTGGGGCGGAGCGCGCTCGTCGCGCTACTGATGCTACAGGCGACGGCGGACATCGTCGGCCACGCGCGCGGTGGCGTGAAGCCGTCCGCGTGCGCGACCATCGCGCCGACGTCGTGACGTTCCCCTCGTAGGCGAACGGACTGACGCGCCACGCGGATCTGTTCCGTTCCGTCCTCGGCCCACATCTTCAGCCCTACTCCCACCCCTACGGGTCTCGACTTCATGCTCATGCGTCTGCTCTTCATGCGTGGTGCGGCCCCGGGGCGCACTCGCGCTCCGTTCCGCTGGCGCGGCGACGGCGTGTCGCGCATCGAGGGGCTGAGCGATGCGGTCTTCGGCTTCGCGATCACGCTCGTCGCCGTATCGCTCGAAGTGCCGAGGACGGCGGTTGAGCTCCTGCACAACGCAGTCGGCTTCGTCCCGTTCGTCGCCAGCTTCCTCGTCCTGTTCTTCGTCTGGCGCGCGCAGTTCGAGTTCTTCCGGCGCTATGGGCTGGAAGACGAGGCGACGATCTGGCTCACCGGAATGTTGCTCGTGTTCGTGCTCTCGCTGATCTATCCGCTCAAGTTCCTGCTCAACGTGTTCACGGACGCCGTTGTCGCCGGCGACGTGGCAAAGGACCGGTTGCGACTGGAGCAGTTTCCCGCCGTGCTCGCTCTGTACGCGGGCAGCCTTACCGGCATCGCGCTGTCGTTCACTCTGCTCTACCGTCATGCCTTCAGGCTCGGTGCGCGGCTCGAGCTGACCGAGCTGGAGACATTCGAGACGCGGTCCATGCAGCATCGCTGGCTCCGCTTCGCGGTCATCGGCGGAATGATGCTGTTGTGGTGCGTGGTGCTCATCTCGCTCGGTGAGCACCTGCGCGCGCGCGACGGCGTTTTCAAAGCCGTCTCGCAGGGCGGGACTCTCGTCATCGTCGTTGCATGCCTGTCGCAAGTGATCGCCCGTCGCCGGCGGTCGCGCCACCGCGACGCGCTGGTTGCGCGCCTCGACACCGAAGCTCCGCTCGCCGCCGAGCGAACCGATTGACGGAACCTTTCGACGTCGCCGATGATCTCACCGTACGGCCCTCGTGGCCCACTCCCCAAAGCCTGTGCCCGACATGTCGAAGCTTCCCGACGACGATCCTCTTGCGGAGTTCGAGCTTCCGCCGGACATCATGATGAGCTCGACGTTCGAGCATGCCATCGGCGATGCCGCGTCGATCATGCACGAACGCGGACACGCAGTGGCGTCGAAGCTTCAGCGCAAGCTGAAGGGCAGCCTGGTGGAGTATGCGTTCCCCGGGATTCTCACCGTGCACCTCCGCTCGGGCGCGCGCGCACGTTGCGGAGGACCCGCGCTCGGCTGGCTCGTCGACCTGGAGCGCGAGCCGGGCGGGGCCGTGGAGTCGATCGACGCGGGGATCGCCGATGGAGAGACGGATACGAAGCTGATCGCCGAGAAGCTGGCGAAGGTGCTCAAGCGGTGGTAGCCCCGCAGCAGAGGGGCAGTGGGGTCAGAGTCATGACTCTGACCCCATGAAAAGCTTGTGGTATGGTCATGGCTGCCGTCGATAGATCACGGACACTCTCGCCGTCGCCCGCCGCTCCTCGTCGTCGCGCTGTCCGAGGAACTCGCCGATCGCCGCGAGCGACACGATGTGGTCGCAGAAGATCTTGAACGTGGCGAGCAACGGGACGGCGAGGAACGCGCCTGGCACACCCCAGATCCAGAAGAAGAATGCGAGGCCGATGAAGATCGCCACCGGGTTGAGCGTCAGACGGTGGCCGAGCAGCATCGGCGTGACGAGGTTCGCCTGGAGCAGATTGATGGCGAGGAAGCTGCCCGGCACGAGCAGCGCGCGCGCGACTTCGTCGTAGGTCGTGAGCCCGGCCACCGTCAGCACGACGACTGCCGCGAGCGCACCGAGATAGGGCACGAACTCGAAGCAGGCGACGAGCGCGCCCCACAGCAGCACGTTCGGCATGCCGAGTAGCCAGAGCACTGCCGCGACCATCGCCCCTTCGACCACGTTCACGAGCAGCGCGGTGGAGAGGTAGGCGGAGACCGCCGCTTCCGTGGCGCGCGCGATCTCGACCGCCTTGACCTTGTCGCTGAAATGCGGAAGGACCTTGATCAGCTTCTGAAGAAAGAGGTCTCCGCCGGCGAGGAGGAAGTAGAGCAGGATGAAGATCTCCAGCAGTCCCGCCGCGATGCGCTGCGTGGTGCCGAACAATCGCGACGACACGCTCGGCCCCGATTGCACCACGACCCCGGGAGCCTTCTCCGACTGCGCGCCGACCGCGTCGGCGGCGCGCTGCACGTTCTTGGTCACCTGCTGAACTGGCCGAATGATCGACCGGAGCTTGACCTGCGCCTTGGCGAAGCTCTGCGGCGCCGTCATCGCCCAACGCTGCGCCGGCCCGGAGAGCTGGTAGGCACCCTCGCCCACGGCGCCGATCAACAGCAGGACGAGGACTGCCGCACTGATCGGCGGCTTGATGTGCAGGCGGACCAAGCGCCGAATCAACGGACTCAACAGGAAGTTGAGCAGCAGCGCGAAAATGATCGGGACGAGGAACTCGCGCGCGAAGTAGAGCGTGTAGAGCAGCGCGAGAGTCGTGAGGACGGTCGCCTGCACCGAGCGGCCGCGCGTGCTATCGACGGCGTCACCCGTCCGACCCAGGTCGGGAGGAGGGGCGCCGGGTGCGGCGGGCGTCGCCGTCGCCGCCGGGTCGACCGTCGGCGTGAGAGACGAGTCGCCGGAGCGCGCGGCGCGCTCGACCGCCTTGGACACGAGCCCGGGTTCGTTGTCGCCTGTCATCGCTTTTGCATTCGCATGCACGACGCTTGCCGTTCGGCTCGTTGAAGTCGGAAGGGGGTGCAGCGCGTTCTGCTCCCCGGAGTGCGCGCTGGGTAGCGACACATAGCTTCCGAGTGGAACGAAACGCAACAGGCTGCTCACATTGAGTCCCGGTTCATGCCATCGACTCCAGACTTCGGTCCGCTCGACGTCACAGATGTCACCGTCGGCGCCATGCTGCGCACCGGGATCGCGCTGCGCCGGACGCTGCGCGAGTGCGGTACGCTGGAGTCGGCGGCGGGCAGCGTGGTGCGCTACTTCCACGAGCACTGCGTCGACATCGACTCGGCCGCACGCACCTGTGCGTTGGTGCGATTCTACAAGACGCACCCTTTCGCCTCGCTCGAGCCGGAGCTTCAGGAGGTGGCGGCGCGCCAACTCGGAGAGCTGAGCCCGGCTCCGGCCATGCGCTGCCTGACGCTTCTGGCCACGGCGGGCGACGAGCCCGCGTGGAATTCGCGTCATCAGTCGCGCTCGCATCGCGTGATTCCCCTTCCGAGTGCGGAGATGGTGCGGGGCGCTCCGATGATCGCGGGGCTGTTGAGCGATCTCGGCGTGGATCTCGAGACGATCGTCAGCGGCGGCGGGGCCACGCCGCGGACGAGTGAGTCGCGCACCTACGACGTCTTCCATGTGGAGGAGGCACTTGGAAGCCCGGTGATTCCGGCGCAGGAGGAATTCGTGATCCCGTACTCCATCCGATCCGTCGTCGGATTCGGCGGAGTGCTGCGCTCCGGTGAGCTGTTCGCCGTGGTGCTCTTTTCCAGGGCGCACATCCCCGCGGCGAGCGCACACCGCTTCCGCACTCTCGCGCTCGACATCCGTTCGTCGCTCTTCCCGATCGACGACGCTCGCACGTGGGGCGCGTGAACCCCTGCGTCTTCGCAGAGGCGTGCTCCTTTCCGCGCGAATTCGCCCTAGATGTCGGCATGGTAAAGCTGTAGCCTGACCTCCTGCGCCCGCCTTCCCGACGCAAATTCGCTGATTCGGCCCCTGGTCTGCACAACTTCGACGAGTCGGCTGTTATCGGTTCGACGACATTCATCGCCGCTCCTGTGATACCAGTCACGGAGAAAGGGCCAAGGACTCGCACAAGTTCATCGCGTACTCATCAGTCGATCACGCAGTCGTCGGCGGCCGTGACCTGCATTTCATCGAATCGTCACGAGAATGGACAACCGATCGGGAGCATAGGCTCGATGTCGATGCACTACGCGCTGGTAAGTCATGGCAAGGTGCTCGGTTACACCGGCGCACTCTTCCCCGTCGGGGAGCTGCCGGCGGGTGCGCGGGTCTGGCACTTCGTGCCGCTCCCGGCGTTCGACTACGTGGAGCCGATCATCGCCGAATTGACGGCGCCCGCAGCGCTCGAGTTCGTGGAGTCGGTGATCCCGACCCAGGCCGAGTACCTGCACTCATGCCAGGACGGAGCACCGGCGTACGCTGACGACCTCATGCTCGAGGCGGCGCGTCTCCATCACTTTCGTGAAGTGCTCGAGCGGTATGAGTCGCTCGACCTGGAGTTGCGCGACGCAACCGGTCGCCGAGTCGGCACCGATACCGTCACGCTGGTCAAGCAGATGGTGCCGTCAGTCGCGCTGCGCGAGTACGTCGAGACGGTCGATCCAACCGAAGCGGAGCTGGTCGCGACGGACGAGCCATGCTACCTGCTGATGGCTCGCCTCATGACGGCGGCGTCCGCGGCCTGAGGCTGCGTGGTTTGACGACGGCCCTTCCCCTTCAGCGGGACCGCGGCTGCTCCTGAACGAGAGCCAGCAGGTCGCGAGAGGCGAGGCGGGACCAGTCCTCTGGATAGATCCACAGACGCCTGACGACGGCGGACGAGCTGAAGATCAGGCAGCGCTTCGCATGCGCCCACGGCTGGGGCGTGTCGACCTCGCGCACCAGCCACTCGTTGCCTTCACCGTCTACCACCACCCGGCTCGCCGCATCGCTCGGTTCGGTCTGGAGTCGATCGCGGCTCTCCGGCATCTGGTACATCGGCTCCTCGAGACGTGAAGACTTCCGCGGCTCATCCCCGCCTGCGGAGCGCCCGGAGGGTTATTGCAAGAAGGTCACCCTATCGGCACAAAAGTCCAGAATTCTCACTATGTGCCTCTAATTGGCGCCTGGCCTCGCGATCGCTCGGCCCAGGTGTGCCAGCGCCTCCTCCCGGGAAAGCGCCGCCTCGGATCCGAGTCCACCGCCAGCACGCGTCGCGAGCGCGGCGTCCGGGTCCTTGAGCAGGTGGCCGGTAAGCACGGCCACGACCCGCTCACCCGGATCGATGATCCGCCTCTCCACGAGCGCTCGCACACCGGCAACGCTGGCCGCGCTGGCGGGCTCACACCCGACGCCGCAGCCGTCGATGACGCGCTTCGCCGCGAAGATCTCGGCGTCGCTGACGGAGACGACCTGCCCATTGGTGAAGCGGATAGCGTCCACAGCGCGGTCCCACGAGGCGGGATCGCCGATCCGGATCGCCGTGGCCGCCGTCTCGGCGCGCACCTTTCTCCGGGTGGCGAAGTCGTCGCTGAAGCCCGCGGCGAAGGGCGCCGCGCCCGCCGCCTGCACGGCGAGCAACCGCGGCACGCGCGCGATCATCCCGAGCGCGTGCGCCTCGCGGAGCGCCTTCCCGAACGCCGCCGTGTTTCCGAGGTTGCCGGCGGGGAGTGCGATCCAGTCGGGTGACTCCCAGCCGAGCTGCTGGAGCAGCTCGAGCACGATCGTCTTCTGTCCCTCGACCCGGAACGGATTGAGCGAGTTGACGAGGTAGATCCCGAGCTTCTCCGAGGCCTCGCGCGCCAGCTCGAGGCAGTCGTCGAAGTCGCCGCGGAGTCGAATCATGTGCGCGCCGTAGGCCAGCGTCTGGGCGAGCTTGCCCGCCGAAACCCGTCCTTCGGGGACGATCACGAACGCCGGAATCCCCGCCTGCGCGGCATACGCGGCGAGGGAGGCCGAGGTATTGCCCGTGGATGCGCATGCGACCGCGAGCGCGCCGATTCGCCTGGCCTGGGTGAGCGCGGCGGTCATGCCGCGATCCTTGAACGACGCGCTCGGGTTATGGCCTTCGTGCTTGAGCCACAGATCGCGCACGCCGGCGAAGCTCGCGACCGCGTCGCGCGTGACGAGCGGCGTGTTGCCTTCGGGATGACTGACGATCTCATCGAGTCGAGCGGCGGGAAGCACGAGCTCACGAAAGCGCCACACGCCCGATCGGCCCGCCGCCGGCCCACGATAGGCCTCGGCGCCGAGTCGTTCGTCGAACAGCGTCCGGAGCTCTGCGCCGCTCAGGCCCGGAGCCGCGTGCTCGACGGCGAGCAGTCCGCCGCACGAGGGACAGGTCGCGCGCGCCGTTCGATCGTCCAGCGTCTCGCCGCACGCGGCACATCGCACGAGGCTCGAACGCGCTGCGGAGATCATGGTGGGGCTCAGGGTCTCGACGGGCATGCTCATGCGATCCTCACGACCGCGCCGTTGGGGTCAACCTGCGTGACACGCGTGACACACTCGACGCCGTTGGCCGCGTAGGCGTCGCGCATGGCCGCGGCGACGACTTCGCCGGAAACGTCGCCATCCACCAGCGCGAATGCGGTTGGACCGGCGCCCGAGATTGACGCGCCGAGCGCTCCCGCCGTCATCGCTGCCTTCTTCGCCGCGCCGAAACCCGGCAATAGCGGCGCGCGCGCCGGTTCGGCGATCCGGTCATCGATCGATCGACCGAGCAGGGCGAGGTCATTGGAATAACACGCCGCGACGATCGCCGCGACCTGCGCCATCTGGTGCAGCGCCACCGCGCGCGGCAGCGACGAGGGGAGGACGCCCCGGGCCTCCGACGTGCGCAGACGCTGCGACGGATGCGCCATCACGATGCGCAGTCCCGCGGGAATCGGCACACGCACGACGTCGATCGGGTCGAGAGAGCGAATCAGCACGATGCCGCCGAGCAGAGATGGCGCGATGTTGTCCAGATGTCGGCCCGCCACTGTCTCCTCGGCCGCGAGACAGCAGAGGAAGAGCGACGTCTCGTCGAGATCGGCGCGAAGGAGCGCGTTCGCCGCGACCGCGCCGGCGACGGCGGACGCCGCGCTGCCACCCTGCCCGCCGGAGAGCGGCAGCTCCTTCCGCACCGACAGCGCGATGCCCGGCGCGGGCAACGCGATCCCCGCGCGCAACGCCATGTCCAGCACGGCCGCCGCGGCGATCGCCGAGGTGTGGCGCTCGGGCTCGCGCGGCAGCTCCGGATGGCCGGGGTCGAGCAGCGAAATGCCCGGTGTATCCGACCACTCCGCGGTGACTTCGTCGCGCAAGCCGGCGACGGCGCAGCCGAGCACGTCGAGCCCGGGCCCGATGTTGCCGATGCCGCCCGGGACGGAGACGACGACGCGCGTGGCCACGAGCTCCGTCCGCGCGGCGGCGGCGGACGTCATGCCGCCACCATCCGCAGCAGATCGCCGAGCACGCCCGCCGCGGTCACCTCGGCGCCCGCGCCAGGACCGGAGACGACGAGCGGACGCTCGCGATAGCGCGCGGTCGTGAACACGAAGAGGTTGTCGGTCCCGTCGAGCGATCCGAGCGGACTGCCGATCGGCACGCCCACCAGGCCGACGCGAACGCCGCCGCGCGTGGCGCGCGCTCGATAGCGGAGCACCTCTCCGCGATCACGTGCTTCCTTCACCAGCCCGGCCCACCGCTCGTCGATCGACGGGAGCGCGGCGAGGAACTCGTCTTTCGTCACGTCGCGCAACCCCTCGGGCACGAGCGATTCCACGGCGACGTCGGTGAGCTCGCCCGCGTAGCCGAGCAGGCGGCCGAGGATGAGCCCCTTCCGCGCGACGTCCAGGCCGCAGAGGTCCTCGCGCGGATCGGGCTCCGTGTAGCCCAGCGCCATCGCGTCGCGCACCGCTGCGCTGAACGCCTTGCCTCGCGCCATCTCGCTGAAGAGGTAGCCCATCGTGCCGGAGGGGCAGCCTTCGACGCTGTGCACGCGATCGCCCGAGGCGAGGAGCTGCTGGAGCGTGTCGATCACGGGGAGTCCCGCGCCAACCGTCGCCTCATGCAGCACGCGTCGGCCGCGCGCGCGCGCGTCCTGGAGAATCGCGCGCGCCGAGAAAATGTCGCCCGCGAGCGGGACCTTGTTGGCGAGCACGAGATCCATGTCGTGCGCGATCGCCGCGATGAGCGCGGGCGCGGTGTCGCCGCTGGCCACGTCGACGAGCACGGGGCGCATGAGCGAGTGCGCGCCCATGCGGTCGACCGCCTCGCGCGCATTGCCCCACTCGCCTCCGCGTACGTCGCCGAGCACGCCGCCTTGCTGCTTGTGCAGCGAAAGCGCGGCGAGGCGGCGCTGGCTCAGGCCGCGCGCGTCGAACACCCAGCTCGACTTGTCGATCAGGCCGACGACGCGCACCGGTGCGCGTCCATCGCGCGCGAGCGCGCTGACCTGACTCACCAGCTCGCGGCCGACGCGGCCGAAGCCGAGCAGAATGATGTCCGTGCCGCGCGCGCGGCGACCGACTTTTCCACCGCCGACCTTGTGCAGATGGAAGGCGGAGTGCACGGCGCGCAGCGCCGCTGGCGCCTGGGCTCCGTCCACGACGAAGGAGACGATTCGCTCGGACGCGCCTTGCGCGATGGCGACGACGTTTGCTTCGGCGTGCGCCACCGCACCGAAGATGCGCGACGCGATGCCGGGCGTGTGCACCATACCGGAGCCGACCACGGCGATCGTGGCGAGCCCGGTGAGCAGCTCGATGTCGTCCACCTCGTTGCGTCCGATCTCCTCGGCGAACGCCTCGCGCAACGCGGCAACGGCACGCGCAGCCTCGCTCTCCGGCACCGTGAAGCAGATCGAGTGCTCCGACGACGCCTGCGAGATCATCGAGACGGACACGCCGGTGGAAGCGAGCGCGCCGAAGGTGCGTGCCGCTACGCCGGGCACACCGATCATCCCGTTGCCCTGCACCGTGACGAGCGCCTGCTGGAGGATGGCGGAGAGCGCGCGCACTGGCGATCCGCCGGCGGGACGACCCGGCACGATCGTCGTGCCCGCCGCTTCTGGATCGGCAAAGGGACGGATGCGCAGGATGGTGCCCGCCTGGAGCGGCACGAGCGTGCGCGGGTGCAGCACCTTGGCGCCGTAGTAGGCGAGCTCCGACGCCTCGCGCGCGTCGAGCAGCGGGACGACGCGGGCATCGGGTACGAGACGGGGATCGGCCGTCATGCAGCCGGCGACATCCTTCCACAGCGTGACTTCGTTCGCCTCGAGCGCGCGCGCGAGCACGGTCGCGGTGAGATCGGTGCCGCCTCGGCCGAGCGTGACGATCTCGCCGTCCTTGCCGGCGCCGATGAAGCCGGGCACGACGACGAGCAGTCCTTTGTCGAGCAGCGGGTCGAGCGCGGCGCGCGCGGCGATATCGGTGCGCGCGAGATCGGGAGCGGCGTTGCCGGCGCGGCCGTCGGTATGGAGGAACGCCTGCGCGTCGGCGACCGTGCTGGGGATGCCCGCGCGGTCGAGCGCGGCCGAGAGGACGAGCGCGGAGAGTCGCTCGCCGCGGGCGAGGATGTCGTCTCTCGCGCGCGGCGAGAGCTCGCGCGCGGCGGCAACGCCGTCGAGCAGCCGCTCGAGCGCCTCGAACGACGCGTCGATCGTCTCCGAGACGGCGGGCGAGTCGAGCATGAGCTCCGTGGCCACCTCCTGATGTCGGGCGCACAGCGCGCGCGTGGCAGTGAGCGCGCCATCCAGGTCGCCCGCCGCGGCGAGCGCCGCCGCCGCCACGAGCGCGTCCGTGACGCCCATCAGCGCCGACGCCGCGACGACACGGCGCGTGCCCGTGCGATCGAGCGCGAGCAGGCGGACGACGCTGGCGATCGCGCCGGCATCGGCGAGGGCGGCACCGCCGAACTTGTGGACGACGACGGAACGAGCTTGGGCGGGCATCAGTGGAGTTCCGGAACGAGAAGTCGCGCGCTTGGTCGCGACGGGTAGAACAGACAAGCTAGCGACAAAAAACGCGGCCCCTTCCGAGGGGCCGCGTGAGCATCTTCGTGTGCGCTGTCGCTACACGGAGTCCGCGCCGCCGCCCCAGAAGGGAGTCGTCGTCCGCGTGTACGTGTAGCGCGAGGAGGGCGTCATGGGAAGCAGACTAGGCTGAGGCCGGCGGACTGTCAAGACGAACGCGGGATGCGGATTGCGGGATGCGGATTGCGGGATGCGGATTGCGGGATGCGGATTGCGGGATAAGGCAACGGCCCCGGAGAAGACGCATCCCGGGGCCGTGCAGTCACTCCCCACTCCCCACTCCCCACCCACATCCCACATCCCACATCCCACATCCCACATCCCACATCCCACATCCCACATCCCACTCTTTTCCCCTACTCCGCGTCGATGTTGATGCGCGACTCGGCGATCTCCGTGAGCAACAGGTCGGTCGCCTGCTCTTCGTCGAGCGTCTGCTGAAGGAGTGCCTGGTGCTTCGGGTATCCGAGCAACCGTGCCCATGTCCGGACCGTGCCGTAGCCGGCCATCTCGTAGTGCTCGACATGCTGTGCGGCGGCGATGAGTCCGGCATCGAGCACGGACGGCTCGGGCTTGTCGGCGAGCAACTCCTTCGCCTCCTTGATCACGCCTTCCATGCCGACGCACTTCTTCCCCTTCGGGCTCTCGTCGAGATCCTTGCAGATCTGCTCGAGGCGCTTGACGTGTTTCCTCGTCGCGACTTCGTGTGCCTTGAACGCGCGCTTGAGCTGCGGATGCGATGCCGCCTTGATCATCCGCGGCAGACCTTTGAGGATCTGATTCTCGGCACTGTAGAGATCCTTCAGCTCTTCGACGTACAGCTCTTTGAGCGAGTCCATTTCAGCCATCGTTCATGCTCCGAGTAAGTGTGTCGCCAATCGCGAGGAAGCCTCGCGTTGCGATGCGAAATGGCAAACGCTGTGCCCGTATCCTCATGAGCGATTGCGGACGCGCAGCATTCGCGAACGAGCGCGAGCGGTCGCGCGCTTAGATTCCAACCGTCACTTCATCCACGTGCTCGCATGACTCTTCGTCTTCATCTGTTACGCCACGGCCAGACCAACGCGAGCCGCGGCAATCTGTTCTGTGGTCGCCGCCTCGATCCCGCGCTGACGGACGAAGGGCTCGCGATGGCCGACGCATTCGCCGCGGCGTATCGCGATCGCCCGTGGGCAGGGATCTACTCCAGTCCGCTCAAGCGCGCGGTGACGACAGCGACACCGTTGGCCGACGCGGTCGGAGTGCCACTCCAGACACGCGACGGATTCGCCGAGATCGACTATGGCGCGTGGGATGGGCTCAGCGCGCGCGAGGTGGCGGAGCGCTTCCCGATCGAGTACGCGCGATGGACCGCCGACCCGGCCTGGAACCCGCCAACCGGAGGGGAGACGGCCGTCGCGCTCGCGCAGCGCGTCACGCGTGAGCTCGAGGCGATCGAGCGCACGCATCATGAAGGCGGCAACGTGTTGATCGTGGCGCACAAGGCGACGGTCCGCGTTGCGATCTGCGCGCTGCTCGGCGTAGACGTGGGACGGTTTCGCTATCGCTTCGATTGTCCGGTGGGGTCGGTGACGATCATCGAGTTCCGCGAGCACGGCCCGTTCGCGTTCGCCATCGCGGACCGCTCGCATCTGGACGCGCGGCAGAGAGCGCTCGAAGGAACGTGACGTTGACGCACCGGGCGGGAGTCTCACGCGGACTGCAACAACATGTTCACGCGGTGACGCGTGAGGACTGCAGCCGCATTCGTCGAAGGCTTTTCTTCAAACATCAGCCACTTTGTATCGCCGGGGCGGGGCGAGCCGTCTACCGTTGCGGAGCACCGACGTAGATCGTGACGCGCCCCTCGCGACGTCGCGTCAGCGAGGCGGGCAGTTCCTTATTATGACTGCACCGCGCAGCCACGCGGGGCGAGACCACTCTGAGAGGACCCATGGCGACGAAACTGGACAAGTCGATCAAGCGCGAGCTCGAGCATCAGGGCCGGCTGTATACCATCACTCTCGCCCCGGATGGGGTGAAGGTCGTGGAGAAGGGAAAGCGGAACGGGAAGGAGCTGTCCTGGGCGTCCATCATCAGCGGTGATGCCACGCTCAACGAAGATCTGAAGATCTCCGTCGACGCGTCGCGGTAGTACCGTAGCAGCCCCGCGCTGCGGTCAGCGAGCCCGGGCCGACTCCAAGGCGCGGGCTCGGCCGCGCGCCAGCCGCTCGCGGAGCGGCGTCGCGTCGAGCGGCATCCCAATCACTGCCTCGCGCACCACGGCGCGCGCGAGTGACGGGCCCGCGCCTTCGATCACCGCGGTGCGCAGCGCGCGACCACTCGCGATGCCGGCGGGCCCGACCACGTATTCCACCGACGAGACGACCACGTCGCCGATGCGGAGGTCCACCGCGACGTTGCGCCTGCCGAACACGAAGGCAGGCAGTCGACTTCCGACGTCGATGACGTAACTACGTGGCATCCCATGCTCGCGACCGTCGTCGGTGCCCCTGACCAATCCGGCGATCCTGTCGACGGCGCTCGACGTTGCGACCACGAGCGGATGCTCCGCCGGCCACAGCGCGTCGATGAGGGTCTTCCACCCGATGGCGTCATGCAGCGCGGCGAGAGGATCGTCCTCCGGCGTGCCGGCGTTGACCCGCGCCACCAGCCGTCCGCCGTTCCACCAGCTCCAGCCCGTGGATTCCGACCGGCGCTGGAGTGGCGCGTACGCCGTTCGCGCGAAGTAGCGGGCGAGAAGGACCCACGCGAACTGGTCGGCGATCGACGCCCGGATCACCTCCGCCCGGAGCAGCCCTTCGCTCGCCGGGAGCTCGACCTGACCGAGCGGTTCTCCCTCCAGCCGGACGAGGATCTGCACCCGCAGCGCCGGCCGATCGAGCAGGATGTCTTCGAGCGGCTCGGTTACCTCGATCATCGTCCTCGCGCGGGCGATAAGTTGGTCAGCGAGCGCGTCGTCACGATCATCGCCCAACGTAGGTCGCTGGCCTCGGGACGTCCAGCGCCACACCGTCGTCATCATCTGCGTCATTTCATCGCCTCATTTTCGCACGGCAGGAAACTGGAACTACGACTGTGCCCAATGTGCTCACCGACGATCCGGCGCGAATGCCCGGTGCCGGGATGTCTCGATCGATAACGGACGAAGCCGTGCTCGCGGGTGGCGCGCGGCTGGCGTTCGGGCTTCTCAGCATTGCGGTGTTCACCGCGCTCGGCGTGTTCGCCACGCTCTGGCTCACCCTGCCGGGTCGCTTGGAGCATCCGGCGGCGTACGTCGTCATCACCGCGGTGCTGGCCTATCTGCTCGCGCTGTGGGTCGCGCGATGGGTCGCGTTCGAACGCATGCGCCGACCGGTGCACCTCGCCCCGGAGCCCGGTCTCCGCGTCGCCGCCGTGACTGTGTTCGTTCCCGAGACGCAGCCGCTCGGCATGCTCGAGCTGACGCTCGGCGCGATGGTCGACATGCAGTACCCACACGATACGTGGGTCCTGGACGAGAGCGACGACCAGGACGTTCGCGAGCTGTGCGGCCGGCTCGGGGCGAAGCACTTCACCCGGCGCGAGGCTCGCGAGCACGAGGCCGACGACGATCGCGTCGCCGCGCATTCGAAGCACGGGCGCATCAACGCCTGGCTCGCCGAGGTGGGATACGATCAGTACGACGTCCTGGCCGCGATCGACCTCGAGCATGTGCCCGAGCCGGACTATCTGGAGCGCACGGTCGGTTACCTGCGGGACTCGCAGGTCGGCTACGTGCAGCCGGCACAGGTCTACTACAACCAGGACGCGAGCCTGATCGCGGGAGGCGCGGCGGAGGAGTCGTACGCCTTCAATTCCTGGATCCAGGCCGCCAGCCACGCGCTCGGCGCGCCCGCCGTGACGGGAAGCCATGCGGTGCACCGCCTCGCCGCGCTGCGCGCGGTTGGCGGCTTTCCGCCCCTCGAATCGGAGGAGAGCCACCTCACGATGCTGTATCGGGGAGCGCAGTGGCGCGGCGTCTACGTCCCCGAGATCCTCGCGCTCGGCACCACGCCGGTCGAATGGAGCGGCTACCTCGGTCAGCAAAGACACCGCGCGCGCGCACTGCTCGAGGTCAAGCTGCGCGTCTATCCGAAGCTGGCCGGCCGGCTCCTGCCAATGGAGCGGCTGCTCGGACTCCTGCATGGCGCGTACTCTCTGCGCTCGCTCACGATGCTGGCGATCTATCCGTTCGTGGTGCTCATTCTTCTCTCGAACCAGCGGCCGACCTTTCTCGGCATCGAGGCGCTGGTCGGTCTGTCGGGAATGACCCTCGTGCTCATGCTCGCCGACCGATTCCTGAGGCGATACGTGCTGGATCCCGAGCGCGAGCGCGGACTGCGCTGGCGCGCCATGCTGCTCCAGTTCGCGAAGTGGCCGTATCTGGCGTGGGCGCTGTGGGACGCGCTGCGCGGTAGACGAGGCGGCGCGGACGAGACGCCGAAGCGCGTGACGAGACCGTGGCGCGGAGCGGTGGCGGCGTCGCAGCTCGCCCTGGCCGTCGGTCTCTGCATCGCCGCGGCGATCGGCGTGGCGCGAAGCGGGCCTCTCTGGCCCTCTGTCGCGATGATCGCCGGTGTGTTCTTCGGGCTCTCGCTCGGACTCGTGTGGAGCGAGCTTCTCTGGTATCCGCCGCCGTTCGAGCCCATCCGGCATGCGCGCCGCCGCGCCGAGCTGGCGGAGCTGTTCGCGCGGCGCCGGTAGCCGAGGCTCAGCCTTCCGCGCGGTCTCGAGGGGCCGGTGGATGCGCCGCTTCCCATTCGGCCATGCGTGACGCGACCTCGGCGTCGTTCTCGGCCAGCTCCCGCAGCTGTCGCAGGACGTCCTGTTGCGTGGGACCGGTCGCCTCGGCGATGAGCGGTGCGGTGCCGAACAGCTGGCGCGACGGATCGCGTCGCCGTTCTACCTGCAGCAGCCCTCGAACCTGGCCGTCATCCGCCACCGCGAGGGAGACGAGCACGATCATCCCTCCGGGCAGCACGCGTCGAAAAGCCAGAAAGTGTGGGCGCATGCGCCAAAGTTGTCCTGCGCGCACGCATGGCGCAAACCACCCGCGCGACGCGGGGCGCATTGCGCCCGTGCGACAGACCGGTGATTCTTCCCTGCGTGAAAATCCTCGTCATCGACGTGGGCGGCTCCAACGTGAAGCTGCTCGCCACCGGCCGCCGTACACCGATCAAAGTGCCCTCCGGGCCTGCATTGACCCCGCGCGATATGGTCGACGAGGTGCGCGAGGCCACCGCGGACTGGCACTACGACGCCATCACGATCGGCTATCCCGGGCCGATCAACAAGAACCGACCCGCCAAGGAACCGGTCAACCTCGGCGAAGGATGGACCCGGTTCAACTACCAACGCGCGTTCGGGTGTCCGGTGCGGATGATCAACGACGCGGCCATGCAGGCGCTGGGGAGCTACGCTGGACGCACCATGCTCTTCCTCGGTCTCGGGACCGGGCTCGGCACGACGCTGGTGACGAACGGCGTGGTCGTGCCGCTCGAGCTGGCGCATCTCCCTTTCCGTGACAAGAAGAGCTACGAGGACACGATTGGCGAGGCGGGGCTCAAGCAGACTGGCAAGCGGAAGTGGCGGCGCAACGTGACGGAGATCGTCGGGCTGCTCATGGCGGCGACGAACGCCGACTACGTGGTGCTCGGCGGCGGGAACGTGCGCTTCATGGATGAGCTGCCGGAGAACACGCGCCGCGGCAGCAACGCGAACGCCTTCCGCGGCGGCTATCGCCTGTGGGATGACGACTGACGCACGTGGCTGAGCCAGCGGGCCCGCCTGTCGTCCCCGCGCCCGGGGGGCCAGGCGTGGAGCCGACATGGACGTCGAGCGCCAAGAGCGGAGTGGGGACGGCGCTCGATGGACGGAGCCTGGTCTGGTTCACGCTATCGCACGGAATCGTCGACGAGGTCTATTACCCACGCGTCGATCAGGCCAACATCCGCGACCTCGGGCTTCTCGTGACCGCCGCGGACGGCTTCTTCGCCGAGGAGAAGCGAGACACGACGAGCGTGGTGCACCTGCTCGGGCCCGGTGTGCCGGGATATCGCGTGATCAACCGATGCACGCGCGACCGCTTCGAGATCGAGAAGACGATCGTCACCGATCCGGAGCGCGACGTCCTCGTGCAGCGCATCCGCTTTCGCGCGCTGGTCGGGTCGCCGTCCGACTACCGGATGTTCGCGCTCCTCGCGCCGCACATCGGCAATCAGGGCTACGGCAACGACGGCTGGTTCGAGTCGTACAAGGGCGTGCCGATGCTATTCGCGCGTCGCGCGCAGGTGTCGCTCGCGTTGGCGTGCGACGCGGGATGGCGCGCAACGAGCTGCGGCTTCGTCGGCGTGAACGACGGTTGGCATCAGGTGAAGAACTCCGGCGAGCTGACGGACCTCTTCACCGAGGCGCGTGACGGCAACATCGCGCTCACCGGCGAGATCGACCTCAGCGCCGCGCGGAACGCACGCCACGACGATGACACGGCCGAGGTGATGCTGGCGCTCGCCTTCGGTGGCGGTCCCGCCGAGGCGGCTCAGCGCGCGCGAATGACGCTCGCGTCGCACTTCGCCGGGATCGAGCGGTCGTATGTGCGCGGCTGGACGCATTTTCACGAGCAGACGGTCGGTCCCGTGCCGCCGCACGAGAGCGCGATGAACCCCGAGGCGAGCCGCCAATTGGCCGAGCGCGATCTGGCCCGGCATGCGCACCAGAGCACGCGCGCGCGCGCGACGATCGGCAAGCACCCGCCGCGCGAGCGCCGCAACGGCGCGTCGATCGATCTGCCGGCGAGCGTGCTCGATCTCTACCACACCGGTGCAGCGATCCTCGCATCGCACGAAGACAAGCGTGCGTCGGGCGCGTTGATCGCGAGCCTCAGCATCCCGTGGGGCAATACGAAAGGCGACCACGAGCTCGGGGGATATCATCTCGTGTGGCCTCGCGATCTCGTCGAGAGCGCCGGCGCGCTGATCGCCGTGGGGCATCACATGCGCGCACGGCGCACGCTTCGGTATCTCGTGAGCACGCAGGAAGCGGACGGCAACTGGGCACAGAACCTCTGGCTCGACGGCACGCCGTACTGGACCGGCGTGCAGATGGACGAGACGGCGTTTCCAATCCTGTTCTCCGAGCTCCTCCGCCGCGAGGACCAGCTCTCCGATCTGGATCCGTGGCCGATGATCCGCCGCGCCGCTGGCTACCTCGTGCGGAACGGCCCCGTGACGGGACAGGACCGTTGGGAAGAGAACGGCGGCTACTCGCCATTCACGATCGCGGCGCAGGTCGCGGCGCTGCTGGTCGCGTCGCGCTTCGCCGAGCGCGCGGGAGAGCATGGCATCGCCACGCTGCTCACGTCCACGGCCGACGCGTGGAACGAGAGCATCGAGCAGTGGACGTACGTGACGGACACACCACTCGCGCGCCGCGTGGGGGTCGACGGCTACTACGTGCGGATCGCGCCGGCCGACGTGTGCGACACGCCGCCGGCGAGCGGCGGAATGATTCCGATCAAGAACTGTCTGCCCGAGACGACCTGGCAGCACTACACCGGCGTCGTCAGTCCTGACGCGCTGGGCCTCGTGCGGTTCGGACTGCGCGACGCGAAGGACGCGCGCATCCTGAACACGGTTCGCGTGATCGACGACGTGCTGCGGTGCCGCACCGCGACCGGGCCCGCCTGGTATCGCTACAACGGTGACGGCTACGGCGAGAAGAGCGACGGCTCGCCATTCGACGGCACGGGGATCGGCCGCCCGTGGCCATTGCTCGCCGGTGAGCGAGCGCACTACGAGCTCGCGGCAGGCCGTGCGGAAACGGCGATGCAGCTGCTCGGCGTGATGCGCGCGCAGGCGAGCGATGGCGGCATGCTGCCGGAGCAGATATGGGATGCCGCAGACATTCCCGCGCTGGAGCTGGTGAACGGGCGAGCCACCGGCAGCGCGATGCCACTCGCGTGGGCGCACGCCGAATACTCCAAGCTCGTGCGCTCACTCGTCGACGGCCGAGTGTTCGACATGCCGCAGGCACCGTACGATCGGTACGTGCGACACCGTGTGCCGTGCAGCGTGAGCATCTGGTCGTCGCGTTCGCACCTCCGCGCGATCGGCGCGGGATGTTCGCTGCGCATTCAGACGTCTGGCCGTCGGCACATCGGCTGGCGCGTCGATGCCGGCGAGCACCACGAAGCGATGACGCACGACGCGGGGCTTGGCGTCTGGTTGGCCGATCTCGACACCCGCCGTCTCGCCCTCGGCGCGCACGTGCGTTTCGTCGTAGAGGGCGAGGCGAGTGAGCACACGGTCGTGATCGGCGACGCCGCCACGACCTGAGGCCGCGCGCCGCGCTCAGTCCTGCGGCGGCTGCGTGGGAGGCAGCAGCGCCGCGAGCTTGTCGGCTCGCTCGGCGTGTCGGCCGCCGAGCAGCGCGAACTTCGCGGCGGTTGCCTGATCTCCGGTCTCGCGATGCTGCTTCGCCATCACCGCGCAGTATTCGCTCACTTCGCGCTCGTCCTGCACGTCCTGCTGTGTAAAGCCGAACGGTTGTTCGTACAGGAGCAGCGCGGCGATGGCGTGGACCGAGAACGGGAGTGTGCCGAACTGTTCGCGCAGGTGGGCGAGCCCGTCGTGCTGCGAGAGGACGCCATTCCACTCCGCCGGAGAGAGCGCCGCCGCGATGTGATCGCTCATCAGAATCTCCGCGATTGGCCCGGCGTCATGATCACCACGCGCTTGTCGCCGGCGAACGCGGCGCGCACCTGCACTTCCGTCGCGAGTCCTGGGAAGGTGCCGTAGTGCATCGGCACGATCGCCGTGGGGTGGAAGTACTTCCGTACTGCGCGCGCCGCCGTGAGCGGATCCTCGGTGTATGGTCCGCCGCCGACGCCGAGGAGGATGATGCTCGGGTGGTATGCCTCCCCGATGAGCGACATGTCGCCGAACAGCCAGGTGTCGCCCGTGTGGTAGATGGAGCGTCCATCGGCGAACTCGATGACGAAGCCGACGGGACGTCCAGGCTCGCTGGAGTGCATGGCCGGGACGATGTGGACAGTGACGTCGCCCACCGTGACGCTGCCGCCCGGGTTCCCACCGATCGCCTGCGCCTCGGGAACGCCGAGCGACATGACGAGCTCGTACGGCCCGATGAGCTTCGCGCCCGTGCTCGTCACGATGGCCTTGGCGTCCTGCACGTGATCGAAATGGGAGTGCGTGATCAGCACGGCGGCGGGCTTGAGCGCGCCGGCGTAGCGAGTGAGCTGCTTCAGCGAGTCGGGTGTCGTCGGGTTGCCTGTGAGGAAGGGGTCGACGAGGATGCGCGTCCCGCCCGACGAGACGATCTCGAACGCCGCGTGGCCGAGCCACTGGATGGAGATGTCCTGTCGCCGGACGGCACGGGCGCCCTGCGCGGTCAGGGGCGCCGATGCGGATGTGAGAAGCAGCGCGGACAAGGCGAGTCGACGTACACGAGCGAATGGTGCGGACATGATTCTGACTCCAGGAATTCGATAGTCGTGTGGCCGCGCGCAGGAGGCCTGCTTCAACAGCAAAATTGAACTGCTTCACAAGTTCTTTGGATCCCTCCGAGAGCATCCATGCGCCCGAGTGGCCCTCCAGGCAACGTCGTTGCAGCAGCCGTCGTTCGGCTCCGAATATCGCTTCGCAATCGGGCGAACAAATTCGTTTTCTCATTGCGGAGCTGGCAGCGATGCGCGACTCGTGCATCACTGCCCGTCCGACATGTTCAAAAATGTTCGACGCTGGCCCGATGCGAAACACAATTCGGTGCCGAGCGCCGGCAGTCCTAGGTACGCAGCCTGGAGGGCCATGTGGAGCTCGACTCGTCCACGGAAAGATCCGATGGACTTTTGAAGCAGTTCAAAATGCTCGTCCACAGCCGCAAGCTACCGCGCGCCGGACTTACGACGGAGCTCGTCGAGCAACGAAGGGATGAACCCACCGAACGACCCGTTGCTCATCACGAGCACGACGTCGCCGGAACGTGACCTCTCCACGACGCGGCGCAGCAGGACGTCCACCTCGGGCGACGCATCGGCCTCGATCCCGTGCGCGCGGAGCTCGTCGACGACCTTGCCGATGTCGAGCTGCTCGTCGAGTGGAACCTTGTCGTGCGGCTCGGGCACGCGGATCGACGCGAGTGACGCACCGTCGAACGCGAGGGCGTACTCCTTCTGATGAATGTTGCGGCGGCTCGTGTTGGAACGCGGCTCGAACACCGCCCAGAGCCGGCGGTCGGGATAGCGTTGACGGATGCCGACGATCGTCTCGCGCACGGCGGTCGGATGGTGCGCGAAGTCGTCGATCACGAGCACGCCACCGACCTCGCCGCGGATCTCCTGCCGACGCTTCACGCCGGCGAACGAGGCGAAGCCGGCGCGGATGTCGTCGGCCTTGAGGCCGAGCGCGCGCGCGGCGGCGTACACACCGAGCGCGTTCTCCACGTTGTGGTGCCCTGACATCGGCAGTAGGAACTCACCCGTGTTGCCGCGCGGCTCGCGCACGAGGAAGCGCGCGCCCTCCGGACCGAAGCGCAGCTGCTCCGTTGAATAGTCGGCGTCGCCGTGCGCGGCGTAAGTCGCCACGTAGCAGCGCGCCGACCGCTGCGCGATCGCCACCGCGTTCGGATATGACGCCGCCACGGCGAGAAAGCCGTCCTCCGGAAGCGTTGCGGCAAACTTGTCGTAGGCCGACTCGTAGTGCGCCATGTCGCGATAGATGTCGGCATGGTCGAACTCGACGCTCGTGAGGATCGCCGTCCGCGCGCGGTAGTGGAGAAACTTCGGCCCCTTGTCGAAGTAGGCGGTGTCGTACTCGTCGCCTTCCACCACGACGAACGGACCCTCGCCCATGCGAAAGTTCGAGTTCGCGTTGAGCGTCACGCCGCCAACGAGAAACGAGGGGTCCGTGCCCGCCGAGACGAGCACGTGCGACATGAGCGCCGACGTGGTGGTCTTGCCGTGGGTGCCCGCGACGACGACGCTGTGCTTCTCGGCGAGCACGAGCGATCCGAACGCCGCGGGAAAGCTCATCTGCGGCAGGCCGCGCTCGCGGACGGCGGTCGCCTCGACGTTCACACGCCGGATCACGTTCCCGATGATGACCAGGTCCGGCTTCGCCATGTCCAGGTTGGCCGGCGAGTAGGGAGACATCGCCGTCACCCCCCATGCGGCCAGCATGTCGCTCATGGGAGGGTAGACGTTCTCGTCGCTCCCCGTGACCTCGTAGCCGGCTGCCTTGAGCATCCCGGCAAACGAGCCCATCCCGGTGCCGGCCACGCCGACGAGATGGATGCGCCGGATGGAGCCCGGCGCGATGTCGATGAGGACGTTGCCGTTGTCGTCGGACATTCTGGTGGTCGTTGGCCGTTGCGTTTCACACCGCGGGGAGCGCGGAGAAAGCGCAATCTACCGATCGCTCCCCTCCCGAGACGGCTCTGCGATCGAGAGAACGAATCCGAGCCCGCGTCGCGCGGTGATGACCACGTGAGCCTGCGCCTTGGCCAGCTTCTGCCGGATTCGCGCGACGTTCACGTCGACGACGTTCGAGCCGGGATCGAAGTTCATGTTCCACACGTGCTCGAGCAGCTCCGTCCGCGTGACGACCGTGTCGACGTTGAGGAGAAGCTGTTCCAGGAGCGGAAGCTCCTTGGCGGTGAGCGCGACTTCGGCGCCGTCGACGAACAGCCGGCGTGACAGCCGGTTGAGGACGACGTTGCCGCAGCTGAGCTGCTCGGTTCGGCGAGCCCCGCCTCGGCGCACGAGGGCTCGCAGGCGGGCCCTGAACTCGTCCACGATCAGAGGTTTCGTGACGTAGTCGTCCGCGCCAGCGTCTAAAGCGCGAACAGTCATGGCGGAGTCGACCGTACCGGTCAGAATGATGACAGGTGTGGCGCGCCCCTCTTTTCGAAGGGCTTGGATGACGCTGAGGCCGTTCCGGTCAGGCAATCCCAGGTCGAGCACGACGGCGTCGTAGTCGTTCACGAGCGCGAGGGTGAGTCCTTCCTCCCCTGTCTGCGCCAGGTCGACGGCGAAACCCTCGCGCTCGAGCACCTGCCGACTGAGAAGGGCAGCGGAAAGGTCGTCCTCGATCAGCAGAGCGCGCATGGCCGCGGGGTTGGGGTGATGTCGGCTGTTGGGCAGGACGATCGAACCGCGAGAGAGGATGACAGAAGTGTAATGCTGTCGAGCAAGTGCTGTAATAATGTCCGATTTACCTTCTTGATGTAAGAATTCACTCCACTCTTCCACCACGATATCAAAATGTCCAGTCTCTCACGACGTAGTGCGGCCGCGGTTGCCCTCGTCCTCGCTTCGGCGAGTGTTGCTGGCGCCCAGACCGCGACCCAGACCGTGACCTTCCAGGTCAACGCGATCAACGTCATCGCCTTCACGGGTAGCCCGTCCTTGACGATCAGCACCGCCACCCCGGGTGCCGCGTCGCCCAGCGTGACCGACGCGACGTCGACCTGGGCCGTGACGACCAATCAGAGCGGCGCCAAGATCACCGCGTCGATCCCCACCGCAATGCCCGCCGGCCTGACCCTCTCCGCGAACCTCGTCGCCCCGACGGGCGGTACCAGCGCCGGCCTCAAGGCCCTCGGCGTCGTCGCCGTGGACGTCGTCACCGGCGTGACCAAGGTTGCCCAGGGCTCCCTGGGCGTCACGTATCAGCTGGATGCGACCCCGGCCGCAGGCGTCGTCGCCTCGTCGTCGAAGGTCGTGACGTACACCATCACCGGCGGAACCTGAGCTTAACCGGCTCATCACCCGACCGATGCCGTTCGGGATCCCCGTGCTCGCGCGCGCATGCGCCATCGCCGGCCTGCTTCTCTATGGAAGCAGGCCGGCGGCGGCGCAGCAGCCGCTCTCGCCAGCCGGTCCCATCGTCGTCGCCTCGGCCGTCGCTGGCGCACAGCCGACGGCGGTCATCTACGCGGCGCCCGGCTACTCCGGCGTCGTCCCCTTCGTGGGACAGAAAAAGATCGTCGCACAGCTCAACTCCAATACCCCCGCCGGGGTGACGCTCGCCGTCAGGATCACCGGCGGAACGAGCGGAACGAGCCTTGGCTACGTGAACCTCGACATCTCGACGCGAGACATCGTCCTCGCCACGACGCCAGGCTTCTACAACACGGTCAACATCAGCTACCGTCTCTCGGCCACCGTCGCCGCGGGCGTCGTTGCATCGACGTCGCGCACTGTGACCTTCACGTTGCTGGACTACCCGTGATGGGCCAGCCACGTCGCCTGGCGCTCGTCGCGCTATTCGCCCTCCTGTCCCACGCGCCCGTCGCGGGCGCGCAGATCAGCGTGGTCGGCAGCACGGTCGTCGAGCACGACGCGACGGCCGGTGAGCGTTACGAGAGCAGCATCCTCGTGCGCAACACGTCGGACAAGCCACGCGCGGTGCGCGTCTACAAGAGCGACTACGCATTCTTTGCCGACGGCACCTCTCGCTTCGACGCACCAGGCGAGCTGCCGCGCTCCAACTCGGCATGGGTCGATCCAGCGGTCAGCACGCTGACGATCCCGGCCGGCAGCGACGTGGCCGTCACCTACACCGTGCGCGTTCCTGCCGCGGACACGCTCCGCGGCACCTATTGGAGCGCCCTGATGATCGAGGGCGAGGTGACGCCGCCGGTGGTGAATGGCGCGCGACAGATCGGGCTGGGCGCCGTGATTCGCTACGCCGTGCAGGTCGCGACGCATCTACAGGCGACGGGCAGCCGGACCGTCGCGCTCTCCAACCAGCGCCTCGTCACCGACTCCTCGGGCACCCGCGCGCTGGAAGTCGATGTGCGCAACAGCGGTGAGCGGGCGTACCGGCCGTCGCTCTGGGTCGAGCTGTACGACGCGAGCGGCACCCAACGCGCGAAGGTTCAGCAGCAGCGCGGCCTGCTCTATCCGGGCTCGTCGCTCCGGCAGCGCTTCGTGTTCGGCGACCTCACGCCCGGCAATTACAAGGCGGTGGTGTTCGTCGACACCGGTGCCGACGAGGTAGTGGCCGCGCAGTACCGGCTCGTGTTCTGAGCACGGCGGACGCGATGTCGAGCCCACTCGATCTCCGGCGCTGGCTGGGTCGCACGCGACGTATTGCGACGCTGCTCGCGCTCGGCGCGCTACCCCTCGGCGCGCAGCGCGCCGTGACCGCCTCTCAACTGGCTAATGGTGCGCGTCCCGCTGACGCGGGAGGCACGGTCACCGCGGCACTTCGGCTCGCGAACCTGCTCGACGACACGGTGCTCGTGACGCCGCATGTCGCCGCTCCTGCCGACTGGACGGTGCTGCTCGGCGGCCTCCCGTTCCGACTCGCACCACGGGAAGAGGACAGCTGGCTGGTGACGGTGCTCATCCCGACCCGCGCCGCCGCGGGTCGCTACGTGATCCCGCTCTCCGCCGAGGCGGGCGGCGCACGCGTCGCGGAGGATTCACTCGTCGTGCAGGTCGGGGAGCGCCGCGCCATCGACCTCGTGCTGACGGATGAGCCGACCTACGCGCTCTCTGGCGCCGAATGGCGGGCAAGCTTCAGGATGCGCAACACGGGCAACGTGGCGACGACGATCGCCTTCCGCGCCACCAGTGCGCTGGGTCGCGCGCCGATTATCGAGCCGGCCGCGATGACACTCGCGGCGAACGAATCGCGCGTCGTTCGCGTGCGATCCTCGACCGCGCTGGCAGATCGCGAGTCGCACGACGACGTGCTGGAGCTGTTCGCGACTGACCAGGCCGATACGAGTGTGAACGCCGTCGCGTCGACCCGCGTGACGATCGTTCAGCGTGCCGGCCGAGCCGAATCTCGCCACACGGTGGCGTCCACGTTGCGACTGCGCGCGGTGGAGCCAGGAGTCGGTGTGTCGCCGTTCGAGATGACCGGAGCGGGAAAGCTGCGCGAAGGCGGCGACGAGCAGGTCGACTTCACGCTCCGCGGTCCCGCGGGACCCGTCTCGCTGTTCGGCGATCGCGATCAGTATTCGCTGGCGATCCGCGCGCCGACCTACGAAGCACGCGTCGGCGACGCGCTCTACGGCTCGGCCTTGCTGCTGACCACGGGACAGATCGGCGCCGGCGCCGGCGTGGACGTCATGCACGGGTCGTTCGGCTTCGGCGGCTATGTCAACCGCGCGCGCTATCAGCGTGACGGCGCGACGGAGCAGTCCGCGTTCGTCTCCACGAAGCGCGACGGGATCACCGACTCGCCACTGCTCACCGTCACCGCGCTCAATCGCACGGGGAGCTATCTCGCCGGCCGGCTGCTCGACGCATCGTCGACGCTTCATCCGGTCGGCGACATGCGAGTCTCACTGGAGCTCGCGGGAAGCCAGAGTGCAAACGGCACGGGACTCGGTCACGCCGTGCACGCGAGTGGTGGAAAGCGCATCGCGTACGACGTCTCTCACATCATGGGTGACGCAACGTTCGCCGGCGTGACGCGGGGCAATCGACACGACTACGCGTCGGTGTCGACGGAGCTCTCCGACGACC
Organism: bacterium; assembly: GCA_039933415.1. Taxonomy (GTDB): domain Bacteria; phylum Gemmatimonadota; class Gemmatimonadetes; order Gemmatimonadales; family Gemmatimonadaceae; genus AG11. The sequence goes on from JBDTOD010000003.1 coordinate 51,153, forward strand.
TCCAGCTCAGTGCGTCCGCCAGCTCGCATCGCTCGCAGGGAGAGAGCCGGTTCCCGATGTTGGCATCCGGCCTTCGCACCGCGGCGCTCGAGCTCTCGTACTCGAGCCGCTTCTCGCTGCGCTACTCCTCGATGACACGGTCGGCGCTGCAGCCCGACGGCCGAGGCGATGCATCGCAGCACAGCATCGGTGGACGGGTAGGGCAGGCGTTCGGCACGACGCAGGTGTGGGGCTCCGGCGACTTCGGCGTATCGAACGACGACCTCACGTCGGCGCACCGCGCGTACCGGAGCCTGGCGTGGGGGGCGAGCACGGTCGCCGCCGGCCAGTCGTTCTCTCTGTTCGGCGAATCGCACGAAGGCGCGGCCGTGACGCTCGGCGCCAATCGCTTCGCGAGCTATGGCGGCGACGTCACGCTCCATCTCGGGCACGCGACGACGCTGTCCGCCGACGCCATCCAGACGCGCATCCCCAGTCTTCGCGCCGCGGAATACGGTCAGATCGACGCGCGACTCGCGCGAGTGCTGCCGAACGGATCCACGGCGACGCTCCGCGCGCGCGGAATGTCCGGACTCGGTGCGGCGATGTTCGGGAGCCGGATCGTGTTCCTCGAGTATGCGATGCCGCTTCGGCTGCCGACGGATGAGATCAGGAGCACCGGCCGCGTTCGTGGCCAGGTCGTCAACGAGGAGACGGGCCGAGGAGTGGCCGGCGCGCTCGTTCGCCTCGGCCCGCAGGCGGCGATCACCGACGAGCGCGGGCGCGTGGCGTTCGCCGGGGTGCCGGCTGGCGAGTATCGGCTGTCGCTCTCGAGACAGACGCCCACTCGCGACATCGCCCGCGCCGGTGACGTGACCGTGCGAGTCGATAGCGGCGTGACTCAGGCGAGCACCTTCACGGTCGCGGTCAAGCGCGCGGGCACGATCGCCGGGTCGGTGCGTGAGATGACCGTGGCGCGCACCGGCATCGGCGCCGAAGCCGATTCGCTCGCCGACGGTGGCGCGCTCGAGGGCACGATGGTGGCGCTCATCGGAGCGCGGGACACGCTCTACCGGCCCACGGACGCGGCTGGCCGCTTCGAGTTCACCGACGTCGTCGGCGGATCGTGGACGCTCCAGATCGCCGATCCGGCGCCGCCACTCGCCCGGTGGACGCCGCGCTCGATTCCCGTCACGCTCGCTCCGGGTGAGCGCGCGCAGGTCGAGTTCCGTCGGGTGCCCCGCAAGGTCGACGTCCGCATCATCAACGGAGACCGGCAGGAAGGCCCGATCGAGAACGTCCCCAACGAGGATCGTCGCCGCCAGAAGTAATCTGCCGACTTGGGGTCAGAGTCCGGACTCTGACTCCAAGCGCCCTCTCGTGGCATTCTGCCCCAAGCCGTACCGGAAATAGACGGAGGTACAAAAGCTGCCGATACAGGATGGAGTAGACCGCTGGCGTCGATCGTGACTCGCCAGAGGACCTCCACCTGATGAGGCTTGGCGATGCGCGCACTTCGTTCAATCTCGACGGCAGCAGCGGTGACGCTGCTTTCTCTCTCTGGCTCGGCCGCGGCGCAGACGGCGACCCAGACGGTCACGTTCCGGGTCAACCCGATCAGCGAGATCGCGATCTCCGGTGCTCCCGCGCCGATCGTCGTCGACGCGCCGCGCACGAGCGAGACGCGGACCCATGCCACGATGGGCGGAACGAGCTACGCGATCACGACGAACGAGGAGAACCAGAAGATCGTCGCCGCGCTCGACCAGCCGATGCCCAACGGGGTGCAGCTCGCCGTCGCGCTCGGTGCACCGCGAGGTGCCAGGAGCCGAGGCGACGTCGAGCTGAGCACGCGCGCGGTAGACGTCGTCACCTCGATCCAGCCTGGCGCCTCGCGCGCGCTCCCGATCACGTACACGCTGAGCGCGAGCGACGTCGCGCGACGCGGCGCCACCGGCACGCGGATCGTCACGTATACCGTCACCTCGGGGCTGTAAAAGCACTCGGCGCGCCGAGTCTGGCCCCCGGCTCCGCACGCCAATAGTCTTGTACCGTTGGTCTTCACTCACCGGTACGAGTCGGAAGCATGGATCTGCGCGGCGAGCTCGAAGCAGCACTTGGCGAGCTCTACTCGATCGAGTCCGAGCTCGGTGGGGGAGGGATGAGCCGCGTGTTCCTCGCCGAGGAGACGGCGCTCGGCCGGCGCGTGGTGGTGAAGGTGCTGCCGCGCGAGCTCGTTGGAGGCGTGAACGTCGACCGCTTCCGCCGCGAGATCATGCTCGCCGCCAAGCTCCAGCACCCGCACATCGTGACGCTCCTCTCCACCGGCGAGGTGGGCGGCGTGCCGTATTACACGATGCCGTACGAGGAGGGCCGCTCGCTCCGCCAGCATCTGCGCGAGCGTGGTCCGCTTCCGATCGGAGAGACGGTCGGCCTGCTCGGTGACGTGGCCAAGGCGCTCGCCTACGCGCACGACCACGGCGTGATCCATCGCGACATCAAGCCGGACAACGTCCTCATGTGCGGCGGTGCGGCGATCGTCACCGACTTCGGCATCGCGAAGGCGGTCTCGGACTCCAAGGACGTCAAGCCGCATCCGCTGAGTGAGACGCTGACGCAGATCGGCATGTCGATTGGGACGCCGACCTACATGGCGCCAGAGCAGGCCGCGGCTGATCCGGATGTGGATCACCGCGCGGACATCTATTCGTTCGGCTGCCTCGCCTACGAGATGCTCTCGGGGCGTCCGCCGTTCAGTGACATGTCCCCGCGCAAGCTGCTGGCCGCGCACCTCTCCACGCCGCCCGAGCCAATCCTCGCGCACCGGCCCGACACGCCACCCGCGCTCGCGTCGCTGGTGATGCGCTGCCTGGCCAAGGAGCCGTCGGACCGGCCGCAGCGCGCGAACGAGCTCGCGCGCGTGCTCGAGATCGTCTCCGCAGGCGAGGAGCGCTCGGCGCGCTCGCAGAGCAGCGACGCGACACTCGGCCGGCGGCTGGTGCTCGGCTTTGGCGCGCTGGTCGTCGTGGCGATCCTCGCGCGCGCGTCGATCATCGCGCTCGGACTCCCCGAGTGGGTGCTGCCCGCGATGCTCGTCGTCGCCGTGGTCGCGATCGTCATCGTGATCGGACGTCCACGCGTGGCGCGCGCCGTGACGCCGCTCACCCCGTCGCGCCGCGGCGAGTAGCCCGGATTCGATGCACGAGCTCGATCGCATTCGGCTCGCGCTCACCGCGGCGGCGGAGCGGGGTGAGGCAGCGCTCATCGCGACGGTCGTCGAGGTCGACGGCTCGACCTACCGCGGCGCGGGCGCGCGGATGGTCGTGCGCGCGGACGGATCGACCGTCGGCGCGGTGAGCGGAGGCTGTCTCGAAGCCGACATCGTCGCTCGTGCGGCGGCGCTCATCGCGAGCGGAGTCTCGGAGATCGTCCACTACGACACACGTGCGTCGGACGACGTCGTGATGGGGCTCGGACTCGGTTGTCAGGGAGTGATCGACGTGCGACTCGATCCGCTCACCGGACAGTCGCTGGCGCACGAGATCGCGCGCATCGCCGAGCAGCGCTCGCGCACCGCGGTGCGTCTGCTCGTCTGCGGCGCTGGCACGGACGCGATTCCCGTGGTGCGGCTCGCGGCGCTCACCGGTTGGCTCGTGACGGTCGTGGACCACCGGCCGAGCTTTGCCACGGTGGAGCGGTTCCCTGAGGCCGAGCGCGTCGTCTGCGTGAACGCGGCGCGTGAGCCGCGTGCCCTCGCCGACGCCGTGGACCTCGGCGCGATGTCGGCCGCCGTCGTGATGGCACACGCGGCGATGCACGATCGCGCTTATCTGCACGCGCTGCTCGGCGTTCACACGCTACGCTATCTCGGCGTGCTCGGTCCGCGCCGCCGCACGCTCGAGCTGCTCGAGCGTGCGGCGGGAGTGACGCCCGGCGAGATCCCACAACACGTGCGCGCGCCGATCGGGCTCGATCTCGGCGCGGAGACGCCGGAGGAGATCGCGCTCTCGATCACGAGCGAGATCGCCGCCGCGCTCGCTGGCCGCGCGGGCGGCTCGCTCACGGTGCAGGGCGGTCCGATCCACGCCAACCGGATCCGCACGGTCGACCGGGCCGACGCCGCGCGCTGATCTCCGCGCGTCGGACACTCCGCCTGCGAGCCGGTTCCGCGACTCGCTCGCGAGCCGAGTCTACGGCCGCGACGTCATCAAATGACCGTGTGTGCGGGGCGACCAACAGTATCCGCCCTGAGGTCGTACCTACAGTGACGGCGAGCTCGATACCTGGGCGCTCGCCAGTGCCACGTCATTCCAATGCGTGTTCGGATCGCCTCGCGTGCCCCTCCGGACCGCTCGAACCTCATACCGTGTCGCTCTCGTGATTGCCCGCCGCATCGTCTACGTGATGGCAGCGCTTCTGGCCATCGTCATCGCTCATCCACGCGCGCTCGGCGCCCAACAGCTCGACGTCATCAGGGGTCAGGTGACCGGCGACGACGACGAGCCGATCGAGAACGCCAACGTCACGGCCACGTCGGTTGCCGGTGGCGTCAACCGTACGGCGCGCACCGATCGTAGCGGTCGCTTCACCATCACCTTTCCCGGCGGCGACGGCGACTACTTCGTCACCGCCACGTCGATCGGCTATCAACCCAAGCGGTTCGAGGTGCGGCGCACGGCGGATCAGGACATCCTCCTGGCCGACGCGAGTCTCACGCGCATGGTCATGCTCGACACGGTGCATGCGGTGGCGGATCGAGAGCGGGTCAACCGCAACGAGCGCACGCCCGACGTGAGCGGCACCGAGCAGTCGGCGAGCACCACGGCGGTCTCGGCCGACCAGCAGGGTGACCTGAACGCGATCGCGTCGACGATTCCGGGCGTGACACCGATCCTCGGTGCCGAGGGCGATCCGGCCGGCTTCTCCGTGCTCGGCCTCTCGGCCGATCAGAACAGCATGACGCTCAATGGCGCGAGCCTCGGCTCGTCCACGCTGCCGCGCGACGCCCAGGTGTCGACGAGTCTCGTCACCGCGCCGTACGACGTGAGTCGAGGCGGGTTCAGCGGCGGCCAGCTGAACGTGCGCAGCGGCAGCGGCTCGAACTTCATCCGTCGCAACAACAGCCTCAACTTCGACGCGCCGTCGTTGCAGTGGACCGACGCAGCCGCTCGCGCGCTTGGACAGCAGTACACCAACCTCTCGCTGGGCGGCTCGCTCTCCGGCCCGATCGTGTTCGACAAAGCGTTCTACAGCGTGTCGTACCAGCTTGGCCGGCGCGCCAACGATCTGCGCACCCTGCTCAACACCGACGCGACCGGCCTCGAGGCGTCCGGCGTCTCGGCCGATTCCGTGGCGCGGCTCCTGGCGCTCGCGGCGGTGCAGCGCATCCCGCTCACCGGCGGCGGCTCGTCGAGCAGCAGGCTGCGTGACAACGGGTCGCTGTTCGGCAGCTTCAACCTCACGCCGCCCAGCTCGACGACGGGCACCACCTACTCGCTCGTCGTGAACGGCAACTGGAATCGACAGACGCCGGCGTCGAACCTCGCGACCGAGCTCCCCGCCCACAGCGGCGACCGGACCAACTGGGGCGCCGGCGCGCAGCTCCAGCACACCTCGTATCTCAAGCAGATCCTGCTCAGCGAGTCCATTCTGAGCGTCGGGGGCAACAAGACGTACGGCTCTCCGTACACGCTGCTGCCGAACGGCACCGTGCTCGTGAACTCGACCTTCGACGACGGCACGAGCGGCGTGCGCAACCTCGGCTTCGGTGGCAGCGCCAACCTGAGCACGAGCAGCAGCGGACTGACCACCGAGCTGCAGAACCAGCTCTCCTGGTTCAGCCGGAACAACAAGCATCGCCTCAAACTGAGCAGCCAGCTCGAGTACGCGGGCTACGATCAGGATCAGACGACCAACCTGCTCGGCACCTTCGGCTACAACTCGCTCGCCGATCTCGCGGCGAACCGGCCGGCGTTCTACACGCGCTCGCTGTTCAACCGCGTGCAGAGCGCCAGCGCAGTCTCCGGCGCGCTCGCACTCGGCGACTCGTACCGGCGCACCAGCAACCTGCAGATCCAGTACGGCGTCCGGCTCGACGGCACCCGCTTCAACTCGGCCCCGGCGTACAACTCGAACGTCGAGCAGATCTTCAAGTCGCGCAACGACGTCACGCCGAGCAAGCTGTACGTCAGCCCGCGCATCGGGTTCTCGTGGACGTACGGCACGGCGGCACAGATTGCCGCGTTCGAGGGTGCCGTGCGCAGCCCGCGCGCGGTGGTGCGCGGTGGCATCGGCATCTTCCAGAATACGCCGAACGCGAACCTCATCGGCAACGCCGTGGACAACACCGGCCTCGCGTCGGCCGTGCAACAGCTGAGCTGCGTGGGCACGGCGGCGCCCATCCCCGACTGGGGTGCGTACGCGAACAATCCTGGCTCGGTGCCCACGCAGTGCGCCGACGGCTCGGTGGGATCCGTATTCGCGAGCAACGTCCCCAACGTCAGCCTGTTCGCCAACGACTATGCCTCACCGCGCAGCATCCGCTCGAACCTGAACTGGCAGGGCCCGATCCTCAACAACCGATTCAGCGCCAACTGGGACATCACCTATTCGGTGAACCTGAACCAGTCGAGCAACTACGACCTGAACTTCCAGCCGACACAGCGCTTCACGCTCGCCGACGAGGCGAACCGGCCGGTGTACGTGCAGCCGTCAAGCATCGTTCCCTTCACGGGCGCGATCGCGTCGCGCGATGCGCGCGTGAGTCAACTCTTCAACCGCGTCTCCGAGCTGCGAAGCGATCTGCGCAGCGAGACCAAGCAGCTTCGCGTCGGTATCTCGCCTCAGACGTTCAGCCAGAAGTACAACTGGTCGCTCAACTACACGCTTGCCGGCGTGCGCGAGCAGTATCGTGGGTTCCAGAGCACGATCGGCAACCCGCAGCTGCTCGATTGGTCGCGCTCGGGCGGCGAGTCGCGCCACCAGTTCACGTACAGCCTGTTCTACAACTTCTTCGACGCGGTGCGCGTGAACTGGTTCGGGCAGATCCGCAGCGGCTCGCCATTCACGCCCGGCATCGCCGGCGACGTGAACGGCGACGGCTACTCGAACGATCGCGCCTTCATCTTCGATCCGGCCAAGACGGCGGATCCTGCGCTCGCCACGGCGATGCGGTCGCTGATCGACAACAGCACCGGCTCGGCGAAGGACTGTCTGCTCTCGCAGCTCGGCACCCTCGCGACGCGTAACTCGTGCACCGGGCCGTGGACGACCAACGCGAACCTGAACATCTCGTTCAACCCGCTCAAGGTGCGGCTGCCGCAGCGCGCCACGCTCAGCTTCTCCATCTCCAACCCGCTCGGCGCAGCCGATCTGTTGCTCCACGGCGAGAGCAAGCTTCACGGCTGGGGTCAGGCGACGTTCGTCGATCCGACGCTCATGTACGTGCGCGGCTTCGACAGCACGGCCAACCGCTACAAGTACGAGATCAACCCGCGCTTCGGCAGCGCGAACCCGCAGTTCAACGCCTTCCGCGCGCCAGTCACGCTGACGATGCAGATTCGCGTCGACGTCGGCCCATCGCGCGAACGCCAGCAGCTCACGCAGATGCTCGACCGTGGCCGCAAGACGCTAGGGCAGAAAGCGCCCGAGGGGCAGCTCCGCGCGCAGTACGGCACGGGCGGTCTGCTCAACCCGATGGCGCAGATGCTTCGCCAGATGGACACGCTCGGACTGAGCGGCGTCCAGGCCGACAGCATCGCCACGATGAATCGCCGCTACACAATCCGCCTCGACAGCATCTGGAGCCCGGTGGCGAAGTATCTCGCCGACCTCCCGGAGCGATACGATCAGGGTGAGGCGTACGACCGCTACACGAGCGCACGGAAGGCGACGGTCGACATGCTCATCAACTACGCGCCGACGATCAACGAGCTTCTCACGGCGGATCAGAAGCGCAAGCTGCCCGCCCTCGTGGCGAGCTATCTCGACACGCGCTACCTCTCCGGCATCCGGAGCGGCACGACGGGCAGCGGCGGTGGCGGAGCGTTCGGCGGGTTCGGTGGCGGCGGCGGCGGTGGTGGTGGCCGTGGTGGCGGCGGTGGGGGCCGAGGCGGCTGATCCGATGCATCGCGAAATTCGCAATCTCACCGAGACACACATGAGTCGATCAATCATCAGAGGGCGACCCTTCGTCCTTCTCACCCTCGCCACGCTCGCGGCGTCCGCGGCCGGCGCGCAGCAGTCGTCGGAGCGGCCGCCCGCGCGGCCGCTCGGCGTGGCCCTCGCGACGTCCGATCCGATGGGCGCGGTCAGCGCGGTGCGCCAGCTTCCCGGCGGCCGGCTGCTCGTCAACGATCCGGTCAGGCGGCGCGTCGTGCTGCTCGATTCGATGATGAAGCAGGTGGCCGTCGTCGCCGACACTACCCCCGCGACGCAGAACGCGTACGGCGTGCGCGGTGGCGGCATCCTGCCCTATCACGGCGACTCCACGCTCTTTCTCGATCCCGCGTCGTTGTCGATGCTCGTGCTCGATCCCAATGGGATCATCGCGCGCGTGAAGGCGGCACCGCGGCCCGACGACGTGAACTCGCTCGTCGGTGGCGCGCTCGGCTACCCGGGTTTCGACTCGAAGGGGCGCCTGATCTATCGCACTGCCGGTCTGCAGTTCAACCGTCGCGGCGCCGGGGGCGCCGGGTTCGTGCCGCCGGTCTTCCCCGACAGCGCGCCGCTCGTGCGCTTCGATCTCGCGTCGCGGAAGCTCGACACGGCGGCGTACATCAAGGTCTCCGCGCCGAAGATCAACGTGGGCGAGGTGGACGGTCGCCGGACCTTCTCGATCGTCGTCAATCCGATGCCCGAGGTGGATGACTGGGCCGTGTTGCCGGACGGACGCATCGCGATCGTGCGGAAGGACTATCACATCGACTACATCGACGCCGAGGGCGCGAAGACGTCGGCGGCGCGCATTCCATTCGACTGGCAGCGCCTCACCGATTCCGCAAAGACGGCGGTGATCGACTCCGTCAAGGCGCTCGCGGCGAACGGCGGTCCGGGGCTGGCGCAGCTCTTCGGAGGAGGAGCCGGCGGCTTCGGTGGCGGTGGAGGTGGCTTCCCCGGTGGCGGCGGCGGAGGCTTTGCTGGTAGACGTGGTGGCGATGGAGGAGGTGGCGGTACGCCACCGCCGCGCCGCGCTGCGACCGGCGGCGCCGCGACCGGTCAGAACGGCGGCGGGCGCCAGATCAACTTCGTCCCGCCGAACGAGCTGCCGGACTACAAGCCTGCGTTCACCAACGGCTCGGTCCGCGCCGACGCCGAGGGGAAGTTGTGGATCCGTTTGATCCCGACCAAAGCCACGACGGGCGGGCCGGAGTACGACGTGATCGACACGAAGGGCAAGCTGGTCGACCGGGTGACGCTGCCGGCAGGCACGACGATCGCCGGATTCGGCGATGGCGGCATCGTCTACCTCGGCGTCCGCGACGCGGCGGGCACCCACGTGGTGCGCGCGCGAGAGAAATAGTCTGTCCGACGTGGAATGAGAACGGCGGCGACCACTCGAGTGGTCGCCGCCGTTTCCATATCGGCGCGGACATCTCGGGGTGCCAGGCTGCAAGGGCACCCTTTCCGCGTCGCTCGTGTCGAACCGAGCGGTGGCTCCTCGGCCGGTCGCACGACTCTCACCCGGATGCGCACGTGTTTCACCGACGCCTTCTCGCGCACGTCGTCGCGGTAACGCTCACCGCGCTCCAGCCGCATGCGCTAGCCGCGCAGCAGCTCGACGTCATTCGCGGCCAGGTGACGAACACCGATCAGCAGCCGATCGAGAACGTCAGCGTCACCGCCACGTCGGTGGCTGGTGGCGTCAACCGCACCGCGCGCACCGATCGCGGCGGGCGGTTCACGATCACCTTTCCGGGCGGCGAGGGCGACTATTACATCTCCTTCGCGTCGATCGGCTACGCGCCACGCCGGTTCGAGGTGAAGCGAACCGCGGATCAGGAGATTCTCGTCGCCGACGCGCAGCTTCAGCGCATGACGATGCTCGATACGCTCAAGGCGACCGCCGCGCGCGGCCGCGTCACGCGCGAGGGCAACGCGCCCGACCTGAGTGGTACCGAGCAGGCGCTGCAAGGCGACGCCGTCTCCGCCGGCCAACAGGGCGATCTCAACGCGATGGCGAGCTCGATCCCGGGCGTTACGCCGATCACCAACGCCGACGGCGATCCGGCGGGCTTCTCGGTGCTCGGGCTGTCGGCCGACCAGAACAGCACCACGCTCAACGGCGCGAGCTTTGGCGCCACGAACATCCCGCGCGACGCGGCGGTGATCTCGTCGCTCGTGACGACACCGTACGACGTGAGTCGAGGCGGTTTCAGCGGCGCGCAGTTCAACCTGCGCAGCGGTGGCGGCTCCAATTACATCCGTCGCACCAACAGCATGAACCTCGATGCGCCGTCGCTCCAGTGGACCGACGGCGCCGCGCGCGCGCTCGGCCAGCAGTACACCAACCTCTCCCTCGGCGGGTTGCTCGCCGGTCCGATCGTCGTCGACAAGGCGTTCTACAATCTCTCGTACCAGCTCGGACGTCGCTCGAACGATCTGCGCTCGCTCATCAACACCGACGCGGCCGGCCTGCAGGCGACGGGCGTCGCCGCCGATTCGGTGGCGAGGCTGCTCGCCATCGCGGCGGCACAGCGCATTCCGCTGTCGGCGGGTCGCGCGCTGAGCAATCGGCTCAACGATCAAGGCTCGCTGTTCGGCACCCTCGACCTGTCGCCGCCGAGTTCGCGCACGGGCACCACCTACAACGTCACGCTCAACGGCAACTGGAACCGGCAGACGCCGGCCTCCAACCTGAGCGCCGAGCTGCCGGCGCACGGCGCGGACCGGACGAGCTGGGGCGGAGGGGCACAGGGCCGGCACACGGCATACGTGAAGAGCGTGATCCTGAGCGAGACGACGCTCGGCGTGAACGGCTCGCGTAACTACGGCACGCCGTACCTCGTGCTGCCGAATGGCAGCGTCCTCGTGACCTCGCTGTTCGCCGACGGCACGAGCAGCGTGCGCACCCTCGCGTTCGGCGGCAACGGTGTGCTCGGCACGAGCAGCAGCACGTTCACCACCGAAGCGATGAACCAGCTCTCCTGGTTCAGCAAGAACAACAAGCACCGGCTCAAGCTGAGCAGCGAGTTGCGCCGTGATGCGTACGACCAGGACCAGACGACGAACCCGTACGGGTCGTTCGGCTACAACTCGCTCGCCGACCTCGCGGCGAACCGGCCCGCGTCGTACGCACGCACGCTCCTGCCGCGCGTGCAGAGCGCGAGCGAGATCACGGCCGCGCTCTCGCTCGGCGACTCGTATCGGCGCAACAACGATCTTCAGATCCAGTATGGGGTCCGGATCGATGCGAACAGATTCTCCGCGGAGCCGGCGTACAACGCGGACATCGACCGCGTGTTCGGTGCGCGCAACGACCGCGCGCCGAGCCGATTCTACGTCAGTCCGCGCATCGGCTTTTCATACAGCTACGGCACGGCGCCGCAGATCGGCGGCTTCGAAGGCGCCGTGCGCGGGCCGCGCGCCGTGGTGCGCGGCGGCGTCGGCGTCTTCCAGAGCACGCCACCCTCGACGCTCATCGGTGGCGCGATCGACAACACCGGGCTCGCGAGCGCACTCCAGCAGCTGAGCTGCGTCGGGCCGGCCGTGCCGACGCCGGATTGGACGGCGTACGCCTCGAGCCCGGGCGCGATCCCGACCCAGTGCGCCGATGGGAGCTCCGGCAGCGTGTTCGCCAGCACTGCGCCCAACGCCACGATGTTCGCGAAGGACTTCGCGTCACCGCGCAGCATTCGGTCCAACATCAACTGGAATGGCCCACTCGCCGGCAACCGGTTCAATGGCTCGGTCGATCTCACCTACTCGCTCAACCTGAACCAGTCCAGCAGCGTCGACCTCAACTTCAAGCCGACGACGCAGTTCGTCCTCGCCAGCGAGGGCGGGAGGCCGGTATACGTGCAACCGTCCAGCATCGTCGGCGCGACGGGCGCGATCGCCTCGCGCGACGCGCGCGTGAGCCAGCTGTTCAACCGCGTGACCGAGCTGCGCAGCGATCTGCGCAGCGAAACGAAGCAGCTCCGCCTCGGCCTCTTTCCCGCAAGCTTCACCCAGAAGCTCAGCTGGTCGCTCAACTATACGCTCGCCGATGTGCGCGAGCAGTATCGCGGCTTCACCAGCACTGCGGGCGATCCACGCGACATTGCATGGGCGCGTGGAGGCGGCGAGTCGAGGCACCAGATCAGCTACAGCATCGGCTACAACGTTCTCGATGCAGTTCGCATCAGCTGGTTCGGTCAGGTCCGGAGCGGGTCGTCGTTCACGCCGACCATCTCGGGCGACGTCAACGGCGACGGCTACTCGAACGATCGGGCGTTCGTGTTCGATCCCGCGGCGTCGAGCGATCCGGTGCTCGCCAGCGCGATGCGCTCCCTGCTCGAGCATGGCTCGGGGCCCGCGAAGGACTGTCTGCGCGCGCAGCTCGGCACTCTTGCCCGACGCAATTCATGCAGTGGCCCATGGACCTCGAGCGCCAACCTGAGCTTCTCATTCAACCCGCTCAAGATCCGCCTCCCGCAGCGCGCGTCGCTGAGCTTCTCCGTCTCCAACCCGCTCGGCGCCGCCGATCTGCTGCTGCACGGCGAACGCAAGCTGCACGGCTGGGGACAGTTCACCTTCGTGGATCCTACGCTCATGTACGTGCGCGGGTTCGACAGCACCGCGACGCGCTACACCTACGAGGTGAATCCTCGGTTCGGCAGCACCAATCCCCAGTTCAACGCCTTCCGCGCGCCCGTCACGCTCACCATGCAGCTTCGGTTCGATGTCGGCCCCACGCGCGAGCGTCAGCAGCTCACGCAGCAGCTCGATCGCGGACGGACGACGCAGGGTCAGAAGATGCCGGAGTTCATGCTCAGAGCCATGTACGGCAGTGGCGGCATCGTGAACCCGATGGCGCAGATGCTTCGGCAGAGCGATACGCTGGAGCTCACCGGTCCGCAGGCGGACAGTCTGGCGAGCATGAACCGTTCGTACACCGTGAGTCTCGACAGCATCTGGATGCCGCTGGCCAAGCACCTCGCCGAGCTGCCTCAGCGTTACGATCAGGGCGAGGCATACGAGCGCTATACGGTCGCGCGGAAGGCGTCGGTCGATCTCCTCGTCGCGATCGCGCCGACCATCAACGCGCTGCTCACCGATGCGCAGCGCCGCAAGCTCCCCGCGCTCGTCGCGAGTCACCTCGATGCGCGCTATCTCGCCGGTGTGCGCAGCGGAACGGCGGGCGGCAGCGCAGGCGGCGCGTTCGGCGGCGGGTTCATCGGGGGCGGCGGCACCGGCACCGTCTTCATTGGTGGCGGCGGCGGTGGCGGTGGCGGCGAACGAATCATCATCCGGAACTGATCAACGATGCGAGCTCTCCAACTCGATCCTCACGGACCCCTCATGCGTCGCACACTCATCGATCTCGAAGGCATCGCGCTGGTCGTCACGCTCATCGCGGCGATCGCGCCCGAGGTGGCGGCGCAGCAGTCGCGACCACCGGTGCGCCTGCTCGGTGCCGCGGTCGTCACGTCGGAAGCCCTCGGCGCGGTGTCGGCCGTGCGGCAGCTTCCTGGCGGACGCGTGCTCGTCAACGATCCCGTGCGCCGACAGGTGCTGCTGCTCGACTCGACGCTCAAGCAGATCGCCGTCGTCGCCGACACCACCGCCGCCACGAAGAACGCGTACGGTGCACGCGGCGGCGGGCTGCTCGCCTATCGTGGCGACTCCACGCTGTTCGTCGATCCCGCATCGCTCTCGATGCTCGTGATCGATCCCAGCGGCAAGGTCACGCGCGTCATGGCCGCGCCGCGCGCCTCGGATGTGCAGTTCCTCGTCGGCGGTCCACTCGGCAACCCGGGCTTCGACTCGAAGGGGCGGCTCGTATATCGGATGCTCAGCTTCCCCGGCGGACCGCGTCGGCCCGAGCCGGGCCAGCCTCCTGTCGCGCCCGTCTTTCCAGACAGCAGTCCGATCGTGCGGTTCGACCTGTTGACGCGAAAGCTCGACACCGCCGCCTTCGTCACGGTGGCCGCACCGAAGATGAACGTCACGCCAACCGAGAACGGCGGCTTCAGCATCACGCCGATCATCAACCCGATCCCTCCAGTGGATGACTGGGCCGTGCTCCCCGACGGCGCGATCGCGATCGTGCGCAAGGACTATCACGTCGACTTCGTCAACGCCGACGGCACGATCTCGGCAGCGCCGAAGGTGCCGTTCGACTGGCAGCGACTCTCCGACTCCGCGAAGAGCGCGATCATCGACTCGTCCAAGGCAGCGATGGAGCGCGCCCGCGCCAGCATGGGCACCGGTGCCGCTGGCGGGACACGCATCACGATCGGCGGGCCCGGAGGCGGCCCGGGCGTCGACGGGCCTGGCCCCGGCGGCGCGCCAGGTGGTGCACCGATGATCGTCATGCGGATCGGCGACGGACCAGCGCCGCCGCAGCGTGGCGCCGCGCCAGGCGGCCCGACGGGCGACCTTCGTGTCGGCATGCCGCAGTTCAGCTTCGTCCCCCCGTCGGAGCTTCCCGACTATCGTCCCGCCTTCACGACGGGCTCGGTTCGCGCCGACGCGGAAGGGAAGCTGTGGGTGCGCGTGATTCCGACGAAGCCGGCGGCGGCCGGACCGGAGTACGACGTGATCGATCGCAAGGGGACGCTCGTCGATCGCGTCGCGCTTCCCGCCGGGACCGTGATCGCGGGCTTTGGTCCGGGCGGCGTGGTCTACCTCGGCGTGCGCGATGCGGCCGGTACGCATCTCGTCCGCGCACGCGAGCGATAGCGCAGGCACTCGAGGAATCGCAGCGGGCGATGACGTCGCTCGGGCACGTGGTTTACATGGCGGTGGGCGAAAGCCATGTTGGCTGTTCACCGATGCCGTCCACGCCCGCGCTCCCGCTTCGTGTCATTCGATCTGATCGCCTACGGTAGGCTTCGTCCCTACCTGTATCATCTCACCGCGCGCTCCAACCTGTCACGCATTCGGCAGCGTCGGTCACTCGAGAGTGCCGCCTCGCTCGCACGACAAGCCAACGAGTTTGCCATCATCGAGTCACGCCGCGCCGCCCATCTGCCGATCGTCGTGGATGGCGAGAGCATCTTGCTCCGCGACCAATCGCCGCTGCATGAGAAGAACATGCGCCTCGAGGATGGCTGGACGTTCGAGCGCTTCATCGCGCACCTGAACGAGCGGGTTTTCTTCTGGCCCGGCAGCGACACCGGTCCCAACGACTACGGGTGGCGCCACTACGGCCGCTACGAAACGGAAAAGCCGGTCATCGTACGAACCACGTTCGCCAGCCTCGTCAGCACGAACTCGGAGCTCGTGCCGCTGTTCGCCAAGGTCAACTCGGGTTCGCCGCGCTGGAGCGGAGGCAATGCGCCCGCGCGCGGATCACGCACCTTCGTCGCCGCGAACGACGCGGCATTCACCGCGGGCGAAGTCGTCGAGGTCACCTTTCAGGGCTGCGTCGAGCTGCCTGGCGACGCGGAAGTCGCCGACGCGCCCGACGGTCCGTGGAGTGCGCTGTAGATGAAGAACGATCCGATCATGAGCCGGCGCGAGCTGCTCGCCGCCGGCGCGGCGCTCTCCATGTCGACACTGCTGCCGGCCGACGCACGCACGAGCGCGACACCACGCACGCGCGCAGCCGAGCGACCGCGGCCGAGCGCGCGTCAGCTCGCATGGCATCGCGGCGAGCTCACGATGTTCGTCCACTTCACCGTGAACACGTTCACGGGCCGCGAGTGGGGCGACGGCACCGAGTCGCCGACGATCTTCCGCCCGGACAAGCTCGACGCGCGCCAGTGGGCTCGCGCCGCGAAGGCGGGCGGCTTTCGCCGCATGATCCTCACCGCGAAACATCACGATGGCTTCTGCCTGTGGCCGACCGAGACCACCGACCACTGCGTGCGCTCCAGCCCATGGCGCGACGGCAAGGGCGACGTCGTCCGCGAGTTCGTCGACGCGTGCCGCGCCGAGGGGCTCGGGGTCGGACTATATCTGTCGCCGTGGGATCGTCACGAGCGCTCGTACGGCGACTCGCCGCGGTACAACGACTTCTACGTCCGCCAGCTCACCGAGCTCCTCACCCGCTACGGCCCGATCGTCGAAACGTGGTTCGACGGCGCCAACGGCGAAGGGCCCAACGGACGGCATCAGGAGTATGACTGGCCTCGTATCCATCGCACGGTGCGGGAGCTGCAGCCCGGTGCGGTGATCTTCTCCGACGTCGGCCCCGACGTGCGATGGATCGGCAACGAGCAGGGCACTGCACCAGAGACGAACTGGTGCCAGGTCGATCCCGCCTCCGTGCCGGCGCTCGGCGTGAGCTCGCCCGCCATCACACGCTCACTGCAGCAGGGCGACCCGCTCGGGACCGTGTGGCGCCCGGGCGAGGCCGACGTCTCCATCCGGCCCGGTTGGTTCTGGCACCGCGAAGAGGACGAGAAGGTTCGCTCGCTCGCCAACCTCGTCGGGCTGTACTACTCGAGCGTCGGCCACAACGCGGGGTTCCTGCTCAACGTCCCGCCCACGCCGGACGGAGTGTTTCACGACACCGACGTCGCGCGCCTCAGCGCGTTCGGTGATCGTATCGGGCAGTCGTTCGCCACGAACCTCGCGCTCGGCGCGCGTGTCAGGACGAGCAGCGCGCAGGATCGTGCGCGTCAGGGAGCGCGCGCGCTGGATGCCGATCTCGATACGCATTGGGCCCCATCGCGAGCGCCGTCGCCCGATGCGCCCGCGTGGCTCGAGCTCGCACTCCCTGCGCCGCAGCGCATCGACGTCATCGCGCTCCAGGAGGCGATCGCCGAAGGACAGCATGTCGCGTACTATCGCGTGCTCGGACACTCAGCGGCGGGCTGGCGCACGCTGTCCTGGGGCACGACGATCGGATCGAAGAAGCTCGACCGCATCGATCCCGTCACGGTGGACGCCGTGCGCCTCGAGATCTCGTCCGCCTTTGCCACGCCGCGCATTGCCGCGATCGGGCTCTTTCGCACGGGCTGAGCGTCGGGGACGTGACCCGATCCGGACGCGCTGGGTTCAGCGAAGACCAATGTCCGATCACGGCTCACTTCGCAGGACCGACACCATGCCCTCACGCTTCGTTCGCTCCGTCCACCTCGGCCTCGTCACGCTCGCCATCGTCGTGGGCTGCTCCAGCGCCACCGATCCTGGCACCGGCGGTCCGTCGTCGAAGCTCGACGCGCTGCCTCGCGCGCTCAGCGTCGGTGAGGTCAAGCTCGTCGGTGCGGTGAACACCTTCTCGTTCGATCTCTTCCGGCAGCTGAGCGCGGCGCAGAAGGACAGCAACGTTTTCACGTCGCCGCTCAGCGCCTCGATGGCGCTCGGCATGGCGATGAACGGCGCGGCCGGTTCGACGTACGATCAGATGCGCGCGACGCTCGGCTTCGGCACCGCGTCGGAGCAGGAGATCGACGAGAGCTACAAGTCGCTCATCGCGCTCCTTCGCGGGCTCGATCCCGCGGTCGACGTCCGCATCGCGAACTCGATCTGGTATCGCACCGGATTCCCGTTCACCCAGAGCTTCCTGGACGCCGGCACGAACTGGTTCGATGCACAGGTCACCGCGCTCGACTTCAGCAGCCCTTCCGCGCCGACGACGATCAACACGTGGGTCAGCACCGCCACCGCGGGGAAGATTCCGAAGATCATCGACACGATCGAGAACGATCAGGTGATGTTCCTGATCAACGCGATCTACTTCAAGGGAAGCTGGCGCGAGAAGTTCGATCCGGCCGACACGCGCGATGCACCGTTCCACGGTGTCGCGGGCGATCAGCCGATGAAGCTCATGCATCGCCACGGCACCGTGGGATCGCTCTCTACGACGGACTTCGCCGCGGTCGATCTGCCGTACGGCAATAGTGCATACACGATGACCGTCGTGCTCCCCCATGCGGGAAAGAGCATCGACGCCGTGGCCGCCTCGCTGCAGGCGACGAACTGGGCGACGTGGATGTCGCAGCTCCACGAAGGTTCGCTCGACGTCTATCTGCCGCGCTTCAAGCTCGAGTGGGAGCGCGCGCTCATCCCGGACCTCCAGGTACTCGGCATGCACGACCCATTCATCGACAACGGCGCCGACTTCTCGCGCATGTCGCCGCGCGGGCGAGAGCTGTTCATCAGCGTCGTGAAGCAGAAGACCTACGTCGACGTGAACGAAGAGGGCACCGAGGCCGCCGCCGTCACCAACGTCGGCATCTCGCTCACCTCGGCGCCCGTTCCCTTCCGCGTCGATCGGCCGTTCGTGTTCGTCATCCGCGAGCGCCTCACGGGCACGGTCGTTTTCATGGGGAAGATCGTGCGGATGCCCTGATCGTCTGCTGAACGACAACGGCGAGACCGGTGACAGCACGAGTGCCGGATGCCCGGATTGGCGCTGGCCGCCCGCGCGCCCGCCTCGGTCACGGCGTCATGCGTTTACACGGTGCGACGAGTGTCACAGTACTGAAGTATCCTGCGACACGAACGCCTGTCAGTCTGTACAAAGCGTGCTCGTCGTTATAGTGGCGCAAAAAAAGATCACAACTGTGATTTCGCGCACAGCGCGACATTCGTGTCGTAGCTAGCATCCGCGCATCGACCGGTGGCAGCGCACGTCCCTCGTGCGTGACCGTACGTCCCCGTGTGCACCGCGTCGCGCGTCCCCTCTATATCCGACAACACGGCCGTCGCTTCACCCTCTGACGAGAGGGTGGCTTGGCGTTGCGCGTTGTCACCCCCCATGACGAACAGGTTTGCTTTTCGATGCGTCATTCGCGCAGCACGCTTCGCTCTGCCCTGACCCCGCTTCTCGTCGGTGCGCAGGCCCTCGTTCTTGCCTCCTGCGAGCCAACGCAGCCGTTGCTCGTTCAGCGGCCCTCATTCTCGCCCGACTCGACGAGCTCCATGTCACGCGGCGCGGAGAACGTGACACGCTCGATCGCCCTCTCCGTGCGCGACTCGTCGCTCGTGAAGGGTCAGACGGTGCAGGCGACCGCCACTCCCCTTGCGCGGACCGGTCAGCCCAACGGCGCCACGGTCGCGTGGTCGGTCTCGCCGGCCAACGTCGCCTCCATCTCGTCGACCGGCCTCATCAGGGCCGGACAGACGACGGGCACCGCCACGGTAACCGCCATCTCAGGCAGCGTGGCGAAGACGATGCGGATCACCGTCTCGTCGGGCTCGCTCGCCGCGATGATCTCGCTCAGCGCGAGTCCGGCGACGGTCAAGGTGGGTCAGTCCACGCAGGTCTCGGCCCTCGTCATGTATCCCTTCGGGACGACGATGTCGGGCTCGCCCGTCGTCTGGTCGACCACGCAGACGAGCATCGCGTCGATCTCCTCCACTGGTCTCGTGAAAGGCCTCGCCAAGGGGACGGCCACGATTCTCGCGCAGGCCGACACGGCGAAGCGCACCATCGTGATCACCGTGCTCGATTCCGCGACCGTCGTCGTCCCTCCGGGGACGACTCCGGTGCCGCCGGTCACGACGCCCCCAGCGCCGGTACCCGGCGGTGCCACGGGCGGCTCCTATGGAATCGCGACCGCCGCGGAGCTTCCGCGCGTGTCGGTGAACACGGCCTATCCGAGCGTCACGCGCCAGGTGCACGTGCCGGCCGGCGCCAACCTCCAGACGGCAATCAACACCGCGATGCCGGGCGATGAGCTTCTGCTCGCACAGGGGGCCACCTTCATCGGCAACTTCACCCTGCCGAACAAGGGCTCGGGCTCGAGCTCGAGCTGGATCGTCATCCGGACCGACGCATCGGATGCCGTCATCGGCTCGCAGGGTACGCGCATGACGCCGACTCGCGCCGGTTCGGCGCGGCTTGCCAAGGTTCTCACCTCGACCATCAGCTCCGCCTTCATCACGAACCTCGGCGCGAGCCACTATCGCCTCACCGGCCTCGAGATCGGCTCCGTGTCGAGCGTGCAGGACATCAACGCGCTCGTGCGTTTCGGCGACGCAGCGTTCTCGCAGAACTCGCCCGCCACGACGGCGAACAACCTCGTGCTCGATCGCGTGTACCTGCACGGCTCGCCGACGCAGCACCTGAATCGCTGCATGATGCTCAACAGCGCGACGTCGGCCATCATCGACTCGTGGCTGTCCGAGTGCCACAGCAACCATGGTGAGTCGCAGGCGATCGTCGGTTGGAACGGTCCTGGCCCCTTCCTCATCCAGAACAACCACCTCGAGGCCGGCCACGAAGTGATCGTCTTTGGCGGCGGCACGATGACGGTCGCCAACCAGTCGCCATCGGACATCACGCTGCGCGGCAATCACATCACCCGTCCGGCCACCTGGAAAAAGGTCTGGCAGGTGAAGAACCTCCTCGAGACGAAGCACGTGAAGCGCCTGCTCGTCGAGGGCAACGTCTTCGAGAACAACTGGGCCGACGCGCAGGCGGGCTTTGCCTTCGTGCTCAAGTCCGAGAACCAGAACAACGACAATCCCTGGACGACGAGCAGCGACATCACGATCCGCTACAACCGCATCCGCAACACGGGCAATGGTCTGAACCTCGCGGCGAACCCGTCGGGTCTCCCGGCGATTCCCGCCGCGCGCATCGTGATCACGGACAACATCATCGAGAACATCAACGTCGGGCAGTTCACTGGAGACGGCCACACGCTGCAGCTCCTCGGTGATGTTCGCGACGTGGTGATGATGCACAACACGGTCACGAGCGCGGCCGGACGAAACGCGTTCGCCGTGTTGCTGGGTAGCTTGCCGCAGATGCAGCGGCTGGTCGTTCACTCGAACATCCTCTCCCGCGGCGCTTACGGCATCAAGGGAGGCGGACAGTCGGAGGGCACGGCGTCGCTCAACTACTTCGCGCCGGGCGCGCTGGTCACCAACAACGTGATCGCCGGTCAGACCGCGGGAACGCCGTACCCGGCAAACAATTGGTGGGCCAGCTCGCTCAGCAGCCTGTTCATCAACCTGCTGGGCGGGAACCTGGTCCTCAGTCCACTCAGCCCGTACCTGAGCAAGGGCTACGACGGTCGTGCTGTCGGCGCCGACGTGAACCAGGTGATCGGGCGGACGAGCGGCGCGGTGGTCGCACCGTAAGGGTCACGCTCGATCGAAAAGTGAAAAGCGCGCCGATCGATTCCTCGATCGGCGCGCTTTTGCTTGTTCGTCGACCCCGACGTGACTACTCGCCGTACGGGATCCAGATGTTCTTGACCTGCGTCGACTCGCGCAGAAACTCGCGGCCCTCGCCCTCGTCGGCGTCCGCCCACGAGCGGCCATCCACCTCGCACCACGTCCGCTTCATGTTCCCCGCCGACCCCAGCTCCACCGTCTTCACGCCGCCGGCCGAGCCGAAGTACCAGATCGCGTCGACGTCATCATGTTCGGCGAGCGTTTTCGCCAGCGTGTCCTTCGCACCGGTGACGATGTTGATCACGCCCGGCGGCAGATCGGACGTCTCCAGCACCTGATAGAAGTCCGTCGCCGCGAGCGGTGAGCGCTCCGACGGGATGACGACGACCGTGTTGCCGACACAGATGGCCGGCGCGATGAGCGACACGAGTCCCAGCAGCGGATGCTCTTCCGGACACACGAGCCCCATCACGCCCATCGGTTCGTTCATCGCCAGCGCGACACCGCGCAGCGGCACCTGATGCACCTGGCCGTCGTACTTGTCGGCCCACGCGGCGTACGTGAACAGCCGGCGCACCGTCGCCTCGACTTCGGCGGCGCCGTCGTTGCCGGTGAGGGCCGAGATCCGGCGCGCGAGCTCGGCCGATCGCGCGGCGAGATTCTCGGCGATATAGTAGAGGATCTGCGCGCGGGCGTGTCCCGTCGCCTTCGACCATCCCGCCGCCGCGGCGTGCGCGGCCTCGACGGCGTTGCGAAGGTCCTTGCGATTGCCTTCGCCCACCTCGCCCACCACGCGTCCGTCGACACCGGAGATGCGAAGCGAGTAGCCCGAATCGGGGCGCGTCTGCTTGCCACCGATGAACAGCTTCGCCGTCCGGTCGACGAGCGGCGCGCCACGATCCGGGTCGTCGAGCTCCGCGGCGCGACGGATGGGGCGCACGCTCGTGGAGCTCTTGGTCGGGCGCACCGACGCGCGCGCGGCTCGACCGGCGGCGAGATCGTCGGTGTGGGTCGCGTGGTCGCGCGACAGATACTCCCACATCCCTTCACGCCCGCCCTCGCGGCCGAATCCGGATTCGCGATAGCCTCCGAATCCCGCGGCCGCGTCGAACAGATTGGTCGAGTTGATCCACACCACGCCCGCCTTGATCTTCGGCGCGATGTCGAGCGCGAGGTTGATCGACTCGCTCCACACCGACGCCGCCAGCCCGTACTGCGTGTTGTTGGCCATCGCGACCGCCTCGCTCGGCGTGCGAAACGTCATCGCCACGAGGACCGGCCCGAAGATCTCCACCTGTGCGATCGACGACGACGGCTGCACGTTGGTGAACAGCGTCGGCGGATAGAAACATCCTTCCTGCGGGCATGCCCAGCTCGGCTGCCACATCTCGGCACCCTCGGCCGCGCCCGCCGCCACGAGCGTACGGATCCGCTCCAGCTGAACCGGTGCGACGATGGCGCCCATGTCCACCGACTTGTCGAGCGGTGAGCCGAGTCGCAGCGTCTCCATGCGCGCGCGCAGCTTGGCGATCAGCCGATCGCTCACACCCTCCTGCACGAGCAGCCGCGAGCCGGCGCAGCACACCTGGCCTTGATTGAACCAGATCGCGTCGACCACTCCTTCGACCACCGAGTCGAGATCGGCGTCCTCGAACACGATAAACGGCGACTTGCCTCCAAGCTCGAGCGAGAGCTTCTTGCCGCTTCCCGCCGTCGCCTTGCGAATGATTCGTCCGACGTCGGTGCTGCCGGTGAAGGCGATCTTATCGATGCCATCGTTGGCAACGATGGCCGCTCCGGTGTCGCCGTCACCCGTGACGACGTTGAGCACACCGGACGGCAGACCGACTGCGTCCGCGAGCTCGGCGAAGAGCAGCGCGGTGAGCGGCGTGAATTCGGCCGGCTTGATGACGATGGTGCAGCCCGCGGCGAGCGCGGGCGCGACCTTCCACGCCATCATCAACAGAGGGAAGTTCCACGGGATGATCTGCCCGACCACACCCGCACCGTGATGGCCGGCGAACTCGCTCTCCATGAGCTGCGCCCAACCGGCGTGATGGTAGAAGTGCCGCGCCACGAGCGGGACGTCGATGTCGCGTGTCTCGCGGATGCTCTTCCCGTTGTCCATGCTCTCGAGCACGGCGAGTAGGCGCGAGTTGCGTTGCACGGCGCGCGCGAGTGCGTAGAGGTAGCGCGCACGCCCGTGTCCGCCGAGTGCCTGCCACGCAGGCAGCGCCTTGCGCGCCGCCTTCACGGCCGCGTCCACGTCCTTGCGCGAGCCCTGCGACACCTGCGCGATGCGCTTGCCGGTCGCCGGGTTGTTCACCTCGAAGAGCGACGACGGTTTGGTCCACGCGCCGGCGATGTAGTGTCCGAACTTCGCGTCGTGCTTCTCCAGCCACTCGCGTGCGGCGGCGTCGCCCTCGGGAGCGGGGCCGTAGTCCATGGTGTCGTAGATCTCGCGGACCGATGTCATGATCACACCATGGGATGACGGTGCGCTGCGGAGTAGCGACCCGTGACGAAATGCTCGAGCTGGCGCTCGATGTCGGTGAGCAGGCCGCTCGCGCCGAAGCGAAAGAGGTCGGGCTTGAGCCAGCGGTTCCCGAGCTCCTCCTTCATCAGGTAGAGGTACTCGAGCGCGTTCTTCGCGCTGCGGATGCCGCCCGCGGGCTTGTATCCGATCGCGTACCCGGTGGCCTCGAAATACTCGCGGATCATCCGGACCATCACGAGGCTGGACGGCAGGGTCGCGTTCACACCTTCCTTTCCCGTGCTCGTCTTGATGAAGTCGGAGCCGGCCATCATGGCGACCATGCTCGCCCGCGCGACGTTGCCCAACGTCGCGAGCTCGCCGGTGGCCAGAATGGCTTTCATGTGCGCATCCCCGCACGCCTCGCGGAACAGCCGGACTTCGTCGTACAACGCCTGCCAGTTGCCGGTCAGCACGTGGCCACGGGTGATCACGATGTCGATCTCGCGCGCGCCGGCCGCGACCGACGCGCGAATCTCGCGCACGCGCTCCTCGAGCGGGCTCAGTCCGGCCGGAAATCCCGTGCTCACCGCGGCGACTGGAATGTTCGTCCCATGAAGGGCCGAGACCGCCGTGGACACCATGGCGTGATAGACGCACACGGCACCGGTGGTGAGTCCGAGGTCGGTGACGCCAAGTGCCGCGGCGAGATCGTCGCGGATTGGGTGGGCCGCCTTGGCGCACAGGCGTCGCACATTGCCCGCGGTGTCATCCCCGGCGAGCGTGGTGAGGTCGATGAGCGACACGGCGCGCAGCAGCCATGCCGCCTGCCACTGCTTCTTCACGGTGCGGCGCGTCGGAATCGTCGCCGCGCGCCGTTCGACGGCGCTCCGGTTGACCCGGAGTGCGCGGACGATGTCGAGATCGAGCGCGGTGCCGGGGTTCCGCTCCACCCGGTCCTCGGTGAGCAAGAGTCGGGGCGTCGCGTCTCGCGCGCCGCGCTCCGAGCTGGCGAGCCGGAGCGCTGGTTCGATTTTGGCCTGCATCGGGTCCCGGGTCGGGAGGTGACGCGTGCGGCATCCGTCGCCGCGCCGTGAATCTAGGCGAGTTGTGGCTCCGGCGCACGAGGGTGTTGTCGCTACACACCGGGGTTTGCATCCGGCGTCGCGCAGGCACGCTCCGCACCGATGGTGCGACCGTTGCAGCGGCCAGAGCCGCTCGCCCTCCACTCCTATGCCCGTCCCGGTACGCGGACGATACTCATCTGATGCAGTCTCCCTCGGCCAACTCTGTCGACGTGCAGTCTCCGTCCGAATCCGCGATGACGCTGGATTTCCGCTACTATTTCGACTCCGCGTGCGACGGGATGATCGTCTTCGACGCATCGCGCCGCGTGCGGCTGGCGAATCCGGCGTTTGCGGAGCTCGTCGGCGAGGACATGGAGTCGCTCGTCGGCCGGCACATGGAGGAGCTCACCGAGCAGTCCGACCGCCCGGCGCACCCGTCGCCCGTGCAGGAGCTGGCGAAGCACGGCTCGGTCGTCACGATGCATCGCGTGCGCGGTGCCGACGGCGAGCCGATCGACGTCGAGATCTCGTCTACCCTGCTCCCCGACGGTGGGATGTTCTCCGTCGTGCGCGACGTGCGCCGCCGCTCCGAGTGGGCGACGCCGCGCACCTCCGGCGCGCGCCTTCGTGCCGTGCCCGCCCCCGAGCTCGACGCCGCACGCGCGGCGCGCGACGTCCGGCTGCTCTTCGACGCCAACCCGCTCCCGACCTGGGTCTACGACGCGGAGTCGTTGCGCTTTCTCGCCGTCAATAGCGCCGCGGTCGCGCACTACGGCTACTCCGAGGAGGACTTCCTCGCCAACACGATCCTCTTCGTCCGCCCGCCGGATGACGCGGAGCGTGTGCTCAACTACTCGCACGACAATCCGGGGTACGATCGAGCCGGATCGTTTCGTCATCGGCGAAGTGACGGCACGCTGATCGACGTCGAGACCATCTCGTACGGCTTCGAGCTCGATGGGCGGCGCGTACGCATCGTCGTCATGAACGACGTCACCGAGGCGCTCCGGGCCCGCGAACAGCAGGAACAGGTACAAGCGCAGGTACTCCTCGCCCAGAAGATGGATGCGGTGGGGCGTCTCGCCGGCGGGGTCGCGCACGACTTCAACAACCTGCTCAGTGTGATCCTCGGCGCCACCGAGTCGTTGGGAGAAGCATTGGCGACCTACGATCCTCTGCAGGAGGATGTCACCGACATTCGCGAGGCGGTCGGTCGCGGTGCCGCGCTCACACGTCAGCTCCTCATCTTCGGGCGCAAGGAAGTACGCAACCCCGGCCTGCTCGATCTCAACGAAGTCGTCGAGCGCGTCGAGCGGCTGCTCATCCGAGTGCTCGGAAGCAGCGTGCGCATCGAGTTGCGACGCGGCGTGGAGCGCGCGCCCGTCGTGGCCGACTCGAGCCAGCTCGAGCAGGTGCTGGTCAACCTCGCCGTGAACTCGCGCGACGCGATGCTGCGCGGCGGCACGCTCACGATCACGACGGGCGAGACGGACCTCGCCTTTGCCGAAGCCGCCGCGCTCGACATCACGCCAGGCCCGTATGTCACGATCGATGTCGAGGACACGGGCACGGGGATGGACGACGCGACGCGCAACCACGCCTTCGAGCCGTTCTTCACGACGAAGGGAAAGGCGCACGGCACCGGGCTCGGTCTCGCCACGGTATATGGGATCGTGCGCCAGTCGGGTGGCGCGGTCTCGCTGCGAAGCGCTCCTGGCGCCGGCACCCACGTCCGCATCCACCTGCCGCGCGGTGATGGGTCCTCGGTGGCTCGGCACGTGGAGGTGGCGGCGCAGGACAGTCGCGGGCTCGTGCTCCTCGTCGAGGACGAGCCGCGCGTTCGCTCGCAGGCGCGCCGGCTTCTTCAGCGGTCGGGCTACGCCGTGATCGAGGCGTCCGACGGCGCCGAAGGGCTGCGCGTGTTCGAGGAGCGTCGCGAGGCGTTCGCCGTGGTGGTCACCGACGTCGTCATGCCGATCGTCGGAGGGCTGGACATGGTCACGACGCTACGTGCGCTCGAGCCGGCGCTTCCCGTGGTATTCGTCTCCGGCTACACGGCGGAAGACCAGGATCTGCCCCTCGACGCACGAACCACCTTTCTCACCAAACCGTACACGATCGCGGCGCTGTGCGAAGCGATCGCCACCGTGGTGCCAGGCTGATCTCCCTCCCGTCGTGAGACGGGCGTCGCGCGACTAACTTGCGATATGAGCTGGACACCACCCGAGCCGCCCGACGCCTCCTCCGACGCGTCCTCCGACGAGTCCGCGTCCGAGCCGCATGGACCGTACACCCGCGAAAATCCGCTCACCTTCCTCGTGCCCGAGCCAATCCTGCTTCGGCTGGAGCGAGTCGACCGGCCGGGTGCGGCCCCGGGTGAGCAGCCGATTGCTTTCACGCGTGCTGGCCCGCAGGAAGTTCTGCTCGCGGTCAACGCGTATCCGGCACCGCTCGTCGATGCGTTCTTCGCCAGCGACGCGTTCGGCGAACCCGTGATCGTCGTCGGCGCCGCGTGGGAGGAGGACGGTGGAGTGCGCGGCGAGCTGTCGGCGCTCCTGCCCGAGCGCACGATGCGCGCGATCCAGGAGTCGGTCTCGCCCGAGGACAAGGAAGACGAAGACGAGGCGGAGCCCTGGGCGGCCTCGGCCACGCTCGGCGGCACCTCCTACGAAGAGGTCGTCGGAGCGGATGAGGACGACGAGGAGGACGAGGAAGACGAGGAAGAGGACGACGCGGAGCCGCACTTTCCCCTCGTCATCGGCGCGGTCATCCGCTTTCCCGAGAATCGGCGCTTTCCCACCGATTTCGAGCTCGAGGTGGACGATCTCATGCGCTCGATCCTCGAAGGGCGCGCGATGGATGCGGCCGAGAAGCGCATCGACAACCTGCTTGGCGGGATGTAATTCCGCTCGATCGCCATCGGCACTGCGACGTAAACCATTCGCGGCGCGACACTTGCTGCCTTTGAAGCCGGAAGCTTCCCAGAGCCGTTTTTCAAGCTCGAGCGTGCTGCGGCACGAAGCTTCCGTTGCGAGGCAGCAACTGTTTTGTCGCCTGGTTCGCCGAGTCCGGCGCGAGGTGTTTCACCAGTACAGATGTAGGTGCCCGGGTGTCGTGGAGTGTCGATGCACACGGTCATATCTTCCCCGCCAATGGGGGAGCGGCCGCCGAGGAATATCCGCACATCGTGGCCGATCGCGATGGTGTGGAGTGGACGGTGAGAGAAGTGGCGACGCCGCAGTCCTGGGCTCGCGCCTCGAGATGCCTCGTGCTGAGCTCGCGCGAGTGCGTCAGACGGATCTGGCAATATCCGTCGGACTGGCGCGCGCTGAACGCGGACACGCTGCTCCGGCTCGGCACGGCCGACTGAGGCGCCTGAGCGTCCACCCGGAAACCGGCGCGGCGGAGCCAGCGTAGGGAGTGACGTTCTTCCATCGGAGCCCGTGCCGTCATGCGTAACACGCTCAAGTTCCTCTTCTACTCCGCCCTCGTTCTGTTCGTGGGCGTCCCGCTCGCGTTCGTGCTGTTCGTGCTGGGGATGTCGTTGTTCGGAGTGGTCATCGGGGTCGGGCTCGGGATTGTCGGGCTCATCCTCACGGCGCTCAAGTTCGCCCTCATGGTGATCCTCCCCATCGCGCTCCTGGTCTGGGTCGCGAAGCGGATGCTGGCGCCGGACCGGACCTACTAAGATTCACCCGCACGAACGTCGATGGCGGCCTGTCGCAGACAGGCCGCCATCGGCGCATCCGGCCACGGAGGTTACGGTGCGGCTCCCCTTTGCCGATCCTTGGGTGAAGCGAACCAATCGCGAACCCTCCGAACCTCCGTGTCCACCTCCAGTCAGCTCCTTCGGCGCTCCAGCATCGCCGCGTTCGTCGTGATCGCCACGGCGGTCGCGATGCTCGGGCTGCTCGTGGCACAGACGGAGCGGCAGCGCGTCATGACGGAGCGTGTATCGCTCGCGATGCAGGCGAGAGCCGATCTCGAGCGACAGTTGGAGCAGGCGATCGCGGCCCGTGGTGCAGCGCCGGTTTCCGACGCAGTCCTCGAGGCGCATGTCCGAGAGCAGCGCCGACGCCTCTCGACGGTCGACTCGTCGCTGGCGCTCATGAGCGAGTCGTCGGAACGCGGGATCGACCAGCTCGTTCTCGAGGAGACGGTGTGCGCGATTCTTCTTCTCGCCTCGCTCGGGATGGGCGTTCGTCTCGCGCTGCGGCCGGCGCACGCGCGGCTCGAGGAGACCACCGCCGCGCTCGCCGAGCACGAGTCGCAGATTCGTGCCGTCCTCGACGTGATGGACGAAGGGACGCTGCTCGCGGGAGCCGACGGCGTGCTGATCAGTGCGAATCGGAGCGCGCTTCGCATTCTAAATCTCCAGGCGGTCGCGCCAGGCACGAAAATGTCGGGCCTCGTGCCACACATCTTCACGCACGAGGGCGTGCCCTACCTTCCCGAGGACCTTCCCACGATCGTCACACTTCGCACGGGCATGCCGGTGGTAGACGCGATTCTCGGCGTGCACGACAGTCGCGGCGCGGTGCGATGGCTCTCGGTGAAGACTCACCCGCTTCGTCGATCGGAGAGCGAACCTCCGTACGCCTGCGTCGCCGTGTTCCGTGACATCACCGACGAGCGGCATCTGGAAGAAGAGCGGCAGGCGCAGGCGCAGGCGCAGGAGCTCCAGAATCAGGAGCTGCTCGAGCAGGCCGAGGCGCTCGAGCGCGGCCAGGCGCTCTTCCGATCGCTCGTCGACACGGCCGGCAGCGCGATCGTCGGCGTGCGAACGGACGGCTCCGTGTTCGAGTGGAATCGCGAAGCGGAGGCGCTGTTCGGCGTGCCACGCACCGAGGCGATCGGCCGCGACTACGTCGGCACGTTCGCGACACCCGACTTCCGCATGCAGATCGACGCGGGGATTCGCTCCGTGCTCGCCGGGCAGGTGCTGCGCAACCTCGTCTGGCCGGTGAATGGCGCGCGCGGCGAACGTCGCACGGTGATCTGGAACATCACACCGCTGCGCCGTGGCGAGGGAGAGGCGGTGCACGGCCTCATCGCGGCCGGCGTCGACATCACCGAGCGCGAAGCGTCGGACGAACGATTCCGCATCCTGTTCGAGCGGTCGTCCGACGCGCACCTTCTGATGGACGACACCGGCGTCATCGATTGCAACGACGCCACGCTGCGCATGCTGCGATGCGTCCGCAAATCCGAAGTGCTTGGGCGTAGCGCGGCTCAGCTCTCGCCGAATCGGCAGCCCGATGGGCGCCTCTCGCTGGTGGTCGCGGCGCAGATGCTCCAACGCGCGCGCGACCATGGATTCTATCGCTTCGAATGGACGCACCAGCGCAGCGACAGCAGTGTCTTCCCCGTGGAAGCGACGCTCACTCCGGTGCGTCTCAACGGCCGCGAAGTGATCCTCGCCGTCTGGCACGACATCGCCGAGCGGAAGAAGGTGGAAGACGCGCTGCGTGCCGCGAAGGACGCCGCGGAGTCGGCGAACCGGACGAAGAGCGAGTTCATGACGCGCATGAACCACGAGCTGCGCACGCCGCTCACGGCGATCATCGGCTTCTCGCGCGTGCTGCTCCAGGGCAAGGAAGGTCCGCTCACCTCGAACGCGCAGCTCTACGCCGAGCGCATCCGCGCAAACGGCATGCACCTGCTGTCGCTCATCAATCAGATCCTCGACGTCGCCAAGGTCGAAGCGGGACGCATGGAGCTCGAAACGGACACGGTCGCCGTGGGTTCGCTCGTGCGGGACACGATGGCCATGCTCGAGTCGACGGCGCAGGCGAAGGGGATCACGCTGCGCGGCCAGGTGCCCGAATCGCTCGCGACGATCGTCACCGATGCGGGCAAGCTGCGGCAGATCCTCATCAACCTGATCGGCAACGCCATCAAGTTCACGAACGAGGGAGAGGTGAGCGTCGTCGTCGAGATGGATCCGGCGACATCGGAGCCGGTCTCGATCAGCGTGCGCGACACCGGGATCGGCATCCCTCCCGACCGACAGCAAAAAGTGTTCGAGCCGTTCGAGCAGGGCG
Source organism: bacterium (assembly GCA_039933415.1). GTDB lineage: Bacteria > Gemmatimonadota > Gemmatimonadetes > Gemmatimonadales > Gemmatimonadaceae > AG11. The sequence continues at coordinate 81,938 of JBDTOD010000003.1, forward strand.
ACAGCTCGACGCGCCGCGAGTTCGGCGGCACGGGGTTGGGCCTGTCGATCGTGAAGGCGTTCGCGGAGCTGATCGGCGCGGCGATCGAGGTCGAGAGCGAGATGGGGCGTGGCACGACGTTCACCGTGTGGCTGCCGTCGAGCACGTCGCCAGTCCCGCCAGAGAAGACCACCGCGACGGCGCACGCCGGCTGACTGCCAAGGGGGTCAGCGTCTTCGACTCTGACCCCGAGTCGCACCGAACGCAGGGTAGTGCCTCCCCTCCGTGTCGATCAGGCACGAGCGGTGTAGTACCCGCTCGTCTGGCGCTCGTGCGCCGTGCACGTTCAGATTGCCCAGCCGCTCACCACTCCCGTCACCCCGCCACGCCGATGCCGACGCTGCGTCCACTGTCGCTCGTCACTTTCGTCTCGCTCGCGCTCGCCGCTGCGTGCGGCTCGTCCAATCCGCCGCCGCAGACCAGCAATGGTCCCACCGACGCGCGCGACGCGCGGCGCGCGCGCCTCGATTCGACGCGCCGCAACAGCGTCATCGAAAACTACCGCCCCGAAGTCGCGCCGCGGGCTGGGCTGCTCGTCGTGGCGAATCAGGAGGGCGCATCGGCAACCGTGCTCGACGCCTCCACGATGAAGACCGTGGCGACGCTTCCCGTCGGCGTCGGACCGCACGAGGTGGCCATCTCTCCAGATGGACGCTGGGCCGTCGTCACCAACTACGGCAATCAGACCGTCGTGGGGCAGACGCTGAGCGTGATCGACCTCGCCGCCGAGACGCCAGCCGTCGTGCGCACGATCGATCTCGGCGAGTACCACCGGCCGCATGGCGTGGCGTTCGTGCAGGCGGGCGCGAAGCTGGTCGTGACGAGCGAGAGCTCGCAGAAACTCGTGCTGGTGGATTTCATCAGCGGCCGCGTCGACACCGCGCTCGCGACGAACGCACGCGGCTCACACATGGTCACTGTGCAGCGCGACGGTCGCCGAGCGTGGACGTCGAACGTCGGCGATGGAAGCGTCACCGAATTCGACATCGACACGCGTACCACGCGTCGCACCTTCCCGGTCGCGTCGCAGGTCGAGGGGATCTCCGCCACGCCAGGAGGCGTACAGGTCTGGGTGGGAAGCAACACCGCCAGGACGGTCACCGTGATCGACGGCGCGACGACGAAGACACTCGGCACGATCACCGGCTTCGGCACGCCGTACCGAGTCGGTTCGTCACGCACCGGTCGCGTAGTGCTCGTGAGCGACCCGGACTCCAACAAGGTGTGGATCTTCGACACCGGCACGCGCAAGGATCTCGCGCAGATCAGACTGTCCGCGGAGAAGGGGATCGGCGCACCGGCCGTCGGAACGAACGCCGGTCCCGAAGGGATCACGTTCGATCCGATCGCCGACCTCGCGTATGTCACGCTGCACGCGACCAATCAGGTGATGGCGATCGACCTCGTCACGCGAAAGGTCGTCGGTTTCGGCGCGGTCGGGGCGGGTCCCGATGGGGTCGCGTTTTCGCCGCTCGTGCGGCGCTGAGGCGCGGCGAACGATCGCCGCACAGGGGCCGCCCTTGGTTAACCCACTCGTGATTCGAGCCAGGCGATCGTTCCGCCCCACGTCTCAGCATCCTGGAGCAGCAGGGTGAGGAAGTAGGTCACGACCTCGTCGGCGGGGAACTGTTGCGCCAGCTCGTCGGCGGCTGCCTTCATCGTCGCCTCGGGCACCTCGATCGGACCGCTCGCCTCGGTGTCGATGCGTCCGTCCTCGTGCTTCACGCCGACCGCGTCGAGGAACGCCGCCATCATGGGACGGCGGGTGCCGAGATGGAGGTCGACGAGATATGCGCTGAGGAGCTGCGCGTCGTCCAGGGGCAGGCGTGCGGCCTCGGTGATCATCTTCTGGCGTGGCCACGTCGCCACTGTCTGGGGGCGGAACTTCAGCGCACTGGCGATTGCGCCGCGCGTCGTCGTCTTCACCCAGCCGTTCTCGTCGTCCACGAGCGAGGCGGTGATCGCTGCGGTGCGCTCTTCGGGGGTGAGCGCCTTCCAGAGTCTGCGGATCGTGGTTGCCGCTGGCGCTGCGGCGAGTGCGGCCAGGGCGGGGCGGAGCGGGGGCGTCGGCATGGGGCGAAGCTAACTGAAAACTACCACTCCCTGTAGGTGGTAGCGCGTAGCGGGATCGGGGTCAGAGCCCGGGGTCAGAGCCGGGGTCAGAGTCCGGGGTCAGAGTCCGGGGTCGGGTCTCGCGACCACCGACTCGCTACGACGTCTCGCTACCCAGTGCCCGCTACCACCTACAGGGAGTGGTAGTCAAGAGTTACCCTTCGGAACATGCGCCGCATCCTCTGCAAGTCCAAGATCCATCGTGCCACGCTCACCGGGGCGGATCTCAACTATGAGGGAAGTCTCACGGTCGATCGCGCGCTGATGGACGCCGCCAACATGTTGCCGTACGAGCGCGTGCAGGTGGTGAACGTCAACAACGGGGCGCGGCTCGAGACGTACCTGATCCCGGGCGAGCCCGGATCTGGCGTCGTCCAGCTCAACGGCGCTGGCGCGCGCCTCGGCGCTCCTGGCGACATCGTCATCCTGATGACGTACGCCGAGTTCGAGGACCACGAGGTGGTGGGCGGGCACGTGCCTACCGTGGTGCTCGTGGACGAGCGGAACCGCATCCGCGACGACGGGCCGTAGCTCGAGGGGCTTTCGACTCTTTCGAGGCATCCGCTGTCTCAACCGATGCCCCACACGTCGCGGACCGGCCATGCGCCCAGCTCCATCGGCACCTGCCCACCCGACGTCACATCTTCCGCCCGACCATTACGCGCCGACCAGCCGCGATCCTCGCGCTTGCCGTCGTCAGCGCCGCACCGCGCGCCTTGGCGTCCATGCAATCGGCTGCCACCATCGTCGCATCAGCGAGTCAGCCCGCACGTCCGGAGGGTGCGCGCGGTGCGCGCGCAACGGCAACCGCCGTCGCGGCGACGCGCGCGTCCATTGCGCCAGTACTCGATGGACGCACGCGCCGACAATCGATCAGTTCCTCGAGTACGAGCCGAACGAAGGGAAGGAGAGCCGTTTTCGTACCGAGGCGCGCGTCACCTACGACGATCCTACCTGTATGTGCTCGCGCGCATGTTCGATCCCGTGCCGGACAGCATCGTCTCACTGTTGTCGCGTCGCGCCGTGCGCACGAGCTCCGAGCAGCTCAAGCTCACCATCGATTCGTATCACGACAGGAAGACGGCGTTCGAGCTCCTGCGCCGCGACTACGGCTCCGCGTTCCACGACGATCCGAGAATCACCTTCCTCGTGAAATTGTCGTACTGGCTGAATCCGTGAACATGCATCCAGGAACCTCCTGGAACCTCGCGAACTTTCTCCCCCAGCAGGGTACCAGAGGTCAGGACCATCCTGGAGGCAGACATTGTCCAAGTTTCAGTTCGCGATCAGCTCCGGCCCTGAATCGGTGCGTCAGGCAGGAGTCGTGGAAAGTGAGTCTTTCGATGGCGCCGTCGTGCTGCTCGGCGAGAAGATTCCCGTGCGTACGGGCGACTCGCTCGAGATCGGCGTGAGCGGTTTTCCCCCTGCCCGCTATCAGTGCGTCAGCGCATTCAAAGGCGGCAAGATCGTGTGGGTACCGGAAGGACGGATGGCGGCGTAACGAAACGCTGTCGTCGGTGAACCGTGAACGCATACGGCCTCGGGGAGCACCTGCCTCCCGAGGCCGTATCCGTTCTCCGTCCACCAACGACCGATCACGCGCCGAAGCGCGCTGCCCCACTCACCCCTTCCGAATGTCGAACCGCCCGTTCCCCGTCGACATGCGCAACATCGGGCCGCCGTCGCCGATCGTCGCGCGCACGCGATGCGGGTCGAGTCGGCCCTTCACCTTCAGATCGAACTCCGAGTTGATCGAGCCGTTGCCCGTCGACGCATCCAGCTCGCCGCTGTAGCTCGCCGGCAACGTCAAGCGCACCGAGCCTCTGCCCGTGTGGAACTCCATGTCGTCGCGCGCGCGTACCGCCGACATCCGCACGTCGATGTCGCCGTTCCCCGAGCTCACCTCCACCGGCCCTTCCGCGGTCGTGACGTCCACGTCGCCATTTCCGGTCGAGACCTTCACGGGAGCCTTCGCGCCGCGGACCTCCACGGCGCCGTTGCCCGTGCTGACGCGGACCCGGCCTTCGGTGCCCACGACGCGCACGCGGCCGTTCCCGGTCGCGGCTTCGACCTCGCTGCCCGCGTTCTCGACCGACACCGCGCCGTTCCCGGTCGCAACGTTCAGCCGAACCGTGCGCGGCACGAGCACGGTCATCGCCACCTTGACGTTCTCGCCCCGGTGACGGTCGTCGCGCCGACGATCGCCGTCGCAGGACTCGTCATCAGTCGTCGAGCAGATGGTCACATCGCCCCCGCTCGACGTCCGCACGACGAACCCCACGTCGTGGATGTCGCCGCCGCGGAACGTGATCTTCTCCGCACGCAGCTCGACGGTGTTGCCACTCGAAGGGCGGACGTCGATCGGACCATTGAAGTTCTTGACCGTGAACGTGCCGTTCATGGGAATGGTCCCGCGCCACGTATACACGGACTCGGCACGTCCCACCGCCGCCTGCGCGCGCGCCAGCACTGGCGCGGCGCCAAGGATCAGACAGGCTGCGGTGAGCGTCTGCATCGTGGAGCGCATCGTGGTCTCGGGAGTGAGGGAGGAAGGGAGAGCACCAGTCACGCCTTCGACAGCTCGAACCAGGCGAAGGTTGGAGGCCCTCAGCGATCGCCCCGCGAGCCTCGCCCAGATGCTCGGCATCAGAGTCGCAGCGCGTACCTCGCCAGAGCGCCGCCACCGACCAGACACATCAGCGCCACGTAGCCGGCCGGGAGGAACACTCCCTCGCTGCGCCGCACCGCAACCACGGCCAGACCACCGAGCACCACGCCAGCGGCCAGCAGCAGTACGGCCGCGACGAGAAGCAGGATTCGCAGCGGTGATCCCTCAGTGCGCCGGCACGATGAAGTCCACGAGGTCGCCTGGCGAGACGGGGATGGGCTGCGAGATGATCCCCCGCTGATTGCCCAGTGGCTCGGCCTGGAACCGGAGGTCGGTCACGCCGCTGACCATACTCGAGGGAATGTCGAGACTCGTCGTCGTGTTGCCCGCCGCGCGGCCGAGCCGCATGCGCTGCGAGCCGCGGTATACATAGATCGTCATGTCGGCGCTATTCTGATTCTCCACCCGGACCTTCGTCTTGCCGTTCGACGTCTGACCGTCGGAGTTCAGGTCCACCGTCGTCTGCGGCGGCGGCGTCTGGCGCGTCGTGCACGCGCCGATCACCAGCAGGCAGACCACGCCCACTCGTCCGAGCGCGCGCGCCACCAGGCGCCCACGCACTTCCACTCCCCTCTCCAATCCGCGGCTCACCCGCATGGCTCCTCCCAAGATGCCGACCGACGCCGGACGTAAATCGTACGACGAAGCCTACTTCACCAAATGGTACCGCGATCCGCGCACCCGGGTCCACACGCCGGATTCCGTGCGACGGAAGATCCGCATGGTCCTCGGCGTCACGGAGTACTTCCTCGGGCGGAAGCTTCGCACCGTGCTCGACGTCGGTGCCGGCGAGGGGACGTGGGGCGCAGAGCTGCGCCGGCTTCGCCCCGGACTACGGTATCTCGGAATCGACCCGAGCGAGTACGTCGTCGCCCGATTCGGCCGCCGACGCAACATCAAGCTCGGAAGCTTCGAGCAGCTCCCCTCCATGTCGCTCGGCCGCGGCTACGACCTCGTCATCTGCGCCGACATGCTGCAGTACGTCCCGGACCCCCTGCTCAAGCGAGGCGTGCGGCACATCGCCGGCCTGCTGAACGGAGTCGCCTTCCTGGAATCGTACACCACCGGAGACGACATGGAAGGTGATCTCGATGGCTGGCACCCTCGCAGCAAGTCGCAATACCGACGGATCTACGCCGACGCAGGACTCGTCGCCTGCGGCGTGCACTGTTACCTGACCCGCACACTCGCGAACAATGCAGTCGAGCTGGAGCTCGTCTAGCCGCCGAGCGCGCGGAGACCTGCCATGTGTCCACCAACTGATCACCTGCCTGTCGCTGACACGGGACGACGCCCGCCTACCGCCTCTGATGATCGACGCATAAACGCAAGCAGCAAAAGCGTTTGCGGAGAATGCATCTGGTGACGCCGAAGGTGCGTTGGAGATGGGCATGCGGTGCTCCTCCAGACGCGTCGCCAGAGCGGCGACGATCTCCCTTCCCCTCGCGTTGATCCTCGTCGCGGCATGCGCGCCGCGCGGTCATGCGCTCGAGGCGTGACGTCCTCGCCACGATCATCCTCGCCGGCGATGCGCGCCGTTCGACGCCGACGCCGTCGGCTCCGCGCGTGATCGACACGGCCGAGGAGTTCAAAGGCGTGCCGTGCAGGTGGGGCGGCGATACCGCGAGAGGTCGCGGCTATCGACGCTCGCTCGCTGGAAGTGCGGCGTGCTCGGCGTTGTTGGAGCTCTGGAGCTTGGTGAGGAAGCGCTGCGACTCCGAGATCCGCTCGACCTCGATCGACATCGCCTCCACTGCCTGCTCGATCCGCTGGAGCTGCTCACCAACCGCCGCCGGCAGCGCGGCCGACGGACCGCTCTTCTCGAGCCGCTTCCCCAACGCCCGCGCGAGCGGCCAACCGATCACCATCACGGCGCACATGACGAAGAACGCGATCGAGATGTCGACGACTTGAGGAGGAATCACGTTGTCCGCGAACCCCGAGAGTTGAATGGTCTGCCCGGGGCGCGGCGCTCCGGCGATCACGGGCACCGGGAGGCCGTTCTCGATCCGCACCTGGTTCTGGATGTCACGAGCTTGATTCTGCGCGTCGCGCGCCTGGTTCTGGGCGTCGCGGGCTGCCTCCTGCGCGGCGATGATCGTGGCGCGGATCTGGTCGCGAAGCTCGCCTGACGACGGTGTTCCGGTCCGGCCGGCAGCCGACGGACGTTCGGGGCGCTCCGCCCGCTCCGGCCGTTCCGGCCGTTCCGTGGTCGACTGGCTCGACGACGCCGACGTCGGGTTCTGTCCTACGCTCATGTATGCGACGTGCATGGCACTCCACCTCTCGGTTCGGCGACGCCTCGGTTCGGCGACCGCGCCAATGTAGGGCAGTACGCCACGCACGCGCGAGAAGTTACATGCCTCGGCTGCGCTAGCGACCGCTCTCCCGTGCAAGGAGAGCGGCCTTCCGGGCGACTCCCCACCGATAGCCGCCGAGCGCGCCATCGCCGCGTACCACTCGGTGGCAGGGGATGAGCACGGCCACCCGGTTGCTCGCGCAGGCCCGAGCTACGGCGCGAGCCGCCGTCGGCCGGCCCAGCTCCCTGGCGATGGCTTGGTAGCTGCGTGTCGCACCTTCCGGGATCCGCTGGAGCGCTCTCCAGACCTGCCATTGAAACGACGTGGCGCGCACGTCGAGAGGGAGGTCACCCGATGTTGCACGCCCTTCGATGTGCGCCACCACCGAATCGACGAGCCGGTCTCGCGCATCGCTCGCTCGCACCAGCTCCGCCGCCGGATACTCATTGCGCAGCGCGTCAACGAGCGACGGCTCGTCGTCCCCGAGTGAGACGCCACAGATCCCGCGCTCCGTCACCGCGACCATCAGAAGGCCGAGTGAGGTCGGCACTGCGGCATAGTGAATCGTCGCGCCGATGCCGCGCCGTCGATACGTGCCCGGTGTCATCCCGAGCGCCTCGTCGGCCGTTTCGTAGACGCGACGCCCCGATGCGAAGCCCGCCTCGTACGTCGCGCTGCTCACGGTGCGGCCGTGGCGAAGTGCGGATTTGAGTGCGCCGACTCGACACTGCTCCTGATACTGCTTCGGCGAGAGTCCGACGATGCGCGTAAACGTGCGTTGCAGATGTGCCGGGCTCACGCCGGCCTCGCTTGCGAGCCGAGCCAACGGCAGCGGTTCGTCCGCGTGACGGTCGATGTAGTCGCGCACGCGCTCGGCGAGCGCGAGATGCGTGTCGGAGCTGCGGGAAGTCATGGTCAGCACGGTGTCCTCCTCACTGGGTCGCAAGGAAGATGCGTCGTCGCTGGACGAGGGAGATATCCGAATCGTGCGCAGATCACCGAACTGCCACGGAAGTACGCGGGTATTCTGGTGTTGAGTATCCAGATTGACCGACGGCCTCCCAGAATGCCTGGAGGGTCGCCAGTGGAGACTACGTCCGACCGTCGCAGCGGCTGGCGCATTGTTTCGATGATTTTCAAGAGACTCAAGGGGGTCAGCATCGTTGAAATTCGGCCACGTCTCGGCGCGTTTTTCAACCCCGGGCTCTGACCCCGGGCTCTGACCCCGGGCTCTGACCCCGGGCTCTGACCCCGGACGCTCGCCGTCGCGCCCTGCAGCCGCGCGACCGGAGGGTTCACGCGCTCTTGACTTCGCTCACGAGCTTGCTGAGCGACGCCTTCGCGTCGCCGAACAACATGCTGGTCGCGGGGGCGTGGAACAGCATGTTCTCGATGCCCGCGAAACCGGCGGCCATGCCGCGCTTGAGCACGATCACCGTCTTCGCCCGGTCGACGTCGAGAATGGGCATCCCGTAAATCGGCGACGACTTGTCCTCCCGCGCGGCCGGGTTCACCACGTCGTTTGCGCCGATCACGAGTGCAACGTCGGTCTGCGGGAACTCGCCGTTGATCTCGTCCATGTCGTAGAGCCGATCATAGGGCACGTTGGCTTCGGCGAGCAGCACGTTCATGTGGCCCGGCATCCGTCCCGCCACGGGATGGATGGCGTACTTCACCTCGCCGCCGCGCTTCTCGATCAGCTCCGCCAGCTCGCGCACCTGGTGCTGTGCCTGGGCCACCGCCATGCCATAGCCGGGGACGATGATGACACGCTGCGCGTAGGCGAGCTGGATCGCGGCATCCTCCGCCGAGATGCTCCGAACGGGAAGCGCTCCGCCCGCGGTGACCGCAGTCGCCGCGGGTGCTGCACCGAAGGCGCCGAACAACACGTTCGAGAACGAGCGATTCATCGCCTTGGACATCAGCATCGAGAGCAGAAATCCCGACGCGCCGTCGAGTGCACCGCAGATGATCAGGATGCTGTTGCCGAGCGCGAAGCCGGTCGCCGCCGCAGCGAGCCCGCAGTAGGAGTTGAGCAGCGCGACCACGACGGGCATGTCCGCGCCGCCGATGGGGATGACCATCAACACGCCAAGCACGGTCGCGATGGCGATCATCCCATAGAACGCCGCGGTCTGCGTCGGGTCGATCACGACGAGCACGAAGAGCGCGAGCGCAGCGAGGAAGAGCAATCCATTGAAGATGTTCTGCCCCGGGAAGGTCATCGGCCGCGAGGGCAGCACCTCCTGCAGCTTTCCGAACGCGATCATCGAGCCGGTCACCGTGAGCGACCCAAGCAGCACCTCGAACCCGAGCGCGAGCATGTGCGCCGAGTCGATCGCCACCAGGCCGCCGTGAAACGCGTTGTGATACTCCGACACGCCGACGAGCACCGCGGCGAGCGCGCCGAAGCTGAGCGACATCGCGATGCGCTGCGGCAGCGCCGTCGTCGGCACCCACATGCCGAGCGGGTAGCCCATCAGCGTGCCGAGCGCGAGCCCCGCGATGATCCAGCGATAGTCGACAATCTCGTGATTGACGAGCGTGCCGCAGACGGCGAGCAGCATGCCCACCGCCGCCATCTGCATTCCCTGGCGCGCCTTGTCCGGACGCGTGAGGCTGCGGAGCCCCAGGATAAAGAGCACCGCCGCAATGACGTAGCTGAGCTGCGTGAAGTGATCGCGCATCGACTACTTCGTGTCGGCGGGCTTCGTGATCTTCTTCTCGTCGCGCTTGAACATCTTCAGCATCCGGTCGGTGATCAGGAAGCCGCCGACGATGTTGGTCGTCGCGCACACGACCGCGATGAAGCCGAGGATCGTCGCGACGTTGCTGCGATGCGATCCCGCCGCGACGAGCGATCCCACGAGTGAGATGCCCGAGATCGCGTTCGTCGCCGACATGAGCGGCGTGTGCAGCAGCGGTGGAACGCGGGTGATCACCATGAAGCCGACGAAGCCGGCGAGCACGAAGATGTAGAGCTCGAGGTATAGCATGAGGTCTCGGTCAGGAACGGGTGACGACGGACCCGTCGCGTACGACGGTCATCGCGCTGGTGATCTCGTCGGTCGCATCGAGCGCGAGGGCACCCTCTTTCGTGGACAGATGGGTGACGAGGGCGAGGATGTTCTTGCCGAACATCTGGCTGGCGTGGAACGGCACGCTCGCGGGCACATTCACCGGACCGAGGATGGAGACATTGCCCGACTGCACCGTCTCGCCGGCGCGCGTGAGCTCACAGTTGCCGCCCGACTCTGCCGCGAGATCCACGATCACCGCACCGGGGCGCATGCTCGCGACCATCTCCGCGGTGATGAGGCGCGGTGCCGGACGGCCCGGGATCTGCGCGGTGGTCACCACGAGATCGACGTCCTTGATGTGTGCCGCGAGCGCGTCGCGCGTGCGCTGCGCTTCGTCGTCACTCTGCGCGCGCGCGTAACCGCCCGAGGTCTCCGCGCCCGCGGCCACGAGATCATTGGCCACGAAGGTGGCGCCGAGCGAGAGCACCTGCTCGCGCGCCGCCGGCCGCACGTCGAACGCCGACACGACGCCGCCGAGCCGGCGCGCCGTGGCGATCGCCTGAAGACCGGCCACGCCCGCACCGATGATGAACACCTTGGCGGGAGTGACGTTGCCGGCCGCGGTCGTGAGCATCGGAAGAAACTTGGGAAGCGCGGACGCGCCGATGAGCACCGCCTTGTAGCCCGCGACGGTGCTCTGCGAGGAGAGCACGTCCATCGACTGAGCGCGCGAGATACGCGGTACCAGCTCGAGCGCGAGCGCCGTGACGCCACGCCCGGCGAGCGCCTCGAGCACGGCGGCGTTTCGTCCCGGATGGAGGAGCGAGAGCATCGCGACGCCCGACGGCAACTCGGCAATCTCGGCGTCGGACGGTGGCTGGACGCGGCAGACGAGCTGCGCACCGTCGTAGACGGCGGCTCCCACCGCCATCGTCGCTCCCGCCGTCTCGTAGCCGGCATCGGGAAAGCCGGCGCGAACCCCGGCGCCGGCCTGGACTCGGACGACGTGTCCAGCCTTGACCAGGCGGGTGACACTGTCGGGGGTGATCGCTACGCGAAGCTCGCCGGGGCTGGTCTCGGTGGGGACGGCTATGTGCATGAAGGGGAGATTTTATCGCCCGCGCCCGCAAATGCCAGTGTTCGCCAGCGCGCGCACTCCTATCGCGTGGCTGCGATGACGCGTTCGATCTGTCGAGTGTGTCGCTCCACGTGCACCACCGACACCGAGAACACATCGCCGAGATTCATCCGGGCGAGCGGCCGCACGAACGATGGAACGAGCGGTGAGTTGAGCTTGAGCGCAGCCCAATCGAAGCTTGACGCCGCGTCGAGCCGAGCGATGAGCGCGGACTGCTTTGTGAGAAACTTCTCGATCACGCCACCGCGTGGTGTGCTGCCAGGTCTGATCTTCTTCGGCGCCGGAAGACGTCGAGGCCGCTGGAGCGAGCGCGTGAGAAAGCCTCCGACGAAGGAAGGTCTCCACTCGCGCAGCGGTGCGCCGGCGTCGGGACGCGCTCGGCGGAGGAGTTCCTGAACGAGCGGCTCGTATGCCTCTTCGGCCACGCAGAGATGTTCGAGCACTTCACCAACGCTCCAGCCCCCCGCCGGCGGGCGTCGGACCAGTTGCTCGGGGTCCAGGGGCCGTGCCAGGTCGGCGATCTCGCGGTGGCTCGCGAGCGCGCGCTCTCGCAGAGACTGGTGCAGGTGACGTTGGAGCATGAGAGGGAGACTCGGGTAGAGAAGGGTGACCGAATGATCGGGGCCGCAGGTCTGTCCAAGCCGAACGGCCAGCTTCACGGTAACTTTCGCCCCATCGTTTCCGTTAGTCCCGCCGACGTTCTCGCCGCGGAAACCATCGTCTGCCCACTACCCGACCTCTCGGAGATCGTTGATGCCGTCTTCCCGCACCGCCGTCCGACTCGCGCTCGGCGCGCTGCTCGTGCTTCCCTCGCTCGGCTCCGCGCAGGCCGCGAGTCGTCCTCGTCCCGCCGCCACGGCGGCGGCCGAGCTGCCGCGCAAGTACATGGGCAAGCCGACCACCGCGCCGATCAGCGCCGCCGACCTCATGACTCGGCTCTACATCTTCGCCGACGACTCGATGATGGGTCGGCAGGTCGGCACGGAGTACAACCTCAAGGGCACCGCCTACATCGAGCGCGAAGTTCGCCGGCTCGGGCTCGTGCCCGCGGGTGACAATGGCGGATACTTCCAGAACATTCCGCTCTTCTCGAACTCCACGGACACCGTTGCGACCGCGGTCAAGGTGGGTGGCCAGACCCTCGCGTTTGGTACCGACTATCTCCCCATCCCACGCGCCGGCCGGACCATCGCCCTCGACGGCGTTCCGGTCATCTACGGCGGAGTGGGCGCCGATTCGACGACGTGGCCTGCCGCCGCCGATGTGGCGGGCAAGATCGTCGTGCTCGCGGTGCAGAATGTCCCCGGCCCCATGCGCGCGATCTTCTCCGAGAAGTCGCGCTTCGGTGGCGCCGCGGCGCTGCTCGTGGTGGGGCTGCAGCGACTTCCCCCCGCAGCGATCCCGCAGGTGGCGCACAGCACGGCGCTACGGGAGAGCATGACCCCGTCGCCCGCGCCGTCGAGCATCCTCATCACGCCGCGCGTCGCCTCGCTCATCCTTGGCTCGATGGACAGCGTGAAGACAGGCGCGGTGGGAAAGGCGCTCTCGGGCTCGATCGTGCTTCGCGAAGAGCAGGCACCCGGGCGCAACGTCGTCGCCATCCTGCCGGGCTCCGATCCGGTGCTCAAGAGCGAGTACGTAGCGGTTGGTGCGCACAACGATCACATCGGCTTCAACAATCGTCCGGTCGATCACGATTCGGTGCGCGCCTACATGGCCGTGGCGCGTCCGCAGGGTGCCGACAGCCCATCCGGCGTCACTCTCACCGCGGAGCAGACCGACCGTATCCGCGCCATGACCGACAGCCTGCACAAGCTGCACGGCGTGCGGCTCGACTCCATCTACAATGGCGCCGACGACGATGGCTCGGGATCGGTGAGCGTCCTCGAGATCGCCGAGAACCTCGCGAGCGCGAAGGTCAAGCCGAAGCGCTCGATCCTGTTCGTCTGGCACACGGGTGAAGAGGCGGGGCTCTACGGGTCGGAGTACTACACCGACCATCCGACCGTCCCGCGCGACTCCATCGTCGCGCAGCTCAACATGGACATGGTTGGCCGCGGTGCGGCGACCGACGTCACGGGAGAGAAGAAGGAAGGCGGCCTGACGCGCGGTGGTCCGGGCTACGTGCAGCTCGTTGGCTCACGTCGTCTCTCGACCGAGCTCGGAGACCTGATCGAAGAGGTCAACCGTAGCGGCAAGCTCGGGCTGAACTTCGACTACAGCATCGATGCCAACGGCCATCCGCAGAACATCTATTGCCGGAGCGACCACTACGAGTACGCCCGGTATGGCATTCCGGTGACCTTCTTCACCACCGGTGGGCACGCGGACTACCATCAGGTCACCGACGAGCCACAGTACATCGACTATGGTCGTATGGCCCAGGTCGCCACACTCGTGCGAGATGCGGCGATCAAGATCGCCGGCCTCGATCACCGCGTCGTGGTGGACAAGCCCAAGCCCGACCCGAAGGGGCGCTGCGTGCAGTAGCGGTTCCGGCACGCGAGCTACGAAAATGGGCAGCCGGTGTCACCGGCTGCCCATTTGTTCGTCCTATGTATATTGACCCTCATGCGCCCCTACCCGCTTCTGCTCGCCTGCACTCTCGCCGCCTGCTCCAAGGCGGCGAAGCAAGCTCCGACTCCTGGTCGGAGTCCGGCGCCGAGCGTGTCCAGCAATACGGGCAACGGCAATGCGGTCCCGTCGACGTTCGTGCGAACGACGGCGGAGCAGCCGGCGATGCGAGCGATCGACGTGCGCGACGGCATGACGCATCCGCAGCTCATGCGCGCCCTGGTGGACGCGCTCTCTCAGCGCTACGTCGTGGACGTCACGGATTCGCGCGCGGGCTTTGCAATGACGACGTGGCAGGCGAGCGTCGTGCGCGAAGGCGTCCCCGACCTGCGCTACCGCACCCGCATCACCACGCGCTTCCTCGGCGACGACTGGCGCTCGCTGCAGGTGCATTCGGAAGCGCGGTGGGCGCGCGGCCAGGAAGCGGACGTCGGGTACGATTCAGCGGAGCTCGATTCGATCAGCACCGATCTGCGCGGGAAGCTCGGCAAGAGGCCGTAGCGCGCCTCCGCGTGCGTCCGCTCGCGCCGCGTGCTGCTACGCCGGTGTGAGGGCGGTGAGCTGCCAGCCACTGCCCTGTCGCACGAGCGTGGCACGACGGCGGTTCGGTCGCGCCGACGTCGGCTGCTTGGTGCTCTTGTCGATGTATTGCACGCGCAACACGACGTCGAGGTTGGCGACGCTATCGTGGCTGCTGAGCGCGATGTTCGATGGCTCGACTCGGATCTTCAGGTCGAACTTCTCCAGCGCGTTCTGCCACTGCCGCTGCTCCTGATCCGACATGTTCGGAAAGGCCGCCCGCGCCCTCACCAGATCGCCTTGCTGCACCGCGTTCGTGTAGCGGCTGATTCCGCCGAGGAGGCCGTCCCTGATCTGGCGTTTCGCGTTGGTGACGCTGTCGTCGTGCTGCTTCGCCCGGAGCGCGACGGTGTCGACCATCGCGACCGGGAGCGTGGACGCCGCGAGCACGCTGTCGGCGCGCTGCGCGCTGTCGGCGACGAACGCCTGCTGCCGGGCGACGCTGTCGCTGTGGGCCTGGGCGATGCGCTGTCGCTCCTGCTCGCGCTGATTGTTGTTCTGCATCACGACGCCTGTGCCAACCGCTCCGGCGATGAGCACCAGCGCGACGAGCCACTTGCCAC